>DYGV01000140.1 GCA_020724505.1 Anaerolinea thermophila
CTTCCTTGCCAAAGATTTCAAGCGGCGCGGTCTGGGCGCCAAGCTCATCCAGGCCATGATAGACATCGCCCGCAAGCGCAATATCCACCTGGTGGAAGTGCAGGTGGTCAGCGAACAAGTGGAGGTGATCAAGGCGCTGCGCCGGGCAGGTTTCGAGGCGGTTTGCACCTTCGAGGACTACTTCATGCTGCCAGACGGCGAACTGCGCGACGTGACGCACCTGATCTTACGCCTGCACAAAGCGGAGGACGAGTTTTAGAGAGAGAAGAGAGGGGGAATTCCAAACTATTCTAGAACATTTCGCTATAAAGCGCTAAATTGATTTAGATCGTCAATGTCCGCTCTTCAACCCAAACAGGCAACGGTCGCCATTCCAATGACCGTTGCCTGTCTGGCGTTTTGAAAATTTACAATCTGGGTAGCAGGTATTCGTAAGCGCTCAGCGCCGCCTTAGCACCCTCGCCAATGGCGATCAGCACCTGCTCTGCGAAACCGCTGGTCACATCACCGGCGGCAAAGATGCCGGGTACATTGGTGCGGTTGGCGCAATCCACCTTGATGCGCCCTTGTTCATCCAGCTCTACCAATCCTTCCACAAACTGCGAATTCGGCTTTAGCGCCATTTCGACGAAGAAGGCGTCGGCGGTCAGTTCTTGCACGTTGCCATCCGGGGCTTTTATCAAGATGCTGCGGGCAAACTGATCGCCTTTGACTTCCAACACCTGGCGGTTCATCAGGATTTCCACGTTCGGCGAAGTCCGCAGCTTCTGTGTCAGCACGCCTTCCGGCAGAGACGATCCCGGCGCCACCAAATATACCTTCTGCGCAATGGTGGAAAGCTCTGCCGCAGAGCGAAGCGCCAGCTCCTGATCGCCAATCACCGCTGTGGTGCGCTCAGGGAACAGGGGCGCGTAGCTCAACGCCGAATAGCACAACCCCTTCATCATAAATTCTTTTTCCCCAGGCACTTTCATTGTGGCTTGCTTGGAACCGCTGGCAACGATCACCGCTCGCGCTTTCAGCTCGCCTCCGCCGCGTGTGCGCACAATGAAATCATCCCCGTCGCGCTCCACCTTCTCCACCGCCTCCATGTGGCGGGCAAAGTCCAGATACTCCAGTTCGTTCTTGAACTTATTGACCAATTCCAGGCCATTGATCACTTGATATTCCTCGATCCAGGGCAGCGCCAACCGCCACTGGGTTTTGCCGCCCAGATCGCGGCTGACCAGCAACATATTTAGGCGCTTGCGGATGGCGTAGATGGCTGCGGTCAGCCCCGCCGGGCCGCCGCCGATAATAATCAGGTCATACATACGTCACTCCTCCTCCGGTATCTCGATGAATCCTTCCTGCATCATCATCTTCGTCAACTCGCGCGAGCGCTTGATGATTTTATGCGCGTGGTTATACGCTTCGTCATACGACATGCTGATACGGGCGATACCCTGCTCCACAGCTTTCGTCGCCACAGCCGCCGCCTCGCGTGGGAAGACCTCCCAATCATCCATGGTGGGCAGAATATGACGATCGCTGAGTTTTTCACCCACATGATCAGCCAGCGCCTGCGCCGCAGCGTAGCACATCTCGTCGGTGATGGTGCGGGCGCGCACATCCAGCGCCCCACGGAAGATGCCCGGAAAGCCCAACGAGTTGTTCACCTGGTTATCGAAGTCCGAGCGCCCGGTGGCTACCACCGCCGCGCCGGCTTCTTTCGCCTCCCAGGGCCAGATCTCCGGCACCGGATTGGCGCAGGCGAATACAATGGCATCTTTCGCCATTGTGCGAACCCATTCGGGCAGGATCACGCCTGGCCCCGGCTGCGATAGCGCAATGACCACATCCACGCCGCGCATCGCCTCCGGGATGCCACCTTCCCGTCCCTCAGCATTGGTGATATTACAGAGCCGCCACTTGTCCACGTACTCCATCTTGCGCTGTTCGAGGTCTTTGCGGTGTTTGCCCAGGATTCCTTTGCTGTCCACCATAAAGCAGTTCGCCGGGTTGACACCCCAGCCAAAGATCAACCGCGAGCAAGCCACATTCGAAGCACCGGAGCCAACAAAAGCAATGCTGACATCCTCTTTCTTCTTCCCCACCACTTTCAAAGCATTGATTAATCCAGCCAGGGTGACCGTAGCGGTCCCCTGCTGATCGTCGTGCCAGATGGGGATCTCGGCTTTCTCGCGCAACGTATCCAGGATGCGGAAACATTTAGGTTGGGCAATGTCCTCCAGATTCACACCACCCCAGCCGGGCTGCAGGGTCAGCACAGTGTTGATGATCACATCTGGGTCTTTACTGCCCACCATCACGGCTATGCCGTCCACTCCACCTAGATACTTATAAAGCAGTGCCTTGCCCTCCATCACCGGCATACCTGCTTTGGGGCCAATGTCGCCCAGACCTAGCACGCGTGTGCCGTCGCTCACCACCGCCACCGTGTTCCACTTGTTGGTGTATTCATACACCAAATCGGGGTCTTTTTCGATTGCACGGCAAGGCGCAGCCACGCCAGGCGTGTACCAGATGGCAAAATCCTCGAAGGTGCGCACACAACACTTGAGAGCCGTTTCTACTTTTCCTCGGTAGAAGGGGTGTAGCTTCATGGCGTCGGCGGAGGGTTTTTTCGCCTTGGCCAGAAGCTCTTCAACGCTGAAGGTTTTTTGTTCGGTCATTTGGCCTCCTTTAGTGAAAATAGAACCGCTCCATCTGCATGGCAGATCGAGCGGTTAACATTACCGAATGATGATCTCGTACTTACGATTGAGACGTTGCGCCATACCTCAATTCTACCTCCGCCGGATCGGGCTGTCATGTAACAAACATCGGTAGAAGGTGGGGATAGTTGTCACATTTTCGCCGCCCCGCAACAATCAGGAGGTTGAATATCTAAGCCACAAAGCACACAGAGAAGAGTTCAGAAAATCCTCGCGTACTTTTTGTATTTGCAAAGAAACATCTCTGTGATCTTCGTGAACTTTGTGGCGATAGTCTCGCCTTCCTGAGTGTATTGTTACTCTTGACGACCCTGTCGTGCAATTCGACCATCAATGCTCACGAGCATGGTCATCTTCATCGAGCTAATTCTATCAAGGCGAAACTCAAGACGTTTACGGCTCTGCGATATTCATCCAGAGAAATATGCTCATTCGGCGTATGATCCAACGCCGAATCGCCTGGGCCGTACACCAGCGCCGGACACTTCCAGACCGGCGCGACGATGTTCACATCGCAGGTGCCAGTTTTATATACAAAAGAGGGCACGCCGCCTTGGCTGCGGATGGCGCTTAGAAAGGTGCGCGTCAACCGATGATTCTTCTCTCCCTCCCAGGCAGGGATTGCATACCCCACTCGCTGAACCTTTGCATCCGAGACAATGGCGCTCAACCGAGCATACCAAACTTCTGGCGACATCTCAAGCGGCAGGCGCGTCCTCAACCGCAGGCGCGCCCATTGCTCAAAGCCGTCTTCTTTCGATTCGATCTCGCAAAGCGTGAGTAAAAGTTGATCAAAGAGGCGTGGCTCCGCTGTGTTATACGCCTCGACGCTGGCTTTTATATCCAGCCACGCCTGAATAGCTGCCTCAGCCGCTGTCTGACGCCCGCTGGCGGAATGTGATTGAGGACGTCGCGCGATCACATCTGCATACGCCGCGCCTTTGTATCCCAAGCCAATCCGATCCCATCGGTTCGGTTCACCGACGATGACGAATTCCGGCTGATAGCGATCTAGAATAAACCGCGCCCCGTCTGAATCGCGCTCCTCTTCTACCGCCCCAATCACCACGATTTGCCAACCCTCCCGACGCCCTGCCTTCGCCGCTGCATCCACAAAACATGCCAGCGCCCCTTTCGCGTCTACCGCTCCACGACCATACAACATGCCGCCCTCAGCGGAACCATTAGACTCCACACGCGTAGCAATCTCCCCGGCCACTGTATCAATATGCCCCAACAAGACCACCTGACGCGCCCCGCTCCCCATCACACCGACGGCGTTGCCAGCCGCATCCACAAACGCCTGGTTAAAACCCAGCGTCTCCATGCGCTCCGTCAACCATTCCACCGCTTCCTGCTCTTGTCCGGATGGGCTGTATCGCGCCACCAGACCAATAAGCGTTTCACTCATCATCCGCCTCCAACTCCATTTTGAGTGCGTCATCCAGGGCAGCCACGACGCGATCCAACTGCTCATACGTGATCACCAATGGCGGTAAGAAACGGATCACAGTCATCCCTGCGTTCAGTACCAGGATACGGCGATCTTGCAACGCTTTGAGGTACGGAGCAACCTTTTGCTTTAACTCGACGCCGATCATCAGCCCCAAACCACGCACTTCACGGATCAGCGGCGAACGAATTACCTTCAATTTTTCCATAAAATACTCGCCTTTTTCTGCCGCCTGAGCGACAAGGTCCTCTTCTTCGATGGCGGCCAAGGCAGCCAGCGCTGCGGCGCACGAAAGCGGATTACCGCCGAAGGTCGAACCGTGAGCGCCGGCAACAATTTGCTGCACCCTCTCGCCGATCAGCGTGGCGCCCATGGGGACACCTCCGGCCAGCGATTTAGCGCAACACACCATATCCGGTATAACGCCGCTATGCTGGAAGGCAAACATTTTTCCGGTGCGCCCAAACCCGCTCTGCACTTCATCCACGATGAAGAGCGCGCCGCGCTCATGGCAAATGCGCTGCGCGGCCTGCAAATACTCGGCGCTCGCCGGATATATACCTCCTTCGCCTTGCACCGCCTCCAGAATCACCGCAGCAGTCTTTTCGGTGACCGCTTTGTCCAACGCTTCGATGTTGTTATAGGACATGTGGCTGAAACCCGGCAGCAACGGCTCAAAGCCCTGGTGGTATTTCTTGTTAAACGTCGCCGATAGCGCTCCAAAGGTACGACCATGGAACGCGCGCATGGCAGCGACTATTTCTGCGCGCCCCGTGGAAAGCCGCGCAAATTTAAGCGCTGCTTCGACGCTCTCCGTACCGGAATTGCAGAAAAATACCCGCTCCAGCCCTGGCACTAGAGAGGCCATCTTTTGCATCAACGCCGCGCGCTGATCATTTGGATAGGTCTCGAACAACGTGATCAAGCGCGAAGCCTGTTCGGCAAGAGCCGCTGCCACTTTTGGATGTGCATGACCCAAATTCGCCGCGCCATGCCCAGAGGTACAGTCAATGTATGCAACCTCGTCCGCGTCCCACAATGTCGCACCCTGTCCACGCACAAACGCCACAGGTTGCTTGTAATATACGCCTGCACCGTATTTTGTCTCGATCTCGTAGAATGTCGCCACAAATTGCCTTCCTGAACCGTCAACTTGAATGAATGATGGTCCCCTTCCCGCTGAGCGCGCTGAAGATGGGAGAAGGTATGCGTCCATCAGCGATTATCACGCGCTGCACCCCGCCCTTTAAGGCCTCTTCCGCTCCCAAGACCTTCTTTTTCATCCGACCCTGCGCCGCTTCCAACGCCACCGATAAGCGATTTTGCGGCAACGTCTGGATGAGCGACGTCTCGTTTGGAAAATGCTTCAGTAAGCCAGGCGCGGCGGTCAGTAGAATCAAAGTCTCCGCCTTCAACGCTGCAGCGATCATCGCTGCCGCGCGGTCAGCGTCAACATTCAATGCCTCGCCCTGCTCGCTAACCGCCAACGGCGCAACCACCGGTAAATAACCAGCATTGAGCAACAGTTCTATCAACACTGTATTCACTTGTTCAATCTTGCCCGTGTAATCATCGCGAATCACTTTGCGCTTGCCGTTTTCCACGCTTTGAATGGCATCTTTGCGCGTGGCTTGCAACAAGCCGCCGTCTATGCCACTCAGCCCAAAAGCGGAGACTCCCAACCTTTGCAACTGCTCAACCAACATTGAATTGACCTTGCCATTTACCGCCATCATGAAGATCTCCAGCGTCCGGCGATCGGTATAGCGAGACGTATAACCGGATGGTGAGGTGATGAATTTCGGCGGCGACCCCAGCGCTTCGCCCAAAGCGTTCGCCTCAGCAGAGCCACCATGCAAGAAGACCAATCTATAACCATCCTTTAGCAACTCTACTGCATCCAGACATATCGCGGAAAAATCCACCCCTTCCGCTCCACCCAATTTGACAACAACGATCGGCTCTACCATCATTCCTCCGGGTAACTTTATTCGTAAATGCTCACCCTCCCCCAGGTAATCAACCAACAAAATAACCTGCGGGAGGGTTGGTTGAGCAGATGCCTCTGTCCTGTCTCACAACGGATGCAAACCCATAAATTCCAGAGCAGTAGTTTCTTGCCAGCCCATCATTAAATTCAAACATTGCACTGCTGAGCCGGCTGCACCTTTCATCAGGTTATCTATGGCGCAGATCGAGACAACATGACTACTCGATTCATCCAGCTCAAAGCCCAGGTCGGCGTAATTAGAGCCAACCAAGATCTTGGGCTCCGGTGCGCGATACACGCCACGCTGTTCCTTCACCACCCGAATAAACGGGTTTTCGTTCGCTACGGCGCGATAAGCCTTCCACAGATCTTTCGTAGATACGCCTGGCTTCACCTTTGCATGCGCGGTTGCCAACACGCCGCGCACCACATCCACCGCGGTCATAGTCAGAGAAACATTCTTTAACCTCATCTCCTGGATCACTTCCGCCGTGTGTCGGTGCCCGAAAGCTGAAAAAGTGCGTATCACGTTGGCGCGTTCAGCATGATGTGAACCGAGGTTCCCCTCGGCGCCGGCTTCCGAAGAACCCACTTTAATCTCGATGGTGACATCCGCAGTGCAATCCAGCAGGTCCGCCTTCACCAGTGGCAGCAGAGCTAAGTTACTTGCGGTTGCATTACACCCTACCCCGCTAACATAATCTGCGATCGCGATTTCGTCTCGGTGCAGTTCAGGTAAACCATAGACGAACTTATCTAGCCATTCTGGCGCAGCGTGCGCCTCGCCATACCATTGCTCATAAAGGGAACCATCTCTCAGACGAAAGTCCGCCGATAAATCTATAATCTTTCCGGCTAACGCAGCGTACTCGTGGATTTTGGTCTGCGCCTGTCCATGCGGCAGAGCCAAAAACAACACATCCACCGACTCAATTTGAGCGGGATCTACAAACTTCATCTGGGCGCATTTGCGTAGATTTGGATGAACCTGATAGACGTATTCGCCCATGTGCGAACGTGATGCGACCTGTTTCACCATCACATGTGGGTGAGCAAGGAGGAGGCGCAATAATTCTCCGCCGGCGTATCCAGAACCGCCAATAATCGAAACGCTGATGCTCATTTCAACACCTTTCGTACCGCGGCATTTATGCCGCCGTACTCAACGACATGAATGTCGTTATACCGTTGCCCGTACCGCGGCATTTATGCCGCCGCTCTCAGCGACATGAATGTCGCTTTACCACTGCCCGTACCGCGGCATTTATGCCGCTGCTCTCAACGACATGAATGTCGCTTTACCTTTGCCCGTGCCGCGGCATTTACGACGCATATCACTCGCTAAGTAGCCTTCTTAGCTATTTCGATCGTGTAATTCACAATCTCGTCCGCAATATCCACACCGCTGACCGGTTGAGCCATGTGAAATTCCATTGTGTGGTTTATTTCGTTCACCAACAGCCCTTTCTGGGGATGTTCCACTAAATCCACTGCCAGCAATCCACCGCCCACAGCTTGCGCAGCAGCCAGGCAGAGCGCCTCGATTTCCGGGGTAAGTGGGCAAACCTCTCCCTCGCCGCCGCGCGCGGTATTCGTGATCCAATGCTCCGATTTGCGGTAGATCGCCGTCAGTACACGATCGCCAACTACGATGGCGCGTATATCACGGCCAGGTTTGTGGATATACTCTTGAATATAAAACACCGAGTGCTGCACCGAACCCAGCGTCGCTTTATGCTCCAAGATTGCCTCGGCTGCATCGCGATCGTTGATCTTCGCCAGCAATCGTCCCCAAGAACCCACCACCGGCTTCAACACCACCGGATACCCCATTGTCTCAATCGCCTCCAAGGCCGCTTCTGGCGTGAACGCAATCACCGTATGCGGTTGAGGCAGGCCGGCGCGCGCCAGCGCGGCACCAGTCATCAGTTTATCGCCGCAAACCTGCGCAACAGCGGCAGTATTGACCGTTGGAACGCCAAAGGCATTCAAGATTCTCAGGGCATTTAAGCCGCTGGTATAACTGATACTACGTTCCAACACAGCGTCAAATTCTCGCCAGGGCGCGGGTTTTTCCAAATCGAAGGACACAGCGCGGTCATCCAGGCGTTCATAATCCAGACCGCGCTTTTCCATCGCCCAAAAAATCCATTTTTCCTCCACCCGCACTCGCGAATAAAGCACGCCAATCCGTAATCGTCTGCGCATATTATCTCTACGTGCCGGCTGCGGATTCCTCAGGGCATCCGCCTCTCAAAGATCTGCAGCCGGCTCCATACAAGGTCATTCGCCCCAATCTTCCTGCGCCATCGGGGCAAGCTCCAGGGCAGCAGGGTCGAGAGCAGTCACCTCCAAATCCACACCGCAATCCGGGCAAACGAGTATCTCGCCTAGCTCTACATTTGCCTCCAATAGAACCTGAGCTTCACATTCGGGACAAAAAACAGTGGTCATTTTGGCTTCTCCTATCTAAATATAAAATCTAACCCGTTAACAAAAAACAGCCCTTCGAGAAGAAGGGCTGTTGGGCTGAATAGAGTACGATTACTTTCCTAAGCGTCTAATCCAATGTCCAATACACCCGATCTCCTCGAACGGAAGTGGGTAATGGACGACGGGAACGCAAGGAAAGCTGCTCTTCAAACATTGGGCTTTATTCTACATAACTTCAAGGATCTGTCAATGGTCTGATATAGACGAATTTTCACGAGAGACTTTGCCCTTAAGCGCGAACCATACTTTCTCCGGCGTCAGCGGAAGATCGCGGATGGCTACACCGATCGCTTCATGGATCGCTGAGCCGACCGCCGGGGAAACGGCCAGGATGCCGCTCTCGCCGGCGCCCTTCGACCCGTAAGGGCCTGGGCCATCGCCGTTCTCCTGCAACACGGTTGCCATCTCCAGCGGAATGTCCTTAATGGTCGGGATGCGATAATCCAGGGCGCCCAGGTTCAGGATGCGCCCATGCTCATCTAGAATAAGATGTTCCATCAGGGTATGCCCCAATCCCATGATGGCTGCGCCTTCGTCTTGCGCTTCTACCTGGCGCGGGTTGAGCGCCTTGCCGATGTCGGTGACGGTGACTAGCTTGTGAATAGCGATTTCGCCAGTCTCCTCATCCACTTCCACTTCACATCCCACCGCAGCCACCTCCCAAAAAGCCGCCTGGCCGCCCAGGGGATGATTGGGCATATATTTGCCACGCGCCTCGCCTACGGCAATCACTTCGCCGCGCACCGCGCCGTAATAATCGCGGATCAGACGCTCATACGATACCGTGCGCTCGCCGCAAATCACATGTCCTCTCTGCAGAGAGATACAATCCTCCGTCATGTCATAGGCTTCAGCAGCCATTTTTTTAAGCTGCACCTTGATCTGGCGGCAGGCAGAGACGATGGCGTTACCCATGAACACGCTGGAGCGGCTGGCAGAAGTGGAAGCGTCGAAGGGCGCCAAAGCTGTGTCACCCATCACGATCGAAATGCGATCCAATGGAATGCCCAGCTCATCGGCGGCAAGTTGGGAAAAAACCGTGCGCGCCCCTTGCCCCATATCCGAAGTGGACGACAGAATTAACAAACTGCCGTCTTGTAGCAGGCGCGCGATGGCAAATGAAGCCGAAGCTGAAGCTGAGTTCTTCATCCCAATTGCTAAGCCGCGCCCGCGATTCTTTCCCAGTGGCTGTCCCCAACCGATGGCGTCGGCGGCGCGCTGCAAAAGCATGCGCCAGTCGCCGTCTACCGGCTTATCGCCGGGGATGATCGTTTCACCTTGCGCTGGAATGTTGCGCAGGCGGATCTCCAGCCGATCCAACCCCAGCCGTTGAGCGCCTTCATCCATCTGCGATTCGAGCGCCCAGGAAAGCTGTGGGATGCCAAAACCGCGAAAAGCGGTGCTGGGCGTGGTGTGGGTCAAAACGGCACGACCCACAATGCGCACGTTGGGCGCGTGATACGGCCCGGCGGCTACGTAACTACCCTTGCTCACCACGCGACTACCGATGTCGGCGTAAGCGCCCAATTGGTAGTTGGCTTCAATATCCTGAAAGATCAGCCTGCCATCAGCGGCGAAACCACTGCGTACACGGATTTGCGAAGCGGCGCGCCGAATGGCTTGAAAGGTCTCTTCCAGGGTGAGCGCCAGGCGGACGGGACGCCCGGTCTTGAGCGCCAAAAAGGCCAGCAGCGGTTCGCACTTAGGATAGCCCTTGCCGCCAAAGCCACCGCCTGGATCGGGGGCGATGATGCGTACTTTCGACGCCGGCAGATTCAAAGCGGTCACAATCGCCCGTTGCAGCACGTATGGATGCTGAATCGAACTCCACACCACCACGCCATCTCGCTCCGGCGCAGCCTGATAGGCGAGGTTCTCGATCGGGAAATGGGTGACCAACGGAAAACGATATACATTTTCCACCACCAGGTCAGCCTGCGCTCGATCCACATCGCCCCAACCAAAACGCCATTCGTTCAGAGTGTTGCTGTGGCAGAAGGGGTCATCGGCGGCACGTAAGGCAGGAGGCTGCACCAACGGCGCATCCGGGCGCAAGGCATCATCAATCGTATATACGCCGGGCAGCTCCTCATAATCTATGCGCAGCAGCTTCACCGCCTCCAGGGCAGTGTCCTCATCCTCGGCGGCCACAGCAGCTACCGGCTCGCCAAAATATTTCACCTCGCCGTCGGCGATCACCGGACGGTCATTATAAACAGGTCCAAAGCGTGGCATGGGGCTGGGCAGATCAGCC
>DYGV01000141.1 GCA_020724505.1 Anaerolinea thermophila
CGTCGTTTTGGAAGATGGTTATCGCACTGCCCCAGCAGAAGTTCAATTGATCGAGCCATTTGGAAAAGGCGCCTGGTTGCGGGTGATAATGCGCGAAGGGCGGAAGCGGCAAATCCGAGAAACGGGAGCGCAAATCGGGCTGCCGGTTGTCAAAATCATCCGCACCCGCATCGGCAATTTAACCCTGGGGCGGCTCAAGCCCGGCGAATGGCGTCATTTGACCTCGCAAGAGGTGCTGGCGTTGAAACAACCCTCCGGCAAGCAAGGAAAAGCTGCTTCAAGGCGCTTGGCGCAGCATTTTTCGCCCCTGAGCGCGGTTGAACCTGCCGGGGATTCTTCTTCAGACCGCAGGCGGAAAACTGATGGGTTGGAACGCAAAGGCACATCGGCGAGGCGACCGAAGGCGAAGGCAACTCGCGGCGCTCCAAACAAGAAGGCAGTCGCGAAAAACGTCTCAGGCGGCGCATCTCCAACCGGGAAGCCAGCAAAAGAGAAGCCGCGCCCCACAGCGAAAGGTGGCCAGTCTTCTTCAGCGGGCAAGCCCTCGGACGCTCTTCCCAAGCGTAAAAAGAACCGCAAGATACCACCAGGGGGTTGATTGTAGATTCGATCACCGTCGGGCCTGAATATCTGTCTTTAGTTCGCCGCCGGCGACGCAATGAATTCTACGATACCTACAGATAACAAGGAACTTTCATGCAAGCCACAGTTGAAAAAAGCCCTCACTGGTTAGACCGCCCCCTTTTCCCCAGCCCCCACATTTCTTTGGAGGCGGTTCTTTATACCCTCATCCTCATTCTGGCTATTTTCAGCCGCTTTTACATCCTGGGCGCCAGGGTGATGAGCCACGATGAGAACTCGCATGTCTATTATTCGTGGCGATTTGAACAGGGGCAGGGATTTGCGCACGATCCGTTGATGCACGGGCCGTTGCAATTTCACCTGATAGCGCTCTCTTACTTTATGTTTGGCGATAACGATTTCACCGCCCGCACCCCGGCGGCTTTGTTCAGCATAGCGGCGATTGGCTTTTTGTGGTATTACCGCCGTTATCTGGGGCGAACAGGGGCATTGGTGGGCGCGGTGATGATGTTGATCTCGCCCTATATGTTGTATTATGGCCGGTATGCGCGCAACGAAGCCTTCATCGAATTGTTCGGCGTGGTCATGATTTGGGCGATCCTGCGGTACCTGGAAACCGGCTTGCCCAAATATTTGTACTGGTTGACGCTGGCCACGGTTTTGCATTTCACCGCCAAAGAAACCTCGTTCATCTATACTGCCCAGGCGATGATTTTTCTGGCGGTGTATTTCGTTTATCGGGTGTTGCAAGCGCATTGGCCGTATCCCGAAGACCGTAGACGATTTCTGGTCGCGCTTTTGGCGGCTATGCTGTTTCTGGCTGCGTTGGTCGGTTATTTGATGGTAGATCAGCTCTTCAATCAACCGCCAACACCCCCCGCCACGCCTGGGCAGGAGACGCCATCGCAGCCGCTTAGCGCTCCCTCCCCGGCGATGGCAGTCCTGCTGACATTGACAGCCCTGGCGCTGATCTTTAGCCTCTTTTTCTTAGCGCGGGGCTATACGCTGGAGAAACTACGCGCCGATCGCGCCCTGGGTATGGTCATTTTGCTAGGCACACTGGTGCTGCCACAGCTTGCCGCTTTTCCAATCCGCTGGGTGGGGTGGAAAGTGCCCACCAACGCTTCGGAAGTGATGGCTCTGACCATGACGGATATCCTCCGTGTGGCGGTGTTCCTGGTTCCGCTGGCGCTGCTCTCGGTGTTGATTGGCTTGTTGTGGAATTCGAAGCAATGGCTGATCAACGCCGCTCTCTGGTACGGGGTATTCACCGTCTTTTATACATCCATGTTCACCAATGGGGCCGGGTTTTTCACCGGCATGATCGGTTCGTTGGGTTATTGGCTTGAACAGCAAGGGGTGCAACGCGGCAACCAGCCCTGGTATTACTATGGCTTAATCCAGGTGCCATTGTATGAATATCTACCAGCGTTAGGCACATGGCTGGCTTTTGGTTATGCTGCATTGGATGTCATAAGAGCGCGCCGACAATCGGCTCGCTATGAGGCGATCGAGCCATTGATCGAAACGTTCGCGGCGAACGCCTCTTCGCAGATGGACGATGAAGCGACATCTAAGGAGGTAAGCGCTGCGGAATACGCCGCCAGCCTCAGCGCAGAAAATGATCGCCCTGATGGAAGCTATACGATTGCAGCGGATTACAGCCCCGCAGACGATGAAAGCGCCTGGGTGACAGCCGGCGATAACGAAGTTGAGGACTGGCAGCCCGGCGCGCCTGCACCGGCGCCCGTGTTTCCCTTGTTGGGCTTCTGGGCGGTTACAAGCCTGATCGCCTACACCGTTGCTGGAGAAAAAATGCCCTGGCTGACGGTGCATATTGCCTTGCCGGCGATCTTATGCGCAGCCTGGTCATTGGGTCGTTTGATCGATTCCACCGATTGGGGATTGCTGCGCCAGAAACGGGGATGGTTGGTGGTTTTATTGATGCCGGTCTTTCTTTTGAGCTTGTTCGCCTCGCTGGGTTCGTTGCTGGGCCCCAATCCGCCTTTCCAAGGCCAGGAGTTGGAGCAATTGCAAGCCACCAGCCAGTTCATGACCAGTTTCCTGTTCGCCCTGGCGGCTGGAGTTGGGCTGTGGTACCTGGTAAGAGATTGGGAAGCGGCTCAATTTTCGCGTATGACTGCTCTGGCTACGATGGCGCTCCTGGGTTTCTTGACCGCCAGAACCGCCATTCAGGCGAACTATTACAACTACGATCAAGCCAATGAGCTTTTAGTGTACGCTCATTCCGCTCCTGGTGTCAAAACGGCCCTCAAACAAATCGAGGAAATCTCTGAGCGCACCACCGACGGGCTGGCGATTAAAGTGGCTTATGACAATGAGACCTCCTATCCTTATTGGTGGTATCTGCGCCATTACCCCAATGCCCAATACTATGGCTCCACGCCATCCCGCTCGCTGCGTGAAGCGCCGCTCATCCTGGTGGGAGACGCCAATTTCGGCAAGATCGAGCCGGTAGTCGCCAATTTATATGAGCGGTTCGACTATATCCGCCTGTGGTGGCCTAACCAGGATTATTACGATTTGACCTGGGAGCGTATTCGCAATGCCCTTACCGACGCCGCCCTGCGCAAAGCCTTGTTCCAGATCTGGCTCAACCGCGACTATACGGAGTACGGCAGAGTGCTCGGACGCGATTTCAGCTTGCCGAACTGGACGCCATCGGCGCGGATGCGGTTGTATGTTCGCAAAGATATAGCCAGTAAACTTTGGAATTATGGCTCAGCGCCGGCGCCGGAAATTGGACTGACCGATCCATTTGAAGAACGCCATGTCGTCTTGAACGCCGAGCGCACCCTTGGCGTGCCGGGCGCAGCGCCGGGTCAATTCCAGCACCCACGCGATCTAGCAATTGCCGCAGATGGCAGTTTATATGTGGTGGATTCGGATAACCATCGCATTCAACATCTCTCGCCCAGCGGTGATGCGTTGCATGTGTGGGGTAGTTTCGGCGATGTAACCAGCGGGACCGCGCCAGGTGGTACATTCAATCAGCCCTGGGGAATTGGCTTGGGGCCAGATGGCTCAGTATATGTGGCGGACACCTGGAATCACCGCGTGCAGAAGTTCACTGCGGACGGAAAGTTCTTAACCACCTGGGGGTATTTTGGACAGGCGGAGCAGCCAGAAGCCTTCTGGGGACCGCGAGATGTAGCCGTGGACGCCAAGGGGCGGGTGTTTGTGACCGATACAGGCAACAAGCGGGTGGTCGTTTTCGATAGCGATGGACGCTATATCACCCAATTCGGCGGCGGCGGATTTGGACCGGGTCAAATGGATGAACCGGTCGGTTTGGCTATTGATCAGGAAGGTCTGATTTACGTCGCCGACACCTGGAATCAGCGCATTCAGGTCTTTCAAGAGAGCGAAGAGAATCTGTTCACGCCCTTCCGCTCCTGGGAATTGCAAGCCTGGTATGGCCAGTCCTTAGATAATAAGCCGTATATCGCTGTTGATCCGCGCGGCTTCGTGTTCGCCGCCGATCCGGAGGGCTATCGCGTGCTGCAATTCACCCTCACCGGAGAGGCGGTGCGTTCCTGGGGAGACTACGGTGTGGGGAACGACTCCTTTGGCTTGCCGGCCTCGGTAGCCATCGCCCCGGACGGCGGCGTATGGGTGGTTGACGCCGCGAACAGTCGGCTGATGTTGTTTATTTTGCCGCAAGAATAATTGGCTTGAAGACACCAGGGGATGCATCGCATTTGGCGACGCATCCCCTGGTGTGGATACTCCTGTCCGTTGCCTCAGGCGGCGAGCAATTTCACGCGGCGGCGAGCGATCATACCCTCTGCCCAGAGGAAGATCAATGCCGTCCAGATCATGCTAAAGCCTATCAGACGCTCATGGGTGAATGGTTCATGATATATCAGCACGCCAATTAAGAACTGGCAGGTCGGCGCAACGTATTGCAGCAGACCGATCAAAGACAGCGGAATGCTGCGCACCGCGGCGCCAAACAATAGCAAGGGTAAGACGGTTACGATCGCCGTTCCCATCAAGAGCAGATTGATCAGCAAGGTAGTGTGCCCCATTGAACCGTTCCCCTGTTGTTCGGCAAACAAGAGGAATAGCAAGGCAGGGATGAACAAGATGGCTGTTTCAAGGGTCAATCCGTGGAGCGAGTTCAGCGAGGCCACTTTTTTCACCAATCCATATAAACCAAAACTGAATGCCAGCACCAGCGCGATCCAGGGCAATTGACCATAGCTGATCGTCATATAAGCCACGCCCAGCGCAGCCAAGCCAATTGGCGCCCACTGGATTGGTCGCAGCCGCTCTCGCAGAAAGACGACGCCCAGTAAAACGTTTACCAATGGGTTGATGAAGTAGCCCAGACTACTTTCGACGATATATCCTGCGTTGACCGCCCATACATACGTGCCCCAATTGACCGCCAAAAGTAGCGCAGCGGCTGTATATACCAGGAAGGTCTTTTTGTGGAAGGCTGCAAGGCGGAAATTCCTCCACTCATGACGCAAGGTGAGGATACCTATCAATAAAACAAACGACCATACGATACGATGACCCAGAATCTGCAGCGCCGGCGTAGTTTGGATGAGCTTGAAATAGATTGGGATCATCCCCCACAGCAGGTATGCTAAGATTCCATAAAATACGCCTCGATTCATTCCAAGATTTCCTCGAAGAAAAAAGGTGGAGGTTGACAACAAGCCATAATCATACCACTAAAAAAGACGAGGCGTCGTCTCCAACGCCCCGCCAAATCCCAACTTGCGCCTCGGTCTGGCTTTATCTCTAAAGTTGCTAGAACAGACCGCGAAAAACGAGCAGGAAACCGATGATAAACAGCGGCACGCCAACGATGGCGCCAATCACCGTCAGGCTGAGCAAAACGCCGGCGATCATTAGAACCAATCCCAGGATAATCGCTACAACCCGACCGGTCAGTTGCAGAATGGTTTCTACCAGACGCCAAACAGCCCAGAACGGCCATAGAAACCAGGGTACTTTTTTGCTCCGATTTTCGACAGACATGCGAACCTCCTATTTGTCTAACTGACAACCTTGCTCTATCACTAACATTTACGCAATCGCCGGGAAAAAGTTGCGGGTTCGGCTGTCTGGGGTTAACGATGTTCGCGCTTGATCTCTTCGTACACTTCCACTGGTAAGCCTTTTGCTCCTTCCAGGTTGGCGTAAAGCATGTTAGCGTCCTTTAGCACTGCGCGCCAGAAATTCGCCCGCACCAGCACCGCGCCTCGCAGATTGGCGCTGCGCAGATCGGCTTCGCGCAAATCGGCGTCGGTCAGGTCCGCCGCCCGCAGATCTGCACCGACCAGGCTGGCGCCGCGCAGACTGGCGCCTTGCAGGTTCGCCTCGCTGAAATCGGCGTAATCCAGGGTGGCGCCATCCATGTTCGCTCGCGATAAATCGCACTGGGTAAGGTTGGCGGCGTTGAGGCGCGCCAGCGATAGATTGGCCTCCGAAAGGGACAGATTGCGCAAATCCACAGAAGCCAAATCAACGCCGCGCAGCGTCAAGCCGCGACCGGAGTTCATGGCGATTAAGTAGATGATCTGTTCACGGGTAAGATCCGCCATATCCTTCCTCCTGGTTCAGATCCATGCCAGCCTCTTACTTTTCGTTGTGTTTCTGCGCTCAAGGGTTCTGTGCGCTCGCGGCTGGCGTGAAGAACCGTATTTGGAGCTTCCCGGTTGCATCGTATGCGTAATGCGCCGAGAAAGGTGCATCGGTAGGCGATGTAGCCAGCGCCCGAGGTAGCAACACCTGCAGATCTTCAACCAGAGGCAAGCTCGCCAGGTCTTGCTGGCGCACCCACTCCAGCTCGCCTTCAGGAGAGGGGATGGCCTCTCCTGATGGACATTCACCGCGCAGGACGAACACCACCACGCCGTTCTCTTGTGCGGCGTCAATGGTGATGACGCCGCACAAGCGTAAATCTGGGACAATCAAGCCGGTTTCTTCGTAAAGTTCGCGATGAGCAGCGCTCAGGATGTCCTCGCCACGCTCGACATGCCCGCCGATGCCGTTATAGCGCCCTGCCCACAGGCGCTTGTGCGTTGCGCCTTTGATCAGCAGTACGCGCTCGCCGCGCGTCAGAAAAATCAGCGTACGAGGCACCAGCGCGTATCGGTCGGTGAGTGTACCCTGGTCAGATGCCGGCGTCATCATACCCTTGCGTCTCAGAGGTCAATCAGCCAGATCAGACACGTCTTCCTCGCCGGCTGCTTCACCCAGATAATATTTAAGGCTGGGTTTGACGGCGACTGGTCGGATCGTTTGCTCGACATATTTGCGGGTGTTCGCCAACCCAAGCAGGTGGAACAGCTTGCTGAATTGCTCTTCCCAGGCTTTGCCGATTTCGGCCTTCTTTTCCGGCGGCAGGTTCCAGGTGTCTTTCTTGAAGGGCCCAATAGCGTTCTTGCGCGTTTTGTAATAGAACTGCTCATCGGTCATGCCCGGTTTACGTTCCGAGGCGTTCTTCTCATCCAGATAAGCATACATCCGGGCGCGCAGCTCCTGTGGCAGGCGGTCGAAAAGCATATTCTGGAAATTAGTCGCCAGATGCACTTCCACGGCTTCGGATTCGACAAATTTGCCGAAGGCGTCTTCCGGCAATGTGGAAGCGCCATGTTGCACCGCGCCGCCCAACCCATAGTCCTTGCGGGCGATCTGGCTGAGCCGCAACAGGGTGTCGAAATCTACATTTACTTTGGCAATCGAACCATCCGGGAGAACGACGCCGCCGTGAGAGGTGCCGGTTTGGATGCTGATTTTGCTGATACCGCAGGCATCCGGCGCAAGTCTGCTCAACTCTTCAACATAGCCGTCCATATAGGCGCGCAGTTCTTCCTCGGTGGAATTGTGACCTCCCACTTCGCCGATCTCGCCGCCGACGGAGATGAAGCATCCCTTCGGCTCCAGCGAGCGGATGAAGGCGGTGAACATAGCCGAGAGGCTGGTGTTGAGATATTGCTGCTCCGGGATGCTGGGCTTACTCAGGTCCACCAGGGTTGAGGTGTCAATATCAATGTTGAAAAAACCGGCTCCAATGGCTTCCACGATCAAATCTTTGACCGCTTTGATCTCTGCTTCTGGGTCTGCGGCGTAACGTTTGGCGGATACCTGGAAATGATCGCCCTGAATGAACACCGGTCCAGTGTAGCCTTCGGCGATTGCAGCCGCCAGGACGCTGGTGACGTATTCCGCCGGGCGTTGATCGGTGTAGCCCATTTCCGAGCGGGCAATTTCGAAGATTATTGCGGCCGCGTTAATCGGCAAGGCCGCGCGGAAGACGGCGCGGGCGGCGTCGAAGGACAGAGCGCGTAGGTTGATAGCCGGGACGGTGAAGTTTGTCGGAACTTCACCACGCCCGCGCGCCAGATAAAGATCATTGATGGAAGCCGGATAAATTCCCGCTTCCAGGGCGATCAACCGCGTCAGATAGCGCGCCAACCCCTGGCGTGCGCCGCCCTCCAGCGCCGAAACCTCCGCCAGTTTATGGATCGTGGCGCGTAATTTGGCCAAGTCTCGAATTTCAACTTTGCTGTCCGTCAATGCAACGCTATTTTCTAATAGCATCAAGACATCTTGCATTTCCTGGGTATTCATGGGAAGAACTCCTTAAGATTTTGGGATTAATAATAGCGGCAATGAATATGGCGCAGTAATTGAAAAATTATAACACGATGGGTGACTGACATCCGGTTGCGCGCTCCACAACCAAATCGCGCTTTCTGCGTATATAATTGAGAGATTGAAAAACGCGTTAACCAGGGCTATAATCAATCAGGGAAATAAATGCTGGGCGTTCAAGCAGAGCCGATTCTGAGAAGGAGTATAAAATGAGTGACCAATTATTTGGGAAAATCGCCTCGGAAATGGATCCGTTCAAGAAGATTTTGAGCTATATTCCCGGATTTAAGGGGTATGTGGAACGGCAAAACCGACGCGATGCAGACAAACTGCTGCGCGAAACGATCGCCGAGCGGTTTGAGCAGCAATGGGGTCGCATATCCGCCCTTCAACGCGAATTTATCAGTTCTGGGGACATTGCTTATGTGGATGACCTGGAGGCGGCAGCCATAAAGCTGCGCACATTTGCCGACCGTGTACGCCGGGCGACGCGGGGCTATTCCGGCTTGTTCGATGCAGTTAAAATCAATGAGCAGGAACTGGCGCAGTTGTATGCATACGATGCGACTATGCTTAGCCTGGCTGATGAGGTAGGACGGGCAGTGGACAACGTCGAAGCCTCGGTGGGCGGCGATGGCTTGCCAGCCGCATTGCGCAACTTGAGAAACGTTTCACAACAATGCATTGATGTGTTTGATCGGCGTGAAGAAGTGTTCCTAGGGGGCGAACAGACGCAATCATAAGGGCAAGTTTCGTTTTGAAGATGTCGCCGGGCGCGTGGCGCGCCAGGAATTGGATCTTTGAGAGTAGAAGAAAACAGGAGTATAAGCAATGACCCGTATCATTGATTTAATCGAATATCCGAATGAAATGCGCGATGAGATTGTGCATCGCTTCCCTGAGGTGGGGCAGGGTTCCTATCGCATCGGCTCGCAACTGGTGGTGCGCGAATCGCAAACCGCGGTCTTCTTCCGCGACGGCAACGCCCTGGATGTCTTTGGGCCTGGCCGACATACCATTACCACCTATAACATCCCGTTGCTGGTTGATCTGATCGGTAAGCTGTTCAACGAACGCACACCGTTCCCAGCGGAGGTGTACTTTGTCTCCATGCGCGAGTTTGCCGACCGCAAATGGGGTACTCCGCAGCCGATCATTGTGCGCAACCCGAACATGGGCCTGGGGGTGGCATTGCTACAAGGCTTTGGCACCTACAGCTTCCAGGTGAAGGATCCGCAACAACTGGTCACCCAACTGGTCGGTCAGCAGGGCGTTTATCGCACGGCGGACATCGAAACCCGTTTGCGTTCTATGTTGCTCTCCAAGCTACAAGACCTGCTGGGTGAGACCGCAGCCAAGCACAGCGTGCCGGAATTGATCGGCCTGACGGAAGAGCTGGGCGCCGGTGTGCGCGCCAAAGCGCAGGACGATTTTCTGGCGCTGGGATTGACACTCAAGGCGTTCTACATCGAGAACCTGAAGCCCTCCACCAAGTCCGCTGAGGAGCTGCGGGCGATGGGTATGCTGGATATGCAGACCTACACCCAGTTGCAGGCGGCGGACGCGCTGCGCGACGCAGCGCAAAACCCCAGTGGCGGGGCGGGTCTGACGGCTGGCATCGGCGCGGGCATGGGCATTGGCAATGTGTTGGGCGGCGCATTACAGGGCATGACTGGTCAACAGGGCGGTGCTGCGAGCGGTGCTGCACCATCCACGCCGAGCGCGCCTCCCGGCGGGTTCCCGGCTGTGATGACCCCGGCGGAAGCGGCGCAATATCTGCGCGTCTCTGAAGAGGATGTAATCGCAGCCATCACCTCCGGCGAGTTGAAGGCGAAGAAGATCGGCAACGCCTACCGCATCAGCAAAGAAGCGCTGGACGCTTTCCTGGCTGGTTGACGGGTTGGGACTGAGAATAATCCTTTACGGGCGCCCCAGGCGCCCGTTTTTTAATACCTTCACCCTCACGCTAACCAAACGCTAATACAAATGATAATAAATTTCTAACAAATGTTTGGTATAGATAGCGACTGAATCGCCAGACGTGGTGGAACACGCCTTGGCGAAACCCCAAATTACATCTAATCTCAATGCATAAAATTGGAGGAGTAGACCTATGTATCGCTATAAAGTCTATTCGCTGATTGGTTTGCTTGCGATTTTCGCCCTGGTATTTGCCATGCCGGCGGCCGCCCAGGAAGGGTCGTCGGCGACTCCCACTCCCACGCCGCAAAAACTGACCATTTTCACCGATTACCCCAGCCAATTGATTGGTTTTGGCGAAGTGGTGACCGTGCCGCTCAAGCTGCGCGCCGGCGTGGCGCAGAGAGTGGACCTTGAAGTGAAAAATCTTCCTGAGGGATGGACCGCCACCTTCCGCGGCGGTTCGCGCATTGTGGAAGCCGTGTACCTCGACGGTTCTAAAGACGTATCGGTGGATTTGCGCCTGGAACCGCCCGCTGAGGTGAAAGCCGGTACGTACGAGCTTACCGTGGTTGCCAAAGGCGAAAGCCAGACGGCAGAATTCTTGCTGAAATTCACCATTAAA
>DYGV01000142.1:0-3469 GCA_020724505.1 Anaerolinea thermophila
CCCTTTCGCCTGTTTCCCTCGTATCTTCAAGCCAACCAGTTGGAAAACCTGATCACTCTGTGCCCCAATTGTCACCGCCGCGCCGAAGCGGCGGTGCGCGTGCGCAGCGGTCTGGCCGGTTTAGGGTATATTCTAGGACATCTGGCGCCTTTTTTCCTGATGTGCGATCCAACAGATTTGGGCGTCCACGTTGACCCTGCATCGCCCCTGGCGGCAGGCAAACCCACAATAGTTTTGTACGACATGACGCCCGGCGGGATTGGTCTCAGCACGCGCTTATACGATTTGCAAGATGAATTGCTGGCGCGTGCCGCCGAACAGGTAGCCGACTGCCCCTGCGCCGACGGCTGCCCCTCCTGCGTTGGCCCCGGCGGCATAGGCCTGGCAAACACGTCATTGCCCGGCGAAGCCACATACGGCGGCAAATTGGAAACGCAGGCAATTCTGACCGCAATTCTCTCCGCCATCAACACATGAGCGCCTCGGTCCGCTCATGGTAGAATCCCGTTCATGCCTTCATTATCCGATAAGCTGAAATCTTTAGGGGTCAAAGTCGGCGCGCAGGATTTGAATCCTCCCCCGCCCGAAAAGCGCGCCGCTTCAAGCCTGGATATCATCCTGGGCGGCTCGCCGCGACCGACTCCATTTGGTGAAACATACGTCATCGAAAAGCGATTTCCCTTCGGTCAGGAGATCGGTCACGCCCGGCTGGCGTTGAAAGCTCCGCGCCACGTGATCGCGCGCTGGTCAGGTCATCCCGCGGCAGCCGATCTTGAGATGCAGGCTTTTGCTTTCATTGATACAGAAACCACCGGTCTCTCTCTGGGTGCCGGCACCTATGCTTATTTGATTAGCATCGGTCGTTTCGACGCCCATGACTTTCATCTGGCGCAATTTTTCCTGCGCGACCCCGCGGAAGAGCCGGCTTTGCTTGCCGCTGTAGAATCATTCTTGGCCCCTTGCCAGGCTATTGTCACCTACAATGGAAAAACCTTCGATTTGCCGTTGCTGCGCACCCGCTTTACCGCCCATGGTTTGAGCTTCCCATTGCAAAACTTGATGCACATTGATTTGCTGCACCTGGCGCGCCGGTTGTGGCGCGACCGCCTGCCAGAGCGATCTTTGAGCTACCTCGAAGCGCACATTCTGGGTATCGAACGCGCCGCGCAGGATGTTCCGGGCTGGATGGCACCGGAGATTTATTTCGAATACCTGCAAACCGGCGATCCAGCCGTTCTCTCAGGCATTCTTTATCATAACGCTATGGATGTCCTCTCTTTAGCCGTCCTGCTGGATCACATGGCAGCCTTACTGGCAGATCCGCTGGTGGAGGGCGGTCAACATGGCGTGGACTTGATCGCTATGGGGCGTCTGTTTGAAGATCTGGGCGATCTAGAAACCGCGACTCGCCTGTATATTCATGGGCTGGAGCATAAAGACGCCCTGGAAATGCGCTTGCCGCGCAGCGTGTACTTGCAAGCGCTCCAACGTCTGGCTCTTATTTACAAACGTCAGTCGAATTGGGAAGCAGCAATTCAACTCTGGCAAGAAGCTTCACGCCAACGACATCTGCCTGCGTTTATTGAGTTGGCAAAATGCTATGAGCATATCTTGAAAGACGCTCAAACTGCTCTGCAATGGACTCGGGCTGCAATGGAATTCCTTGCCGCTGCTTCCTTTTCCACTGGCGATGCGCCTCCCGTGGGGCTATACGAACGCCGCCAATGGATGGATCAGCTACAACGGCGCATGGAAAGACTGCAACAAAAGCTGGCGGGATACGCCGAGGTTGAAACTGGCGACAATGAATGCTGAAATTCAAAAAAACCTGAAACACAACCTGATTGTCAATTTGCTGGATGGCGGCTTTTTCGGCTTTGCAATGGGGTTCGCCTCGTTCGTCACCATTTTACCGTTATTTGTAAGCACCATGACCCACTCCGCCCTGCTGATCGGATTGATTCCTGCTATCCATAATGCCGGCTGGCAGTTGCCGCAGTTATTCACCGCCCGCTGGGTCTCTCGCCAATCGCGTTTCAAGCCGCTGGTAATGGGGCTTACAGCGTTGGAGCGCGCGCCGTTTCTGGGTCTGGCGTTAGCCGCTTTTCTATCCCCCTCGATCCCCAAAGAGGCGACGCTTGCATTGACCTTTGGACTGCTTGTGGTTCAAGGACTGGGAGCCGGGCTGACCGCTAACCCCTGGCAAACCATGATCGGCAAGATCATCCCTGCTGAACGGCGTAGCACGTTTTTCGGGGCGCAAGCGGCCGTGGCAAACCTGTTAGCCAGCCTCAGCGCTCTCCTGGCTGGCGTCATCCTCAGCCAAAACAACGCCCCCCAAGGGTTTATCTACTGTTTTTTGCTCTGTTTTTCATCCATGATTGTTTCCTGGGTCTTCTTGGGACTCACCCGCGAACCCAGCACACCACCCGAGCCAGCTGCCGCCGAAGCCCCTAGCTTTTGGGAAAATATGGGCAACATATTGAAGCGCGATCGTAATTTCCGTTGGTTCCTGGTCGCCCGTATGATCTCTCAGTTGGCGATCATGGGGTTCGCTTTCTACACCGTTTATGCTGTGCGGGTGCATGGCGCCAGCGAGCTTGTCGTGGGCGGGATGACCAGCGTTTTATTGGGCGCACAAATCGTCGGCAATGTGTTAATGGGTTGGGTGGGCGATCGCTGGAGCCGCAAAGGCGTTATGGAGATCGGCTTGGGCGCGGCGGCATTGAGCGCCTTGTTGGCCTGGTGGTCGCCTTCTGTGGGCTGGTTTTATCTGGTCTTCGCCCTGGCCGCCATTGCCAATGTGGCGGTGTGGACGATTGGCATCGCTATGAGCCTGGAATTCGGCGATGAAGTAGATCGCCCGGCTTATATTGGCATGGCGAACACGCTGGTTGCGCCGGCTAATATCCTGGCGCCTTTTTTAGGCGGCTGGCTGGCGGATCTGGCAGGTTATCCGGCTGCCTTCATCGTCAGCGCTGCAGGAGCGCTGGCAGCTTTATGGGTCTTTCAAACTTATGTAATGGAGGAAAGGATACAACCTTTTCCCAAACACCTGGAGACAGAACTGAACCACCCCCCTCCACCGCAGACCCCGGGCGCATAGTCCTAACTCATATCCTTGACGAAACCATACGCCTTTGTTATAGTGCCGACACAACGGCAAGCCCCATTCTTCTCAGGAGGAAAACCTATGGCGCAATCCTATTTGGAAAGCCTGCTCGGTGAACGCGAGCATGTCGTTCATACCGCGCGCCAGCACTGGATCATACTGGCAATCAATATCTCGATAGAAGTTTTTTTAATCTTGCTATTCCTTTCTCTAACTGTCACCGCGGCTATTTTTCAACCGACCTATGCGGTGATCGCGGTGGCGCTCGGTTTCGCTTTGATCTTGCTGCCGGTGGCTTCGATGACGCGAGACATCCTCAATTACACCAATAACCAATTCGTGATAACGAACCGGCGC
>DYGV01000142.1:3479-10738 GCA_020724505.1 Anaerolinea thermophila
CATCTTGAACAAAAACGTCACCGACAGCTCCCTGGAGAAAGTCAATGATGTACACATGTCGCAAACCGCCTGGGGCAGATTGTTTGACTATGGGGACATTGAGATTCTGACCGCCAGCGAACTGGGCGTCAACCAATTCAAACGCATCCACGACCCGGTGCGATTTAAGATTGCCATGTTAAACGCCAAGCAATCCCTGGAAGATCGCGAAGATTTGGGGCCAGCCTCGCGGGCATCGGAGGACATCCCCGCGTTGATTGCCCAACTTGGAGCGTTGCGTCAGCAGGGCGTGCTATCGGAAGAGGAGTTTCAGCAAAAGAAAGCGCAACTACTCGCCCGTTTATAGACTCATTTGAGAGGCAAAAAGAAAATATGACGCGTTTTTTCCAATACGACGAATTAACCTTTCCCGAAGTCGCCGCGTTGCCTCGCGATTGTCCATTGATCATACCGCTCGGCGCTGGTTATGATCTTGAAAAACTGACCAGCGCCTTGGGAAATCCGCCGCAAGCCGGCTTACTCCCTGTCATCCCCTATGGGTGGGCAGGCAGCGGCCTGGCGACAATGGGAGCCATTTTAGGGACTTTGATCGCCCATCTGTTGGATAGTCTGCGGGAAGACGGTTTTACACAGGTGTATGCGCTCACCCCTCAAGAGCTCGATCTGGGTTTAGGCGAGCGTCGCATCACCTTGTTTCACCCCAGCCAGGTCGCTCCTCCCCAACTTACCCCTCCAGATGGCGAGCGCGGCAAGGTAGTGGTGATCCCGGTGGGGCACACCGAACAACACGCCTATCACCTCCCCATGAGTACGGATACCCTGATTATTGACGCCATTGGGCGCGGCGTTGCCGCAGCAACCCCCGACCGGGCGGTCGTGTTGCCGGTATTCCCGTATGGCGTCAGCACACATCGTCAGGCATTCGCCGGCACGCTGAACTGCGGCGGGCGCGCTTTCGAAGACTTCTTCACCGCTGTTGTGGACATTCTCGCCGGGCGCGGTTTTGATCGCATCTACTTCATTAACGGACACGGCGGCAACCACTCTTACCTGGTTAATGTTGTCAAATCATCTGGGGAACGTCATCGGCGGGTGTTTACGGCTACCTCCTGGCTATATTTATCTGGCCGAAATGGGGCGGCAGCCCTGGAACGCTATCGTACTTCCGCCATCGGCGGTATGGGGCATGCCGGAGAATTAGAGACCTCGCTGATTTTGCACCTGAGGCCTGAACTGACGCACATGGAGAAGGTAGTTGATGAGACGGACTTCATCGCCACGCCAAATTACTACATGGATTGGGTAGAAGGCGGCGCGCTGATCGCCAATCCGCCTTGGGATGATGACACCCGCACCGGGGCATATGGCGCTGGCAGCCTCGCTACGGCAGAAAAGGGGCGCGCCTGGCTTGAAGCCGCCATCGCAGAGAAGGTCGAGCATATTGCTGAAATACACGAGCAGCACACCCGCCGCGAAGCCCGTCGCAATGCGGGTTTTGGCCTGTGGGGTCGCGGCCAAAATTAGCCGCGCAGCAAAGGATTAATCCAGATAATACGTATGGTATTGATTGGCGCAGGGATTTCCCCAAGCCACATGCATCGCTCGCGCGGTTAAGTCCATGATCAGCGCGCAGACCGTTTTTTCGCGGTCAAGTGGATCAATATTGGTCATGGAATGATTACAGATCGAGTTGGGATAATTCAGGTGATCGCGCTGAATCTGCTGTAATGATTTGATCGAATGCAGCTCGGTGCGTTTGAGTAGACGATTGGCGCGAAAATAGCGCAGGCGAGTGCTGATCAACTCATCCGAGTCATCCTCAATAGCCTGCATTTTGGCGTCCAGATAATGGTTTGTATGCACCAGCGATCCATCATCGCCATAAAGGATCGCGAATCGGCGCGCTGAGACTTCCACCGAATATAACTCGCCCGTCTCATGAACCAGCAAATGGTTATATCCCGCAGCGCGCTTGGGTATTAAGGCGAAGCGCATCGCATCTGAGAGCGTGCGCGCGCTCAACACAGCCCGCGAAACGATCACGCGCGGGATGCCAATGCGAGAATCATTCGGATAAACCGAATCGCAGCATTGGGCTATACCGCAGGCGTTAAAGCCAATATTGGGCAACAACCCGCCATATGTCATCGCCAGCCAGGGCGGCTCATCGTCCGGCTCTGCATGAACAATGTAAACGTCCCTTTCGTCTTCCGGCAGCCAATCCTCGTTATGCGCCACCAGAACATGACCGTCGGCGGTGCGATCGCCGTTTACCGCCAGGCTGGTGCATTTGGTGAGATGCAGCGCGTCCATGGTCACCGCTTCCATGGCGTTCACCACCGACAGGTCTTCAAAATCCACCCCTGCGCCTTCCGCCATGCCGGCCAGCTCATCTACATATTGTGGGTATCGTTCCTGAGCGAAGGGGATGTATTTACGAGCCTGAATCTCCGCTCCTTCCCAGGTCAATTCTAAAGTATCGTAAGTCTGGTCTAACAAGGAGCGCGCGTTTTCCACGCTGCGTCGAATCTGCTCCGCGCAAGCTTCGCCGATCTGCCGCCCAATTTCTCGATGGTTGCCCTTCACCTTGATTAAAGGTGGCGGCGCAGCATGGCGAACAGCTTCCAGCACAACTTTTTCTTCATCCAACATATCCACTTCCATCGTGTGAGATTTAATTCTTAGGTAAGACGTTCCATGAAGTTCATCGGTGAATGGACTTTAGACGTAGCCCACTCACACGCTGGAAAGGTACATCATCGCTTCCTAGCAACCCTCCCAACGGATGAATTATACACGAACAACCGAGAAGGAACTTATGCTCGCCCCAGATCGTCTAGGTTCAAAGGAACATTTGCCGATGCAAACAATCCATTTCAAGATTGGTTTATGGGTTGCTCTAATATTCCTGTCAGGCTGCGTCGTTACCGGACAGGTTCAGCCCTCTACCCCTTCGCCCAAAGCGGCAGAAACTGCGGTCGCGACACCCCCATTGCCTCTCGCTACCAAACCGGCAGCCACCCAAACCTTTGCTGTAATTGAGATCCCTACGGAGGAGAGCATGACCGATGCGCCAGAAGCCCCCTTGCCACAAGACCCCTCTGAAGCTGCTCTCGTTCAGGCCTCTATTCAAGATCTATCTAACCGACTAGGCGTTCCGGGCAATGAGATCGAATTCATCCTCTTTGAGCATGTCACCTGGCCGGATGGTAGCATGGGTTGCCCAAAGCCGGATATGATGTATATTCAGGTTCTGCGCGAAGGTTATCGCATTCTGCTGCGCTATCAAGGGCGAATCTATCACTATCACGGCGGCGAGCAGCGCGCCCCGTTCTTATGCGAAGAGCCAAACTATCCATAGCCTTTGCGTCAGGCGTTCAAGAACCAAAAAGAGGCCGTTCCCAGAAGAACGGCCTCTTCACACCATGAGTTTAGCCTCCATCAGACAGCGGCAGAAGCTTTAAGCCGCTGTCTGATCTTTCGCGCCAGACTATCGGATGCGAGCCGCCCGCGAGGGTCCGGTAACCGAACCGCTGAAGCAGGCGACGCTGGTTCCCTGGAACAGGTTGCTGGTCATTTCAGCACAATTCGTCCACGCCCCAGGTTTGACGCCCCGCGCCATAAAGGTAATGGTGTGCGTCTCGCCCGGCGCAGCGGGTACAGAGGTAACGACCACCTCAACTCCTGGCCCAACAGGCGTACCAGCGCCGTTGAAGTAGAAGTTAGCGCCCGAATTGCCAAAGCGGTTCTCCGCGCCCACGGTCAGGAAACCTCCATCGCCAGCGCTGACGTTTCCGTAGGTGAAGCTGATGTCCTCCACAGCGTTTAACCCGATCCATATCTGGAAGGAGTTCGGTAACCGATCTGAGTAGTTAGCCACGTTCTCCCAATCCAGCACCAGCCAGCGATTTACGCCATCCGTCAAGATGCCAATGCGCATCGCGCCGCCAAAGGCCGGGTTGAGGTCCGTCCAAAACGGCGCCAAGACGTTGTTGGGCGGATTTGGATCCGGCAGGTTTTGGTTCACGAACTGCACATCGGCGCCCGTTCCGCCGCCCACCACCGCATAGCCATTGCTCACAAAGCCAATGCGGCTATAGGTATCGCCGGCAAAGACGAAGGGAGGAACATTGAAGTTCACGATGGTCTCATCGCCCACGCCGGCGACTGGCGCAATGCCAAACAACGACAACGGCAGATAGCCAGCCGGCGAGGTTCCAGGACCCACATTCACGATCGGCGGCTCTGCGCCAAACAGTGAACCCTCAAAGACAACCTTGCGATTGCCGAGCTGGGTTCCGCCGGAGACGCTACCGCGCACCAGCGTCAGGTTATTTGGCAACTGGTCAGTGATGCTGACGGCTGCCTCTGAGAAGCTATTGTTGGTAGCCGTGATGGTGCACGTGGTGTTGGCTTTCAGACCAATATCCGCCGGTTCGCACACTTTGCTCAGGCTCACCACTGGCGAGCGCCGCACGATGGTGATCGGGAAGCGCACGGTGATGACACCCTTCTTGCCCAAATTCGTCTGCAAGTAGAGCGTGGCATGGCGCACCTCGCCCAATGGAACCTGGCTGGCATCCACCGAAATGCTGAAGGTGCGTGTTTGTCCAGGTCGGATGCTAAACGGCGCTGGTCCTGTCACCTTGAGATCCGGCGGGCTTTCTACCCAGGAGTGCCAGTTGGAATTCTTACCCAACACACTCTTCACCGTGCGTTGGACGGTGATCTTGCCCGGCATTACCGGCACATACAGGCTGGGATAGTTGGCATTCCAAAGTTGCGTTTCCAGGGCCACGTAGTTTGCGCCGGTTTCATCAAAGGTCAAACCAGGATTGCCAGCTTTGGTCAGGTCAACCCGACCAGAACCGTGGTCAAACGGTGTGGCTGGCGTGACGCCATCTTCCTTAACCACGGTGCTTTTGGCGCTGGTCATCAAGGCGGATTTGATCTGGCCGGGCGTCCAGTCGGGGTGCAACGCCTTAAGCAACGCCGCGCTGCCGGCGATGTGTGGGCTGGACATTGAAGTGCCCTGGATAGCCTGGAACAATTCTCCAGGCAAGCCGCCGACTACCGTGGCAGGCATGGGTGTATTCCCCGCCAGAATTTGCACGCCGGGGGCAGTAATATCCGGCTTGCTGATACCCAGGGTCTGTCCGGGGCCGCCACGCGAGCTGAAAGCTGCCATCATATCGCCCGGCACGGGTGTTGCCAGGCCATCGGTGAAGGTAGCTGTCACACCGCTGTGGCTGGACATGAAGTTCAAGAGCTGGGTACCTTCGGGTCCTTCCAAATGTACGCTGGGAATGAAGTGGTTATCTGTCGCCAGACCTTGCACCGCCGGATTATACAAAATCATCCCGCCAGCGCCGCCCACCATCACATTGTAGCTCTTTTCGACACGCGCGTTGACGCCGCGTCGGCAGATGACAATCTCGCCGTTGAAAGTTCCTGCGGCGAAAGGTGTCAAACACAATTCCTGCCCAGCCGGCGGGAAGACCACCGGGGTGGCAACGTTAATGCCTGCAGTGACCGTGGCGCCCTGTAATTGCAGCGTATCTCCATTATCGGCTGTCAAGGTTAGCGTGCTGATGAAATGGCGGTTGCTGGTGCTGGCAGCCACTGTGGTCGTCCACGGCTCGCGATGGGCGACGGTGTCCGCCCCAGGGCCAGAGTTGCCCGCCGAAGCGGCCACAAAAACGCCGTTTTCATACGCAGCCAGGAAAGCCAGGCTGACGATGTCCCCATACGGGTTGCCACCACCGCTGATCGAGAAGTTGATGGCGTTCACACCGTCTAAAATTGCCTGCTCCACCGCCGCAGCCGAGTCGCTGGAGAAACAACCCTGATCGGCGCAGACGCGGTACATGATCACATGAGCGCGCGGCGCAATTCCGGAGACAATGCCGCGATCCACACCCAGCAGCGTAGCGGGAACATTGGCGTTCCCTGCCGCGGTCGAGCTGGTGTGTGTGCCATGACCGTTATCGTCACGCGCTGAGTCGAATTCTTCCGGCAGCAAGCCGATAACGGCTTTGTAGGTATCAATAAAGCTATAGGCGCCGATCAGTTTGTTGTTGCAGGTGAAAGGCGCATCGTTGGGATTGTAGGCCGTGTTGCCAAAATCGCAGGTGCTGCGCGGCGCCCCGGCGAAACCATTCGATCCGGGTGCAACCGGAGGCGGCGCATACGGCTTGCCTGAAGGATCCGGATCCGAGAAAGATGGGTGTTCAGGCCAGATGCCGGTATCCAGGACGCCCACAATAACGCCCTCACCGGCGCTTTCCTGACCTCCCAATGCATTCCAGACCGTGGGCGCGCCGATGAATGCCGGGCTGACTTCAGTGTCCGGTTTCATCAACTCATCCAGGTACACGGCCTTGACGCCCTTCATAGATGCCAACTGACTGACGCTCTCGCCAGGCAAGACAATCGCCGCGCCGTTGAAGACTTTCGTAAAGCGATAAGTCACTTTACCGCCGGCGGAGGCTGCCAGGCTGCTGGCGTCAATGGGACCGTCGAAGGTCACAATGACACTGACCACCTCGAAGTTCCGGGGGTCAACCATCGCCCGACTGGGCGAAATCTCCTTTGTTACATCTGATGAATAGGTCGATTCGGGAGTAAGAGCTGGTCCGGGTTGGAAACCACCCTCTTGAGCAAAGCCTGCCGTTGAAAAGGCAAGCGATAGAACTAAAATAAGCAGGATATTCAAGATCTTGACTTTCATCGCGTTTCTCCTTGAGTATGCTGAACGGTTGCGAAAGAACTTTATAACCCAAGACCTATTTGAAACAAACAAGAATTTTCATCACCTCCTCTATTTCAATCAAGATCATACGTCAGCTTATCTGGATAACTTAGTTACCCCCGAGCGCGATTACAGCACTTCCGCCCAGCCGAAGCGCTGTGAACCGTTCTTCGAATATCGAAGCGTGGTGTTTGCATAAAGGATATAGAACGTAAAAGACTGCCGAATGAGAACTTTCGGCAGTCTGGCGGTCTGCTAATGGACAGATCCATGACTTTGCGTCCCCACCTCGCGGCGAGTTTGCCATTTCGGTTGTTCTCGCAACAATAAATCCGGTTATTAGAGAAAACGGATAAATAACAGTCTTTAAATATTCTAATAGATTCCTAACAAAAATGCAAGAACTTTCGGGGACATTGAACCTTAAAGTTTTAGAGTCAACTCCGATCTATCACCGCTCAACGTCCAATAATGGGAAGAAAGTTCAACGCAGCATCAACAATGGCTG
>DYGV01000143.1 GCA_020724505.1 Anaerolinea thermophila
GTGTGGGCGGGCTGGGCGGGCTGATCTCCCAGGGCCTGCGGGTCAGCGCAGACATCACCCTGCTCACGGCCTCCAACCTGCAAAAGAGTGCAGCCCAGGAGATGCTTGTCGCTGCCGGCATGCAGCAAAAAGCCGCGCTGGGCATGGGAGCATCTTCAGCTTCTGGCGGGGTCGGCAGCGCAATGGGCACCCTGGGCAAAGTGGCCCTGACCGCCGCCGCAGTCTATCTCGCCGGCAGCGTCGCCACCGACATTGCCAACCGGATCAATGAAGCCAACGGCCAGGGCGGAGGCTGGACAATGGGTGATGCGGCCAAGGCTGCATCGCCGGCGACGCTGGCGCTGTTGTTGGGCAGGGCAACATCTGACGCCCTGGGATGGGAAGATGTCAGCGAGGGAATTAATAAGATTTACTACTCGCTTTCAGACAACCAGGACAAAATACTCGACCTGATCGGCATCGCATTACCTGCGATGAAATCCAACAGATTGAGAACGCTTGAAGGTGATGCAAAGGCGGGATCGTCTGGACAGACAAACGCCACCCTTGAAACGCTACAGCTCTTCGCAGACTACCAGGCTGCCATCGATGAGCGTGAAGCAGCTGAAGCTCGTCACGAACAGGAGCGCACCGACCTGGTCAATGAACAGGGTGCAGCGCGCACAGCTCTCGAAGCCAGGTACGAAGCCAGCCGCACGGACATCCTGGCCCAGTATGCCGAGCAGGCGCTCAAATCCGCTGCGGCCTTCGTCAAGAACGAAGCGCGCGCCGAGCGGGACTACTACGATCAGCGCAGGCAGGCAGCCCAGCGGCACGGCACTGAAGTGATTCGCATGGAAGCGGACCACCAAAAAGAGATGCGCCGGATGCTCGAAGACCACGAAATCCGCACCGGCGACCTGGTTGCCAGCCGCGATGCGCTGGGGTTGGTCAAGGCCCAACGCGAGTATGAACTCAACCGCCGGCGCGCGGAAGAAGACTACCAAACCCAGGCCGCCCAGCGCTCCCAGGATTACGCCACCCAGTTGCGCGAGATGGAAGCGAACTTTGCGAAGCAGCGCGCCAGGCGGCTCCAGGATTACCAGGAACAGCAGGCTGAGCGCGAGGCCGACAAAGTCGCCCGCCTGGCAAAGCTCGAAGAACAGCGCAAAGAAGAAATGGCCGAGTTCGAAAAGAATGCCCAGGAGCGCCTGGATGTTCTTGCCGAGCAACAGCGCAAAGAGATGGAAACCCTGCGGCGAAACGAGAACGCCCGGGAGAAGCTCCTCACGGCCATCGCCATCAACGGCATGACCCAGACCCAGTACCAGGCCCAGCGCTTGCTTCAGCAATTCAACGCCGACTTCAATAAATGGCTTTCGACCAGGTCTACAACCTACGGTTCATACGGCGGCAAAATCGGCCCGCCCACACCTCCCGGCTACGCCAATGGCGGCTACGTGAACTCTCCTGGCGTGTACGGCCTGGCGGAGCGAGGCAGGGAATATGTGCTCAACAACGCCACCACCCGCGCTGCAGAGCGACTGATGGGCCAGCGCCTGAGCCAGGAAAACATCCTGCAGGCGCTGGCCGGCAGGCGCAGCGGCTCAACGATCAACCTGGCATTTCCTGGCGGGCTGGTGACCAAATCTGAATTGATAGACATCCTGGAACAAAACAACAAGCAATTTGGAGATGCGCTCGCCGGCGCATTGGAGATGTAATCATGATCGCATATGCAATGGGAACAACCCAGGCCGGGATGGTAACGCTCAAGAGTCTCGGCATCCCCGACCCCCTGCCGGGCTACGAACCATACAGCCAGGATTTCGACCAGGCCGACGCGCTTGTCTCCGGACACGGCTGGGCGCTGGACGCCTGGCGCTGGGGCTTCTTGACCCTGGTCCAACTTGCCAGCCTGCGGGCATACTGCCCCGGACGCTCAGCCGAGGTATACATTCGCACGGCCAAGGACGGCAAAGTGGCGGCAGAATTCCGCGCGGTGCTCATCTGGCAGAAAAAAGAAACCCGGGTCTCCGGCAAGGTGCTGGATGTCGTCCTGCAATTTCGTCTGCTCGAAGAACTGGAGCCGCTGTCATGATCAACCCGACCCCCTACAACAGCACGCAACTCGCGCTATTGCGCAGCGAGAACCAACTCTCCCGGCTCTACCTGGCCGTGCTGGATGCGCCGCAGGTCTTTGCCTGCCAGATCAACCAGGATTTCGATACGCACGATATGGTTGCCCAGGCCGCCTATGACAATCCTGTCGGCAACTATGCCGATGTGCTGCCCGGCCAGACGGCCTTGATCGGCTCCGCCCCGGGACTGGCCGATCTGGGCATTTGCCGCATCCGCAAACCGCTGACAAGCAACCAGCTCTACTTTGGCGAAACATCCGAGATTGCCTGGGCCAACAACCTGCACGTAACGGTGGTCGACGATCTGGCGCTCTGGGCGCGCCACATCCGGATCGTGGATGATGTGCCCCTGATGGACTATGACATCGCTTACGCCAACCAGCATTCGGTTTGCGATCCGGTGCCGGTGCTGGGGCCGCACGCGGTTGCCTGGCTGGAAGGCGGCAATGCAAGCGTCCAGTTCGATGCCGGCCCGTCCTGGGTGATCGGCTCGACGATCAGCGCCTACGCCTGGAGCGTCTCCCCGGCGGCCGGCATCGGCATCAGCGGCGCCAACAGCGCCACGCCAACCTTCACAATCTCGCAGCCCGGCACCTACAGGGTGCGCTGCCTGGTCACGGCGGCGAATGGGGCCAGTTTTGCCGGCTATCGCTACATTTTCGCCTTCGATGACGAGCACCCGGCCTTCAGCGAGTTTGCCCTGAAATCCTGCCTGGGTGACGATGAAACCGGCGGCTGGAGCTTCAAAATCGCCACGCCAAGCATGGCCCTGGCGCAAGCCTTGCAGCCCGGGCGGCTGGTGATCCTGTTCGAGCGGGCCATGTATGGCAACCAGGCGGGCAGCGTTGGCGCCATTGCCGGCCGGGAGAACATCCTGGCCACTGGCTGGGTCACTGGCTTCGATGACAAGGAGATCGACCCTGAACAGGATGGATACACCTTCGATATCCAGGGCGCTCACTGGTGGCTGAAACAAATGCCGGTTTTTCCGTTCGGCCTGGAACTCAAAAATGGCACGCCAACCAACTGGACAGAGATGCAAGAGCTGACAGTAGACAAGGCGCTCTGGCATCTCTTGCACTGGCGCAGCACGGCCACCGCTATCATGGATGTAGTTCTCACAGGCGATACCCGTTATGCCAAGGAACTCTCTGCCGTTACAGGCTCCTTGTGGGAGCAGATTGAAACGGTTGCCAAAGCATCCATCTTGGCCCAACCGTTCGTCAACCAGCTTGGGCAGATGTTTGTCAAGATACCAGTCAACCTGACCCCGGTCGCCAGCCGGGCCAGCATCCCCAATATCCTGGATATCCAGCCAGGCGACCGCGCCAAATCGCTTTCCTTGCCCAGGGCGCGCCAGGCCCGAATAGCCCACCTTGACCTGCTCGGAGTAGCGGTCAGCAGTACCGGAACAGGCAGCGGCTATCGCAGCCTTGCAAATGGCAACGTTCCCAAGCGTGTTGGCAGCACGACAATCAAAGATCATCTCTTGCTGAGCGACCAGGGGCAGTCAAACGAGCTGGCCGGCCTGCTGATGGCAGACATGAACAATCCGTTTCCAAGCATACCTGTGCGATTCAAGGCCAATCTACGTGGCTTCGATATGGCTCCGCCAATGACCGCCAGCATCAGCCTGCCGGGCTACACGGGGAAAATCATCCCAAAACGCATCGAATATCGTCACAGTGCGACAACCGGGAAATTGGATGTAGATGTTGAATTTAAGGCCGAAACAACTGGCACATTGTCCGTGACAGGTATTCTCCCAGTTGGCACAGGAATTGGGGGCAGCATTATCATGCCGCCCTACCCACCGCTCCCACCACCTCCGCAGCCCCCGATCAACCAAACACCAGAGTATCGCCTGAAAATATTGTATGCCCTGACAAGTGAGCATCGCGTCTTTGCTTGCACCGGGCTTTTCAACACCCCCCGTATCTGGGTAGATATCACCCCCGATGAATCCGTCGAGTTCGTTCCAGAGCATTTTATTACTGATTGGGTAACCGGAGCCGTCTATGCACATGATGGAAAGGATATCTATAGAGGAGTTCCCCAAGATTTCGGCGGAATTTTAGTCCCAGGAAAACTTACAAAATGGATTTATGGCACCAGCTTATCTGTTGGAGGAAATCCCGCAAATAATGTAATTCACTCGCTAACGATCAATGAGATGACAACAGAGATGGTTGTGATGGTTTCGAATACAGGAACCGCAGACGAGAGATTCTTCTTTGTTGGCTCGATAGAAAACATTGTTAATAAGGGCAGCTTTGGGGCTTATTCCATCTGGAGTGTGCCAATGATAACGATTGGGAATGGCAGAATTATCGTTGGCTGGATGCAATCTACGATCGGCTCAACATTCCGCGTGAGCGACGATGGAGGCAGCACCTGGATTACCAAAAACACAACGACCTTTTCTGGTATTGCATCGCATCCTGCTCGTTCCTGGCATATCAGGCCGAACCCGATTGGGAACGATGTGTTCCACTTCGCATCCAAAGGGGCAATAGCGGTTGCCTTTTCAAGCGACCTTTGCGAGAACTCTGCTCAAATTGACGATGAGTCTGTGGCTCTGGATATGCAGCCGGCATCAATTTGCGCTGATCCGGAAATGACAGTAATCCTTGGCACACAACGCCTGGCGCCGTGGAGGGTACTACGCTCACTAAACGGCGGCATTACCTGGGGAACAACTGAGGTTGTGGATGGGGATAAAAAGCAAGTGGTTTGGGCCGGTCGCACAGATGATGCGGAGAACATATTCGTTGCCTTCGAATCAAGTAATGATACAAGCGATATTGTTTTTAGCGTCGACAACTTTGCCACCGAGACAAGTGTCGGCCTCGAAATAGCGGCTTTACTAAACGAGGATGAATATATCGAAAGGATCAGGGCTGCTGTATGAATCTGAGAAGTTCAATACGAAAAACAATCGAAAAGTTGACGCCGAAAAGCCAGCTTGCAGTGGTTGGCTGGAGCGATGGCTCAACAGTTCTGGACACAAAGCCCAATTTCCTGCGCTGTACGCTTCGAAACAAGGATGAAATCGAGGTTTGGAACGATGGCGTTGCCCCCGTACACGGGATCCATATCCTGATCGCTCCCGACCCGGATTACCCTGGGCTGTTCCGCGCGCAAAAACCCAGGTTTCTTTCCATCTCGCAGGATTTTCCATACGTGATGATCAACTTCCATCGGGCGAATCACACCTGGCCAGGGCCAGATACTGTGCCGATTGAACTGCGGCAGTTTATGCCGCTGCACCCGAGTGTAAGCGGATTCAATTTAATTGTTCGGGCAGGCTGGATAAAAACGCAGGCTGGCTGGCACTATCACGAAACCGAAACAATCGATTTAACAACATCGAAGCCGACGAGTGGAGCGCGGTTTGTATTAGTTTCGCTTGATCCGGATGGCGTACTTACGGTTACAAATGGAAGTATTGTGGCCGGCCTTGCGCTGCTCTCGAAAGAGAATATTCCCAATTTACCGTCCGGACACAAGGAAATATGCGCAGTTCGTTTGTATGTTGGCCAAACAGCGATTAAAGATCAGGCATCCAATACGGACCTGATCGACCTGCGATTCTCATCCAGCGGGCCGGGCTTTGAAGATGCGCCCGAGGATGGCAACCTTTATGGCAGGCAGGATGGTGAGTGGGTTGAATTGAACGATGGGCTTGCCTCGGCAACGATTGGCTGTGAGCTGGTAAATAACCTGGCCCAAGGTTTTGGAACAGATTTATATTTTTATGCAGAGATGGAGGACAACGGAGATTTCTGGGACCCGCTGGTTCCAGATGTTGTAACAATTGCCCAGGAAGGTTGGTATTTGGTAGTTGTTTATATTGAATGGTATGACTTCGACCCGCTGGTTCCAGAAAGAAAAATTGAAGTTCGATTGAATGGCGCCGATTTACTGCTTGAGGGAGGTGGTTTTGCGAGAGCCATTGCAGTAAAAGCCTCCTTTTTGAGTGTAGGGGATGAGCTCACCTTCGAAAGTCCGTCTGATGACAGCGAAGGAGGTATTTCATCCTTGAAGTGTCAATTGGTCTTGCTCGGAAGTGGAACGGGAGAAATTACAGCCGGCATTCCCGAAGCGCCAAATGATGCAAAACTTTATGGTCGACAGAGCGAAGCATGGCATGAAGTCCCGGCGCCTGGTATAGCGGATGCGGCCAATGACGGAACCTTATACGGCAGGAAAAACGAAGCCTGGGAAGCAGTCCCGGTCCCGGACGTGCTTGAAGCGCCAGAAGACGGCACTTTATACGGCAGGAAAAATGGAGCCTGGGAAGAAGTGCCTGGTGTTGGCAGCCTGCATCCTATAGCAACAAGCGGCAGCTATGAAGACCTGGAAAATGTGCCTTCGACATTCCCCCCATCTGCTCATAATCATGATGATGCCTACGAAGCAAAGGGATTTTTAACTGTAGCAGATGGCGACACTGTGACCGCAACGGAAGTGCAGACAATATTTGTGGCTCCCGGAGCTTTGAGCTTGGACATAAGCGGAAATCCGGTAATAGATTTTTCAAGTGTGGGCGGAATTGAAGAAGCCCCGGAAGATGGGAAATCGTATGTTCGCAAGGATGGCGACTGGGCAGAGCTTGTATCGGCCCCCCTCCGCTCAGTTGTTTTTACAGTCGCCGGCGACGTGGAGGTCATTTCCGGAAAACCCAAAATGAGAAATCGTTTTGGCAAAACAATGACGATCAAGGAGGTTTATCTCGACGTGGATACCGCACCAACTGGCCAGGCGATTATCGTGGACATCAACGTGAACGGCTCAACGATATTTAGCACTCAGGCCAATCGTCCGCAAATTGCAGCATCTGCAACAAGCGGCTCAACGTCAACCGTGAATTCACCTTCTTTTGCGGTGAATGATCTGATGACCTTTGACGTTGATCAAATTGGTTCTGGAACGGCCGGAGCAGACCATACCGTCACGGTGGCGCTCGAATGACAATTTTAGCGTTCACAAATTTTGGAGCTCGAGAGTTAGATTTTTGCTCCGATGCTATTACAAATGTAACTTACAACACCACTATAAAAAAAAGCGGTCGTCAGTCCTTGCATATCGGGGCTGATGGGCTAGGAACAGCTTCAAACTTTAGATTAAATAACTCTTACCTCGGAAGATTTTATTGGTTCTATCTTTACATAGTGACTCTTCCTGCAACGTACTGCGAAATCACCTATGAATATAATATCTCAGGTTCTCATGCATTGAGATTGTATTCAGATGGGAAACTGGCTTTATGGACAAATGGTCAAACACCAACTATGTCATCCTCGGCTCTGAGCACTGGTGTTTGGTACAAAATCGCCATGGTTCATTCGGCACTAACAGGAGTTCACGATGTAACTGTGTATGTTGATAATGTTCAGTTTGCCACAAGGTCTCTTCCAAGGGGAATAAATTACATTCGTCTTGGAAAACAGACTGCACTTTCAGGAGAATTTCTGCTTTGTAGTTATGTCGCGGCCGACTCTGATGAAATTCAAAATTACGATTTTGCAGTTGACGATTTGTATCCTAATGGAAACGGGACTTACACAGCATACACAGGAAGCTACACCGATGTGGACGAATTTCCAAATGATGGAATTACATCCTATGTACAATCAACGCTTACATCCGGGGACGCGGAAACATTTGCACTGGGAGGAGATGCGTCATTTGATACAATAATTGGGCATCTTCTCGAATCCCGTGTAGCAAGTTCTTCAAATCTCAGCGGGGCTTCATACAAAATGAGATTAAGATATGGAGGAACAAATTACGACGACTCCGTGGCAACCGCAATAAGCGGAACAACATTTGTACTAAAAACAAAGCTGACGGCTGGACTTTCTGTAAAGAAAAATCAATTACTTCCAATTGAAATTGGCTTTGTGGAGCAATCAACAACCAGGACACATAGAATTTCAAACTGTTTGATCTCGGTATTAAGTTTGAATGTGCCTGATGTTCAAAAAATAGGACCTCGTTTGCAGGTCATATAGAAAGATGAAAACGATGCCGCAATCTGAAGAACAAAAAACAGCAAAAAAAAATATTCCTTGTCGTGCTGTTGAGTTCCCAAATGGAGCAGGATTTGCGGTGCCTAACCACTGTTTTGCACATCATCCTCGCCTTGCTCGAGTGCTGCTCAGGCCGGTGGGTGCGGGAGGAAAGGCAGTTGGGAGTCTCTGCGCAATCCAAGCCAACGGATTAAACAGTATCTCCCACTGTAAAGTGGTGGTACTAAAAAGGTCGACCGAAAGGTCGACCTTTTCTCATTTAATCTTCATCTTTGAAAATTATTTCTATGATCTTATCTCCGTGAACCCGATAACCGGTCAGCACATAGCGCAAGAACTGGTTGATTGTGGCAGGATCGTCGGTTTCCATCCACCGCGGAATGCCGCCTACCAGGCCGGAAAATTGCTTGAGAGCATCCTGACGTTCAGCCGCACGAATGATGCGGCTTTTTGCGTTTAATATCTTCTCTTCGATTTCGCTGATTTGCCTGTCGATGACTTTGCGGCGCCGCAAATACTCATCCTTTTCCATGCCATTATCCTGGAAAAGATCGCCCAGGCGGTCACGACTCTTAAGCAGCTTGGCCAAGGCCGATTGTTCCAGCTCGAAATTATTCTCCTTTTTGGGTTGGCGAGGATCGTTAATCTTGCTTATTTCAGCCGAGAGTATTTGCCCGGCCTGTGCGATGGCCTGGCTGCTCAGTATGTTGGCCTGCCCGCAGGTATCGCGCTTCGAGCAGCGCCAGATCGCGCGGTCTGGCTCCGAGCGTGGGCCGTTATGTTGCAACCACATCGATGCGCCGCAGTGGTTGCAGTAAAGCAGCGACGAAAGCTGATTGACCCGTTTCCCGCGGTACGAGTTCCCGCGCGCATCCAGTTCGGCAATGATTCTGGCATGGGTCTCTTCGTCCCAAAGGGGCTGGTGAAACCCTTTCTCGACAATAACTTCCTTCGGGTCAATATCCCGTTTTCTGATGCTTTTGCCGGTTCGCGGATCGGTGAAATTTCTGCTCATCCCCCAGCGGTTGTACCCGGCGTAAAACGGGTTGCGCAAAATGTCGCGGATGGTGGCCACGCCCCATGCTCCGCCCCTGGGCGCTTTGATGCCGGTCCCGTTGGCGAAATCGACGAGCTTTCGGATTGAATATCCCTGTAACAACAGATCCTTGAATTTAATGACCATCAGCGCTTTGGCTGGGTCTTGGATCGGGATCGCCTTGCTATCCAACTCGCGGCCAGGCGGTTTGTGGTAGCCAAACGGTATGGAAATCGCCGGAACCCCATTCTTTGTGACGCGGGCGGGCATTCCAGCTTCATATTTTTTGCGCAGATCATGCACCTGGTTGCGCGAGACGATGTTCGATAGTTGCATCATCATCCAGGCCGTGTCGTCTCTATATTTGTTGTATTCGTCAGGGGGTTGGATCGGCAGGTTTTGCGTGGCGTTATAGATTTGGACACCGTAGGCGGCCAGGGTGCGATAGACCGGGTCCATCAGCTCGCGCAGCCGGTGATAGTCGTAGATGGCCAGCACGTCGAACCGCTTTCGCTCAGCATCGTTGAGCATTTGATGCAGCTCGGGGATGGCCGCTTCGGCATCGCGTAGGTTGATGAACGCGGTACGGGTTTCGCCTGGCACAATATACGGCCCGGCGCTCTCGACCCAGCCTTGCGCCTGGGCGCTTTTGCGGCAGCGTTCTTCCTGGTCTGCCAGGGATATTTTGTCTTCAGCGGCCTGGCGTTCGGTTGAAACGGCCGCCCAAATGGCGTAGCGGACGGGGCGGTCGGTCATAGCAGGATTTGCAAGTTGTCGCCAAAGTAGAGAGTATTCATGGGATATTTGATTTTAGATTGCAGAATTGGGGTGGGTAACCAGTCGATATCACTCGGATAATTCCCGGATAAGACGTCGATAGCACCCAGATAATAATTGATTTTGTGGTAAGCCGTGTTTTGAAAAAGACCCCAGAGACCGGGGTCTTTTTTTTATTGTACTTTAGCGTTACTTTGGAAATAATAGCAGTAAGCAGCCTACGGCAAAATCGGAAACTTTCTGGTTGTCAAAGTCTCCATCTGAAACTGCTGTTGAAATACATTCTTCGGTCTCTGATGCCATTTTTTTGAACGCATCCATGTCTCCAAAATCGACTTTTTGGGTAGATGCCACGAAGTCGGCTGATGTAGCCAGCCGATTGGTGTAGCTTGCGTTTCTCCATTGCTTTACTGTTCCTTTGTGCAGAGTGCCACCTGCATACCAAGGGGTTTCTGTGTTTTTGGCGCTTGGTTTGGTAGTTGGCGTTTTTTGTGACAGAAATGGATTGAGAAGTAAAAACCCAAGTGACAAAACAGCCAAAGCGATTAAGCCGCCAAGCAAGATAGATGGTAGTTTGGCAAAAAACCGCTGAATTTTTGTTTGTTGAGGCGAATAGGTTGATGCATCAAAAAGGTAATCGCAGTGTTGGC
>DYGV01000144.1:0-8949 GCA_020724505.1 Anaerolinea thermophila
TGCAGCTGGTTTTCTGCTCCCCAATCTCCGCCGATCAGATAGTGCTGGGCGATAAAATCTCGTTTGACTGCGACGGTGTACATTCGGCCTCCTTCTCAAAGATCAGCGCCTGGTATTGCGTCAGGCCCTGCTGAATACAAAGTTGCAACGCGCTGCCACCAGAGAGATTCTGCCAGTACGCCGAACGAAAAGGGAGGCGGGTGATCCAGTAGGTTGCTCGCAGGACGATGGGATGAAATTGACGCAGATGCGGCGTCAGGTTGATAGTTTCGATCAGGCGGAAACCCGCTTTCCTGGCGAGTTCCACGGCAGCTTCAGGGGTTGAAAGGTTGAGAATGCGCCAGTCTTTCCTGAAACGCTGGAGGCAGCGCCAAGGCGCTGAGCGCGGCGTCAGCTCAAGCGCCCGTGGGTGTAAAAAATCGTCGCAAATGATCAGCCGACCACCTCTCACAATCCAGGTGGACGCCTGGGCGAAGAAACGGCGCGCCGCGGCAGCGTGGACGAAGGATTCGATGGCATAGGCGGCGTTGAAATGCCCCAGCGGCGGCAGGTTCATGAAATCGGCCAGGACAAACTGGCAGCGTTCTTCCAGCCCTAATTGTCTGCTGCGCTCTGCGGCAAGCTCCTGCTGGACGACGCTGTTGGTAACGCCAACGACTGAGAGCGGTAAGCACTGAGCCAGCCAGATGGCGCTGCCGCCCACGCCGCAGCCCAAATCTAAAACACGGGCAGGGGAATGCAGAGCAAGCACCGGTTCGATTGCTTTCACCGTCAACCGGTTGAGATATTCGAACGCTTGCTGGATATTCTGGACGCCTGGTGCCCAAATCTGGCGGTGGATAGCGCCGGTCTCTCCGCCCCCACCAAAGCGCAAGAAGCGCCGGGTATTGCGGTCATAGTAGCCGGCCACATCCTGGCTCAATGAAAAGCGAGAAGGCGAGCGCGTCATGAATAGGTGAATAAGATTTGAATCGCAGTTTCCGGTTGCTCGTCGAGCAATTGATATGCCTGGGCAGCGTCTTCCAGCGCGAAGCGATGGGTGATCAAACGCGCCGGCGCTGCCTCTTGAAGCATCTTCCAGGCCAAATGAAAACGCCGCGCTTTGCTCCAACGAGCGGTGAATTCCGGCGCCAGCGTACTGACCTGGCTGCTGATCAATTGAATGCGACTGCGGTGGAAGCGCCCGCCCAGATCCAGGCTGGCGCGCTTGCTGCCGTACCACGAGCCAACCACGATCCGCCCGGCAAATCCGGTCAGGGCAATTGCCTGGTCGAGCGCCGCCGGCGACCCACTCAGTTCATAACACAAATCAGCGCCTTGAGGCAACAGCTCTGCCAGCCGGTCAGCGGTTGAGGCATCTTCGGGGTCCAGGCTGGTGTGCGCGCCCAATTGCAGGGCAGCGCGGCGACGCAGTTCAAAACGATCCAGCGTGATCAAAGCACCCAGCGGAAAGCGCGCCAGCAGCGCGGTCGTCAGCAGCCCCACAATGCCCTGCCCCAGCACCACCACACGCTCCCCGATGAGCGGTTTGCCGTCCATTAAAAAGTTGACTGCCGTCTCCATATTAGGCAGGAAGACCGCTTGCTCCGCTTCCAATCCCTCTGGCAGTGGTTGAAGATCATCCACCGAGGCGTTGAAGTGACTTTCATGGGGATTAAAAGCAAATACCAGTTTGCCCAACCAACGTGGATCCACGCCGGGTCCAATCTGCGCCACGCGACCAACGGCGGAGTAGCCGTATTTCAACGGGTAGCCAAATTCGCCAGCCAGGGCGCTGATTGTTTCATCCACAGCCAACGCTTCTGGAAACAGACCAGCGTAGATCAGCATTTCGCTGCCGGGGCTGATCGCCGAATAAATAGTTTGCACCGTGACCTCGCCGCTTTCGGGGTCGGGCAGAGTTTCGGTTCGGATTTCCAGTTTTCTGGGTTCCGTGAGCAGGAGCGAGCGCCGTACAATCACAGGATGGAGTATAACGCAAAACGGTCAGATTGTCTTAAGGCAGCATTGCGCGGTTGGTTAGGAACATCCCGCAGATTTCTGGTCACAGGCTTATTTTCAGGGAGAGCTGCGGGCGTTTTGCGCAACAAGGCAAACCCATTCCGATTAGAATCAACAGTGCAACGTTGCGCAGGATCGTTGGGGGTCTTCGACGGCTAAATCTACGCCCGCTGTTCAAGGCTCAGTCGAGCTTTCCCCATACCACCACGTCTCCCCCCAATGTTTCGACATAGACTTCGCGCAGGCGAAGGGGGTGGGGCAATGCCTGTTCCACCGCGTGCAGACCGCCCAACAAAACCGGAGCGATGGTGACACACAGCACATCTACCAGCCCAGAGGCTAAAAAACTGGTAATCACCTGCGCCCCTCCCTCCACCATTAACCGGGAGACGCCACGCTGCGCCAGACAATCCAGCAGCGATGTCAACGCTACCCCGCCGTTCTTATCTGGTGGCAGGAACAGCAGGGTTGCGCCGGCGGCTTCCAGCGCCGCGCGGTGTACGGGGGCAGTCGGTTCAGCAGTAGCGATCCACGCCGGTCGAGGGTGGCCGGAGATCAGCCGGGCGTTCGGCGGGGTACGCAAACGGCTGTCCAGGATGATGGGCTGTGGGCTTTGTCCTTCTACTAGCCGTACTGTGAGCTGGGGGTTATCGGCAAGCACGGTCCCGCTGCCGACCACGATGGCGTCATGCTTCGAGCGCAACCAATGGGTCAACCTTCGCGTTTCTGCCCCGCTGAGTACAAGGGGACGTCCGCGCTGAAGCGTCACACACCCATCCAGGCTTTGCGCATAACACAGGCTGACCCATGGACGCTTGGCGGGGCGCTGGTCAGCCTGAGAAATCCACTCTTCAAAAATGTGCATTTTCGTTGCGCAAAACTGGCATCGAAAGCAAGCCGAGATTGAGCATGTGATTCATGCGCGTGACCTTGGTGAAAAGGTAATTGGCGTTTTCGGCGTGTACAGTTGGCTCGACAGCCACGCGCTCGCTCACCACAATGCCCAAATCACTTAAAGTCTGGATTTTGGCCGGATTGTTTGTCAACAGCCGAACCGACCGAACGCCCAAATCCTCCAGGATGCGCGCCGCGGCAGTGTAATCGCGCTCATCTGCCTGATGTCCCAATAGCAGGTTGGCTTCCACCGTATCGAAGCCTTCATCCTGCAAGTTGTAGGCGCGCAACTTATCCAGCAATCCAATGCCGCGGCCCTCCTGTCGCAAATATATCAGAATTCCTTCGCCAGCTGCCGCGATCTGATGCAGGGCAAAGTGAAGTTGTTCGCCGCAATCGCAACGACGCGACCCCAGCACATCGCCGGTGAAGCATTCTGAATGCAGGCGAGTCAGCACATTTGGCTTGCCGTTCACCTCTCCCAGAACCAGCGCCAGATGTTCCTTGTCATCCTGATTGTTATGATAGAGATGAAGGTGAAACTCGGCCTCAGCAGTGGGGATGCGCGCCGAGACCATTCTATGAACGATGAGTGGTTGCATAGGATTCCTCTTTCCCTGCCTCTGAATTCCATTCGAGAGCGCTATTTCCGCCCCTCGATAAATAAACAGGCGATCAGAGCTACTTCGATCAGTTTGTCGGCATAACCGACCATGTTGCGCGCGCCGATGGCTACCCAGCCAATGATCGTCACAGCGGTGTACAGGATCAACGCCCAGCGGGTATAAGTCTGATATTGGCGGAGCTGCGGCAGATACAACGCAGCAACCAAAACCAGGTATCCGATCCCATTTAGAATGAACATCGGGAGACCGTTAGGGACGCCTAGCGCCAGATGGACGGCTGCGGTGGCTACCACGAGCAGAATAATAGCGATCTGAAGGGGGGTAAATTTCTGGTTGTTCATCTTTCAATCCTCCTTAACGGAAAAAGATACTGATTCTTTTGCGACTTGAACTGTGTAGCTGCCTGAGTTGCGGCTTGTGCCCGAAGCACCTCTCCTGGCAGACCGGCGCCAATGGCTGCGCCCAGCGCGCCCAACGCCAGGTCGCGCGCCCGGATCCACAGGCTAACAGCAATCCCAAACGTCGGATCAACGCCCAATGATTGCATGGCGATCACCTGGCTGGCTTCTAGCGCACCCATCCCGCCGGGCAAGGGGGTCAAAAAAGCCAGGCGCGCCGCGCTCAGCGCTAGGATCGTTTGACCCAGGTTGAGTTGGACACCCAGCACGCGCAGCGCGAGCCAGTATTCAGACAGCGAGAACGCCCAAATCAGCAGAGACGAGGCGGCGACTTGCAGGATCAAGACCGGTTTCTTGCTCAGCAGGCTCGAAATCCGGCCTTCTGAAGCAGAAATAACACCCAGGCTCAACAGGAGCGTGGGGCGGCTCTTTAACCCAAAGGGCAATCGCTGTACAATCCAGTCGAGTAGGCGGCCGGCAGGCTGGCGGCCAGACCATACCAACGCCAGATAGACTGCTGGCAAAATCAGCAAACCGACTGTTGGAAGCGCAACCGGCGCGACGGGAAATTGGGCGTTGCTCTGACCGTACAACGCCAGCACAGCCCCAATGCCTAAGAAGGTGAAATTGGACAGCAGCTCAAAGAGCTTGTCCAGCGCCACAGAGGCGACTGCCGCGTCAACCGGCAGTTGATGCCGTGCATGTAAGGCGTACACCTGCAGCGGCTCGCCGCCGAATTGCGACCCAGGGGTAAAGTAACTCACTGTAAAAGCCGCCATTCGATAGCGCAGTGCCGCCCAGTAGGACACGATTTCGCCCTGGGCGCACAGAATCAACCACCAACGGCTGGGGAAAAAAAACAACGCCAGGGCATTGAACGCAATGAGACTGCCAAGCTGCCACGGGTCGAGTGACATGAGGATAGCGAGGATGCCGTTCAATGGAGCATGGCGCAGCGCCCAGAAGATCAGGACTGGAACGATCAGCCAGATCAGTCGGCGCAGAAGCGGAGAAGCTGCGATTCTCATCGTTCGTTCATTCCCCCTGGAGGCGTCTTTCACCCGCACGGTGGTGGTAAAGATAATCCTCAGGTGTCCATAACGACAGCGCACCACTGCCAGCGTACAGGGTGATGGTATAGGCGATTGCCAAAACAATCTGGGCCGGGGTGAGCGGGCTGAACATCTGGTAAAACCCTAAAAAGCCCAGGGCAAAGCCGGCTGCCACGCGCGGTAAGACGCCCAACGCGATCAAAGCAACCATCAGGATATTCAAAACGCTGAGAGTGACCCGAGGCAGCGAGAACTCACTGATACTGTTGAACTCGACGATAAAGACCGGCAGATTGAGCGCAAGGATCAGCCCGCGTAACGTCATCAGCGCCCAGCTTTGCAACGCCACGCCGCTCGATGGTTTGCGCGGCCAGCGCTGTTTGAGCGTCCCGCTGACTAGCAACCAGTCGCGCCCAAAGCCGAATAACAGCGGCAACCCAAACAAGGCAGCAGCGATATGCGTTCCAGGGGGACTGAACAGCGGCCATAACAAGATGGCGAGAAAACCCATCTGCAAGCCGGCGAATATCCGTCGGCTCAGGCTGGGGGGGAGTTCGTAGATCGGCTTATTCAGCCGCTTACGCAACCATAGGCCACCCAGGAACAAGTAGCGCGCCAGCCCGACAAACACATACCAGCCGGGCGCCTGACCATATTGCACCGCCAGCAAAGAGGCTACCAGGACACCCATGCCATCGAAGCTCATGTCCAGAATCTCACCCAGGCGTGTGGCATGGTTCGTGAGGCGCGCCGCATAACCGTCGAAGAAGTCGGCCGCGCATGCAAGGGTATAGAGCACCCCCGGCAGCCATGCCAGCCAGCCTTCAGGCCGTGGCAAGAGGAGAAATCCCAGCACCCCGGCGGCAAGGAAGCCGCGCAAAACAGTCAGGCGGTTTCCCCAGCCCAAGTTAGGGAGCAATTGAGTTTCACCCTGGCGTACATTCGTGGGCAAATTGTGAAAGAGGACGGTAAGTTGATATGCAACTGCCAGGGCAGGCAGAATCAACCACATCGCAGCATATTGCGTCCCCCAGCCCAACCGCAACGCAGCGTAACAAGCTGCCAGGAGTGAGAAACCTATAGCAGCAAAGAACGCAGTTTCTTTGCGCAATTGTTCAAGGGCGGATGATTGGGCAGGGTACTCGCTTAACATAGTGCGCCGATTCTATCATTAGCGGACAATTTGTATGATAAATATACGATAAAAGGTTCGGGTTGGATCTCCCGGATAACGCAAAACCTGCGCCCTCTTGATGTGAATCAGGCGCAGGTTGATTATAAATATAACTGCTTATCCACCTGCAGGTTATTTGGGCATGGAATTTAAAATCTGCCCTTTAAATCATTGGATTCGCCGGAACAACTTGGTTGATGACCTGCAGGAGAGTTGGCTGAGCAGATATTCTATCTTATTGAAAATTTTGTCGTCTAAAGATCGCGCTGGCTGAATCGCCGGATGGATAAAACAAAAACTACCAGCAAGTAAATTACGCTGTAGAGAATCATCACATCGCTAGGATAATATCTTGCTGTAAAGGGGGTATCGCCGATTGCAGTCAGCAGCGGCGATTGAATTTCGAACGCCGCCCGCTTCCACAGTGCTTCGCTGGGCATGATCAGGCTGGTGATCACACCAATGTTCATGGCCGTCTGATTCGTCGCCGGATCGGGCATAAAGGCGCCGATTTGTTCGATCCACCCGCCGATGAAAGCAACGCCGAAAAGCCCAAAGACCAGCACGCCGTTCGCCAGGGTGGATAGGCTAGCGCCGCCCAGCAGCGAGATGCTGAGCAAGATGGCTGCGTTCAACCACATCAGAGCTAGCGCCTGCAAAGGATGCGGCGCAGTATAGTTCGAACGAAAGTAGACGATCGCCATCACCCCGCCGCCCATAAACAGCAAATACAGGGTGAGCATGGCGGCGAACCCCAGCCATTTTCCTGCCACAATCTCCCAGCGGCGCACGGGTTTTGCTACCACGGTCTGTATCGCCCCGGATTGAATCTCGCCAGAAAGAGTATCTACCGAGGTCAGCACAGTCATCATAGCGGTGAGCATATTGACCACATACATGCCGGCCATGAGCAGGAAATTGCTCACCTGATTGATCATGAATTTACGCTCTTCGCCGAAACCCTCGGTTACATCAAGGATAATGAAGTGATAACCCAGACCATAGATGACAAGAAAAAGCATGCCCAACAGCAACGCCGCCAGCAAAATTTTTCGTCGTGCAGCTTCGCGAAAAGTCAATTTAGCAATGGTGATGCTGTTCATAGTCCACCGTCCGTGCCGACGATTTGGATAAAAAGATCCTCCAGAGAGATATGCTCCGGGCGGAGGGCGTAAATATCCGCCCCCTGGTCAACCAGGTAACGGTTGATCTCCGGCAGGTCAGCCTCGCCGGGCAACGTAAAGGAGAGATATTCCCCGTCGGCGCGGATGTTCTTGCCCCAACGCGACAGACCTTCCACCGCAGCCGAGGTCAAATTGCGCGCCCGCACCTGCACTGTCAGCTCGCCTTCTACCAGCCACTACAATAGGCTGACACGGATGACTTCGCCGTGCTTAATAAAGGCTACTCGGTCGCAGGTGATTTCCACCTCGCTGAGCAAATGTGAATTGATGAAGACTGCCACGCCGCGCTGGCGCAGATCGCGAATGATGTCCCGCACCAAGCGGCGTCCGACCGGATCCAGCCCCGAAGTCGGCTCATCCAGGATCACCAGTTCAGGCTGGTTGAGCAGCGCCTGCGCCAGGCCAATGCGCTGCAACATCCCTTTCGAATACTCGCGCAGTTTTTTGCTCGCATGCGCCGTCAATCCCACAAGCTCCAACAGCTCGCCGATGCGGCGGCGGGCCTGTAGGCGCGGCAGGCGATACAGATCGGCGTGCAGTTGTAAAAACTCATCGCCGCGTAGCCAATCGTGGAAACGGAAATGCTCCGGCAGAAAACCCACCCGGCTGCGAATGGATGGATCGTTCAGCGGTTGACCGAACAGATACCCCTCTCCCCCGGAGGGGAAAACCAGGTTCAGCAGCATCTTCACCGAAGTGGTCTTTCCGGCACCGTTAGGCCCCAGAAAGCCGAACACCTCGCCTCTTTCCACGCTCAGGGTCAGGTTGCTTACAGCAACTTTATCGCCGAAAACCTTTCGTAGGTTGCGGGTTTCGATAGCAAAGGCAGACTGTGACATTGGATCGCTCTCGATGGATGGAACGCGTGTACAGGCAGGGCTGGCCTGCCTGTACAGGTTTATACCCGATCTGACTGGCTTTGTCTACTTCAATGCAGCTGCGGCCTGGAGAGCGGCGTTTTTATTACCAAATCCGGATAAGACATACACCACGCCATTCTTAACCCATATCAGCATGTAGCCCGGCCCAGAGCCGCGGCGGAACTGGAGCAAAGCGCCGCTCACACCGTCCACCTGCACCTCTTTGTAATCCGCGCTCCCTTGAGGAATAGGGATCACAAAGGTGGTCGCCCAATCCACCTTGCTGGCGAACTGCGCTGCTTCTGTCTCGCTCATGCCTAACACCTGGAGATAAATCTGGCCCAATTGAGCGACATCTAGTTCCGGCGGCGCTGAGACGCTTGGGCTGGGCATCTGGAAGAAGATGATGCAATCGGACAACTTGTCGGGGCCGCGTTGATCAGGGTCGTCGTTGCCGGCGCGCTGACTCGATTGGCAGTCTCCCACCTGGGTGATGACGCTGGCTGGAATCTGCACCTTCACAACCGCGCCATCCAGGCTATCTGGCAATTGGATATCTGAACGCCCCATTTCTCGTAGGACAGCGCGCAACAGCTCCAAATCAACGGTGAAAGTCGCCGCGCCCCCCGGCTGATATAAGTACTGAGCCGGTTCGCCGGGTAACTCGCGCAACGGCATCCCTGCCAGAGCGCTGGCTTCCTCGAGGGTAGCTACTTCCTGCGGTTCACCCTGCCCCTCGATTTGGACATTCTCACTGAAG
>DYGV01000144.1:8959-10612 GCA_020724505.1 Anaerolinea thermophila
TTCCAGTTGAGCAGAGGATTCCATGCGGCCGGGTAGATCTTCCATGTCAACGGATACCACGCGCACCTGCTCAACGCGGAAAAGCTGTAAGAAACTGTTGGCAATTGCCCGCACTGAGGGGAAAGCCAGGGAGACTGCCAGGACGGCAACCAGGGCGATAACCGCCCAGGTCGGGCGGGAAATTCTGGTAACCAATTTCTTAATCATGGTTGATTCCTCCATTTCTTGGGGCAGCCGCGCCGTCAGGCGCTGATAGGCTGCCGCGGGTTCTATAGGTAGTTTGGGGGTCATTCGTAGATAGTTCAAGCGATCTTGAACGCGCTGGGCGCGCTCGCTCAGCGCTCGCGCTTTAGAGCGACAGTCGGCGCAGGTTGCCAGATGGGCCTCGATACGGCGGGCGGCTGCCAGATCTGTGGTCTGATCCTGATAAGAACGAATTTCTCCCTCGGTGAGATGCATCTCAGCTTCTCCTTTCTCTTACCTTGCCATCTTGAGCGGCTCTTTCATAAAGCTGCTCAAACTCTGCTTCGGCTCGCGCCAGCAGCGAGCCAATCGAAGCCGGCGCCACACCCAGCGCCGCGGCAACCTCTGCATAGCTCAGACCAGAATAGCGCAAGATCAGCAGCTCCGCCGAACGAGGCTTCATAACGCTCAACACCTGGCGTACGCGTTCGCGCTCCAGCCGACTTTCGGCAATAATCGCTGTATCCTGTCCACGCTCCTCCTCTAACGCCTGTACGCCGGCCAGGTTCTCGTATTGCGCACGACGTTTGCGCGCCCGCAAAGCGTTTAAACCCAGGTTAGTCGCCACCCGATAAATCCACGCCGGAAGGTTCGTCCCGTCCTTGGGTGGGCGGCGATACAGGCGGACGAACGTCTCCAGCGCCAGGTCTTCGGCATCATCCCAGTCGCCCAGGATGTGCGCTATCCGGATGACGACGCGCTCCCAGTGACTAAAAAATAGCCGCTCAAAGTCGGCGGCTTCTGGTTGGCTCCAGGGCAATCCGTTGGTCTTTCGAGTAAGAGTCATGGTCATAGTCGGCCTCGGCAGCAGCGTCGCCATCTATTAAACACCGCCCACCGAAGCATTGTGACAATTCGTTGTGATAATCCGATTGCAGGTTTCATTATAAACCCCAGCACTCTCAGCAACTATCACACAGCGAATGAGATTATAATTACGCCGACCTTACCCCGACCTATGGAGAACCTCATGCCTCTTGACCTTTTCTTGATCCGCGAACAATTTCCCTCTCTCAATCGCCCGGCGGTGTTTTTGGACAATCCAGGCGGCACACAAATCACCAAACGTGCAATTGATCGCATCAACTCTTATCTATTGATGCACAACGCCAACCATGAAGGCGCTTTTGCCACCAGCATCGAATCGGACGCAGTGCTGCATGAAGCGCATGTCGCTATGGCGGACTTCTTGAACGCCCCCAGCCCAGATGAAATCGTTTTTGGTAACAACATGACCACCCTAACCCTGCACATCAGCCGTTCGATTGCGCGCTCCTGGCAGCCAGGGGAGGAGATCGTTGTGACGCGGCTGGATCACGACGCCAATATCACACCCTGGGCGCTGGCGGCGCAGGATCGCGGCGTGAACGTGCGTTGGGTGGATTTCGATCCAGAACAGGGTGTGTTGAA
>DYGV01000145.1 GCA_020724505.1 Anaerolinea thermophila
TTCAGGCGGCTCTGGCTGCGTTGCCCGAGGCGGATGCGCTGGTGATGGCGGCGGCAGTGGCTGACTTTCGTCCCGTCCGGTCAGCCGCGCAAAAGATCAAGAAGGAAAACGGCGCCCCCGAGATCCTGCTGGAGGGCACCCCAGATATTTTACGCGCCGTTGCTCGGGCAAGAAGTGAACACGGCTGGCCGCGGGTTTGCGTGGGCTTTGCCGCAGAATCTCAGGACCTGCTGGAAAACGCAACCGCCAAGCTTAAGAACAAGAAATTAGATCTGATCGTCGCCAATGACATCAGCGCCGTCGACGCGGGTTTCGGCGCAGATGTCAACCGAGTGGTGTTGCTATATCCAGATGGGCGCGCGGATGCGCTGCCCTTAATGAGCAAAGACCAGGTGGCAGAAATCGTGATGCAGCGCGTCGTTGATCTGTTAGATGCGAGCTGACTTATCCAATTTATTCCTTGTCTGATAAGCGATTCTCTGTTATCCTCTTTCCTGAAATAAAAGCAACTGCTCGCCCTCCCAAAGGTTATTGAGGCGTGAAAAAGTCTGCTTTCTCAAAACATTTGGATTTACTGAAATAGCCTGGTTGGTAATCTGGGGGAGGGTTACCTGAGCAGATACAAACAAAAAACAAAATCGCCACCTAAGGAGAACAATATGGCGTTGAGAGTTGGGCAATACGCCCCCGATTTTGTTTTAGAAGATCATCGCGGTGAGAAAATCCGCCTTAGCGACTACCTGGGGCGCAAAAACGTCGTTCTAGCCTTTTTCCCGTTGGCATTCACACCGATATGAACGGCTCAAATCCCCTCGTACCAGGTCGCGTTAGATCAGTTCGAGCGGGTAAATACCCAGGTTCTGGGTATCAGCGTTGACAGTAAACATTGCCTGAAAGCCTGGGCGGAGAGCTTGGGGGGCATTACTTATCCGCTGCTTTCGGACTTTTGGCCTCATGGCCAGGTGGCGCAGAAATACGGCGTTTTAAGGCCAGAAGGCTATAGCGAGCGGGCGATCTTCATCATAGATAAAAGCGGCGTCATTTGTTATGTGGACGTTCACAATATTGATGAACAGCCCGACAACAACGTCTTATTCCGAGAGCTGGCAGCCATCGAAGGCGTCCCTGTGCCGGAGGAGCGCATCCCCGAAACGGCTGGGGTCGTTGCCCAATCCGCTCCTGCCGCGCAAACAGTCGCTGGGGCCATTGAACCGGCGGTCGTGATGTATTGCACCGACTGGTGCCCGGCCTGTCGCCGGGCGAGGGCATATTTCAAGCTCAACAATATACCGTTTGAGGAAATAAATATCACCCGCGATCGGGCAGCCGCAGCGCGCGTGCGCGCCTTTACCGGGGGATATGAAACCACCCCCACCTTTGATGTGCGCGGTACGATTGTAGTCAATTTCGACGTAGATCGGCTGAACAAACTGCTCGGCATTCCAGGCTGAGAAGCAGCCTATCAGACGATGACCATCATCTTAGGGCCGGCTGCCAGTTTTCGGCCCGACTCAGTCATCTAGATAGCCCGGCTTAGCGTAACAATCGTAATATCATCTTCTTGTTCCCAGCCGGGCCCAGTAAATTCCGTGAGTTGCCCCATCAAATACTGTATGAGCTCCTCGCCTTCCAGGCGTGAATCAATAGTGAGCGACGAGAGGATGCCCCGCAAACGCGGAAAACCAAACATTTCGCGCTGGGGATCATGTGCCTCCACCAGGCCATCGCTGTACATCAACAAGCTATCCCCAGGCTCTAGTTGAGCCTCTTTTTCCTCATACTCAAGGCCGGGAAAAAGCCCCAACGGGATGCCAGAAGCTTTCAGCTCCCATGCCCCAAGCTGCGTGCGTAGATAAGGCAGATTATGGCCGGCGTTTGCGTAGCGAATATGACCAGTTCGCGGATCTAGGATCACCAACAGGCAAGTGACAAACATATCCATAGGCATTTCCTGGCTTAGCACATCGTTGACTCGCGCCAACAATCTCCCCGGCGAATCCTGCCCGCTGCGCCCAACGCTGGCGGCCACGCCGCGCAACACGCTGCGGGCGTTTGCCATGAGCAACGCCGCCGGGACTCCCTTGTCGGTCACGTCTGCCACCACCAAGCCCAATTTGCCATTGGGGAGGTGAATGAAATCGTAGAGGTCGCCGCTCACCACTCGCGCCGGCTGCCAAAACGCGGCGATGCGCCAGCCGAGGATCGCCGGGATTTGCTTGGTCAACAGTCCAGATTGCACCTGGCGCGCCATTTGCAGATCGCGCTCCAGCCAGGCTCTCTCGATTTCGAGCTGATGCAGGTGGGCGATCTCGATCGCCGGCGCGGTTTGCTGCGCAATGGCGCTGATTAGTTTAAGGTCGCCCCCGGTAAAAGGTCTATCGGGCTCACGAAGCAAAACAAAGAAGCCAATCACCCGCGTTTCGGACTTGAGTGGCGCGCAAAGCAGAGACACCGTCTCGTGTTCCAGGTTACGAAAATATAGGTTTGCCACGGCGTCGTTCGAAATCTCCGCGCTGCCGCTTTGAATCACCCTACCAATAAGCGTACCTGGGGCAAGCGCCTCCGGCAACAGCTCTGCGGAGAGACCACAATCAGCGATGATTTCCATCCGCTGTGTATCTTTATGGATCAGAGCTGCCAGGCCGTGAGCGCCCTGAGCGCTGGAACAGATCTCTTCTAGCGCGGTTTCGGCGATCAACTCGGGTTTTGGCGAAGTAATCAGCCGCTCGGATAAGCGATAGAGCAGATGCAGCTCGCGATATTTATCCAACGTCTCCGCAGCGAGAGCCTTCTTTTGAGTTTCTTGATCCAGCAGATATGAGATCAGATTGGCTATTGGTTCGCCCCAGAGCGACCTCTGCTGGCTCAGCACCCATCCGGCCACCAGATGATCTTGAACGATGGGAAAACGAACGCCATCCACGAGGGGGCGATCCAATGAAACGCCCAATAAAGGTTTGCCATCTGCGTCTATGACGCATAGCGGTTCTCCTAAAGGTTGCAAAACCCCTTCCAGGAGTCGCCCACCTTCTTTATGCAACCATCTACTCAGGGTGATTGAGGTCATCGTTGAAAAGAACCTTTGTCGCTAATTCCAGGAGTTCATCGGGGTCGAAGGGTTTGCTGATATAAAGGTTCGCCCCCGCTTCTATACCCATCTGCCGGTCATATTCCTGACCCTTCGCAGTGAGGATTACGATCGTTGTATCTTCGTAGCGATATTCCTGTTTGATCACCCGGCAAACCTCAAAACCGTTGATTTTGGGGATCATCACATCCAGGAAGATCAATTGCGGTCGTTGCTCGCGGGCCAGCCGCAAGGCATCTTCGCCGTTATCGGCTTTCAGAATGGCAACCCCCCGCTCTTCCAACTCCTCCAACGTTTGTTCAAGGAGCAGGCGAATATACGACTCGTCATCAACGATCAGAACTTTCTTTTGTGAACCGTTGCTCATCTTCTAATGCTCCTACAGAGGCGCTTTCTGCATGTCCACTGTCTTTCGGCTGGCTCTCAAGATCGCTTCCATTCGCGATTGGTATGGAGAAAGAAAAAGTGCTTCCTTTCCCCACCTCGCTTTCGACCCAAATCCGCCCGCCGTGCTGTTCAACGATCTCTTTACTGATCGCCAGCCCCAATCCTGTGCCCTTCGGTTTAGCGGTCAGTGTATCGCCTACCTGCCTGAATTTTTCGAAAACCAATGCCCGATCCGCTGGGGAAATACCGATCCCCTGATCCATCACCTGAACAACCACTTGGTGATTTTCATGCCGGACGCGAACGGTCACAGAACCCTGGGGAGTAAATTTCACTGCGTTCGATACCAGGTTGATCACCACCTGGATAATGCGATCCGCGTCGCCGAGCACTTTGGGCAGCTTCTCTGGGATGTCTATGATGAATGAAAGGTTCTTGCCTTCAAATAAGGCGGCGCAGGCAGTCGTCGCCTGGCGGATCACATCACCGATGAGAATGGGCTGAATTTGCCACTCCATCTTCCCAGCCTCGATCTTTTCCAAATCCAGCAAGTTGTTGATCAACGCCATTAAACGCTGACCTTCGTCTAAGATGATTTGCAGATTCTCGTGGATCAGGGCTGTGGCGCGTTGCAACTTCTCATCTTGATCTGGCAGCAAGGGGAAGATTCGTTCTTCCAGCCGCTTTTGAACGATGCGAGTGAACCCAAAGATAGAAACCAGAGGCGTGCGCAATTCGTGGCTGATGTTTGCCAGGAAGTCGCTTTTGGCGGCGTTGGCAGCCTCGGCGATGGCGCGCGCTTCTTCAGCAGCCTGGCGGGCGGCCTCCATTTGCTGCGCGTATGTGAGAGTCTGTTTATACAGACGTTCATTGTCCATTGCCACGCCGATTTGTTGTCCAATCGAGGCCGGGACAGCCAATTGCTCAGGCGAGGGCCAGATCAGGGAACGGCTGGCAACATTGATGGCGCCCAGTACGCTATCCTGATTGAGTAATGGGATACTGACCACCGTTTTGAGCTGATCCCGCTCCATCACCTCCCGCAACGCGCCGGGTGGATAATCGGCGACCAGACGAGCGACCGGGCGATGGGTTCTCACCACTTCGTCAATGATGCTGGCTTCGACAGGCAAATGCCGAATGAGCGCCAGCATTTCCGGGCTGAGGCCTTGCTGCTCCACCAGGATTAACTGGTGGGTATCCAAGTCGAAGCGGAACACTGCCCCGGCGTCCATGTGCACTACTTCGATGGTTTTGGTCAACGCGTCCGAAAGGATCCGATCCAAGTCGAGCGATCGGCTGACCACCGCCGCCACCGAATTCAGGGCGGTGAGTTCTTCCGTGCGTTGTGCCACCCGCATTTCCAGCGTCTCGTAGGATTCCTTCAGTTGACGCGCCATGAGGTTGAACTGGTTCGCCAGGTCTTCCATTTCATCGCCGGTCTTCAAGGCGATGGGGTGAGTAAAATCGCCGCCAGCGATGCGTTGGGCGGCAGCGGTGAAATCCATCAATGGCCGAGTCACGCGCTGAACGCCAAAAGCCATCGTGAGGGTGGGAATGAGTACGCCTAAAACCAGCAGAATCCACAAAAAGCGCAGATACCCCTGGCTGGTGAGCGCCAGATCGCTCCAGTTCTCTTCGACAATCAATGTCCAGGAGGTGCGTGGGATGGGGGCGTAACCTGCCACGATGTCTCGTCCATCCAGCGACCGCGTCCGCGTCACTCCTACTCGGCCGGTTAAGGCCTGGTTCGCCACGGGATGGCTGGTAAACAACTCGCCAATCTGCTGCGAAAAATTGGTGAAAAGGATGCGCCGGTTGCTGTCCACCAAATATGCGTTGCCGCTGCGCCCGATGCGCAATTTAATCAGCGCGCCATAAAACGGGCTGACTGAGTTCACGTCTAGAAGAAACATCCCCGCCGCGACGCCTCGGAACTCGCCGCGCTCGCCCAGGATGGGTACAGCCAGGGCAATCACCTCTTCTCCATTGGGTCCATTCGGCTCGATATTCGAAATATACAAGGCCGGGCCGCGCACCATGGTGCGGAAAAACGAGCGATTCGACCAATCCTGTCCCAACAGGCGCGGGTTTTCCGGCAGAGCGGCGACAACATGCCCCAGATGATTTAGCAAATAAACGCCGGCGTCGAAAAAGATGAGCTGATTTCTCGAAGCAAGCAATGCCAGGCGTTGATTTTGCGGCGCGCCGGCGTAAATATCCGGCAGGCGCGTCAGCGTGGTGAGGCGATCTATATACTCCTCAAAACTGGCGGAGATCTCGCCCGCGGAAAGGCGCGTCAGCTCTTCGTCGCGCTTCAGCACCAGCTCTTCGGTAACGCGTTGATACGCCACGTAAACCATCAGCGCCACCAGGAAAAGAATGATGACGGTTGGGATAAACGACCAGGCGACAATTTTATTACTCAGCCTGGATCTAAAGCGAGGAAAAACCAAAATCAGACTCCTGTAGAGGTCAACCTTGACCGCCGCATGTGCACGATGAAGGCGAAAGGCTGACGCCTTGTTGAATGTCCTCGATCTTCCGGCAGACCTCCTCCATTTCGCTGATCGGCGCCTTGCCAAGTGTGAAAATTTGATCCCAGGCGTCTTTTGCCAGCTTTCCCACTCCAACCATGTTCGGGAAGGTCTCCGCGGTGACGGAATAGCCCTTGATCTGTCCATCCGCGAAGGCGGCAATATCCACTTCTTTACTACGTTCCGGGTATTCCTGACGAATGTACTCGACCCATTCCGGCACCAAAGAGGCGCGCGCCGGCTGCAAAAAATGTGCGCGTGCCATGGCGCGCCCATAATCCTTACTCACCAGGAATTTCAACAACTCCCAGGCCGCCTCGGGATGTTTCGTTCCAGCGTAAATACCAAAGCCGTCTGTGGTTGCCAAAGTGGCGTGGCGTCTCGGTCCGGTTGGAAACGGCGCAACGCCAATGCGAAATCTGGCATTGTCCAAAATATCTTTCAACGCCCAGGAGCCGTCTTCTACCATCGCAACTTTCTGCTGGATAAACGCCTGACGGGTTTCAATGTTTTGAACATCCAGAAATGTCGCCATCACCTTGTCTTCCCAAATCCTTTGTCGTAACCACTCCATGGCTTCTTGCGCCGGCGGAGCGGACATCTCACAGCGGGTGGGGTCATCGGGGTTGACAAAGTGCCCCCCAAAGCTGTTGACATGGATTTGGATGCGGTCCCAGGTGACGTCGAACATGCTGCCCCATTGGGTGATCCCACTGCTATGGTGTCGAGTCAGGCGGGTCATGGCTGACCAATAATCATCGTATGTCCAGTCGCCTGTGGGGTATTCAACCGCCGCGGCGTCGAACAGATCTTTGTTGTAATATAGAGCCAGCGCGCCGTGGTATTTGGGCAAGCCAAATTGTTTCCCATCGCGGGTAAAAAGCGCCTGATATTGAGCCGGCGACCAATCGTCAATGGTCTCTTGGTCAAGGTCCGCTTCTACAAAAGGCTTCAAATCCAAAAGATAACCCGTGTTTGCCCAGGCGGGGAAAAATTCGCAGCAGCCGGAAAGTACATCTGGCGCAGTGCCTGCCGCCATATCTTCCAACATCTTCTCTTCCAGATTGTCGGGGTCAGGCGTATAAAACACGCGTATGTTAGGGTGTTCTTTATTGAAGATTTCCAACATCTGTTGCGCCAGCGAGGGGAACCATTCGGTCCTCCAGTCTTGATAGACTAACTGCACTGTGCCTCTATCGCTGCTGCTGTTCGCCGATGGTGAGAGACCGCACGCCGATAACGCCGCCCCAGCCGCGGCGACTCCCGCCACTCGAAGAAAATCACGCCGACTCAATGATCTGCTGCCCTTATCCATCTGAGCTCTCCCTTTCCCTTTGTCTCTACGCGCCTGTTCAGACAATGATTATAGCTTAAAAATTGGAGTGCATCAGTCCAAACTGGGGCTGTGGACAAGCTCAAAAATAATTGTGAGCGCCCGCCTGTCGCCGATTGGAGACCAATGCAACCGATAACGCATGATATACTCCTATTCCGACCCCAGTTGGGAGGCCAAAAAATGATTGAAATAACTCCGTCGGTGGTTATTCGGGAAGACGAGATAGAAATCGAATTTGTGCAGGCTTCTGGCCCGGGCGGACAAAATGTTAATAAAGTCGCCACCAGCGCTCAATTACGATTTGATGTGCGCAATTCCCCTTCTCTGCCGGAAGATGTGCGGGCGCGGCTATCTCGCCTGGCAGGGAAAAGGTTGACCGCCGAGGGGATATTAATCATCGAAGCCAAACGTTACCGCTCTCAGGAACAGAATCGCCAGGATGCCATCCAACGACTGGTAGAACTCATCCGCAAAGCCGCTGAAAAGCCCAAAGTCCGGCGCAGGACAAAGCCCAGCCAGGCTTCTATTCAGAAGCGCCTGGAGGAGAAACGCCGCCGAGGCGAGATCAAGCGGCAACGGCGGCAGATTGAGGACTTCTAGGATTTCAAAGCGAGCGGTTATGGACGCAGAGACTTGATGGCGCCCGATGTAAGACTTACGGGGTCGGGCTGGAAGTGAGGGGAGCCTCGGCGTTGGCTGTGACGCCTGGCGTTGCGGAGGGCGAGACAACCTCGAAGCGCAGCAATAGATCCAGCACCCTCAGGTTTACCTCGAACTCGGTCTGGTTGATACTATTCAGCTCCAGATCCACGGCGGCGACGACTCCGTTATCTGCCGCCCAATCCACCAGTGTGCCGGTGTATTCGCAGCCCGTATTCACCGGCGGATATTTATAGCCGCTCACCTCTGAAATTGCTTTCGCCAGGCGGATCGATTCCGGATGCGCGGGGTCGCCGCTTGGGAACACCCCTAGCCCGGCGCTATGATAGCTGATCAGCGCTTCAACCTGGCGCGAAAGCAAAAATGCTTTCACCGCCTGCGTTTCCGGCTCCGAACCGGGAGCGGGGCCAGCAGTGCCAGGCGCAGAAGCGCAACCCACACTGCGCCAGCTCGATTTCCAGTTAACGTCGAAGTTGCGGTTCAAATCCACCTGGTTGGCGTTCAATCGGCCTTCGGTCTTACGGCCAACCGCCTCGCCATCTACGTTGAGTGAACGCAATATATACAAGGTCATTCCAGAAGGGATCAGACTGGGATGACGCTGAATATATTGAATAAGCTCATCGGCCAGGGGAATGGTGTTCCATTCATCGCCGCCATGAATGCCGGCGATGATCATACGTTCTCTTTGACCGCTCCCGAAACGATAGACTTCGATCGGGCGGCCTTGCACCGAGCGGCCAATGACCAGCCGCCAGTAACCGTAGTAGGGCGTAATGGAAACGACCGGCGTGGGGGACGGCTGAAATGCGAGTAAGCTCACCGTAGGCGAAAACTCAACCGTAGCCGAGGCTTCTGGCGAAGGCGTTGGCGTCCAAGTGGGCGGCAATTGTAGAACGACGACCCCGCTTCCACCGCCAACGGCCGGCGGTGGAGCAGACAGCGGCTGTAGAGCATTTTCTGACAGGACATCGAAGCCATTTTTCCAAGCCACACCTCCCAGGGCAGCCACTGCGGAAAGAGCCAGCAACGCCAAGAAAACGATCAGCACTGCCTGCGTGCGAGAAAGGACAGGCGCAGGTTGTTTTCTCTTCGCCGTTGAAGGCGGCGCTGGCGCTTCCCGGTTGACAGAATTCGGGCTGCTTTGCGCCAACGGTAGAGACGGGTCGCTTTGCGCAGGCGGATCAACGCTTGCAGCATGGAAGGGAATGCCCTGCGACGCGTCGAGCTTTGTACCAGGCGATGCAGGTTCGGCGGGCGGCTGCATGTCTTTGGGCGCAGATAGCTGCTCCAGCGCGCGGCGAACTGCCGGGTGATCGGGGCGGAGGGAAAACGCTTTTTCCAGACAGTAGCGCCTCTTCTCAATCTCTTGAACACATGCGGCCAGCCCTAACCAAGCGCGGTATTCATTCGGATTGGCTTGAAGCGTCTGAATAAAAAAACCTCGCGCCCGTTCCTTTTCACCCCTTTTCAAGGCTTCAAGCGCCTGATCGAGTAACTGTAAATGCGTCATTCGATACCCTCAGCAGAGGTAAACCAGTAATTCTTTGGGGCCGTGGACGCCAATAGTGAGCGTCATTTCGATATCCGCGGTGCGCGAAGGTCCGCTAATCAGCGCCACAGCCGACGCCTCGCGCACCGATGGCAAACGTAGAGCCTGGGGAAGCGAGGGCAAAATGTCCGCTTCCCGCAGCACTGCCAGATGAACCTCGGGCAGCAGCGAGGCCGTCAGAGGCTGCTCTACCCCGCCTGGCAACATCAGCGCGCCCGATTCGGCGACGCCAGCCAGCGCGCCGGTCAGCCCAACCTGGATTTGCGGGTCCGGTTCACGCTGCGTCTGGATACCATTTTCCCGCAACGCTTTGAGCAACCCGTCGGGCAGGCGGGCCTCATCCCAGGTCTGCACACAACGAATTCCGCGCTGCGTCAGCTCCTGGAGGATGCGCTCGGCCAACTCTTCGGGCGGGCAGCGCACAACGACGCCGCCCAGAGCGGCGAGTTCAGCGGAGAATTGCTGCGTCAGCGGTTTTGAGTCTTCTGATGGATGCGGCGATTCGATGGGCGATGGGGTTTCCGAATTGCTGACAGTGCGGTTTATTGGATGCAGCAGGGCAAACCGATCGCGGAAGGGGCGCCCACGCGGCAGTGGAAAATCCTTCGAATATCCCCAGCCGGTGAATGCTGGCAGGTGCAGCCAGCGGAAAAACGGCGATACCAGCCAGCCCAACCCTCCGCCGATGCGCTGCGCCGCGGCGTAACGGCGCGGCGACGCCGCCAGCCAGGTGAAAAGGCGCAAAGCTATCCGCAAACCGGTCGGTATATGTGACCGCCTGGAGGTCGGCGATGGCGCATAAGCCGGCTCGGCTCCCTCGGCGCGCACGCGCAGCAACAGTTTAGGCAGGTCAATATCCACCGGGCAGGCGTCTTTGCAAGCGCCGCACAGGCTGGAAGCCCGCGCCAGATGACCGAACTCCCCCACGCCGAACAGACCCGGAGAAACCACTGAACCGATCGGGCCAGGGTAAGGGGTATACTGCCCACTGATCCCCTTATAGGTATGCCCGCC
>DYGV01000146.1 GCA_020724505.1 Anaerolinea thermophila
CTATCTATCGGCGTCGCCGCGAACCTGGGACCAGGAACGGTGGGTATTGTGGCGTATCCGGTTGAGCAAGGGTGAAGTTATGAAACGTAGAAGAACTGATCCAGAAGCCTCACAAGCAGAAGTTTTGCGGGTAGAGCGTCGTTTAGGCGATATGTTACGCGAAGTGCCCCCTCGGCAGGCGTTCGTCTCTAACTTGAAAAATCGCCTGGCGAAAGAGTCGATTCCAAAGCGGTCAAACACGCAAATTTTTCAATATATTCTGATCTCTTTAGCCGGAATTGTGAGCGGTGCAATGTTGATGATCGCCGGAATTCGGGCGATGGTTACGCTCTTGGGATTGTTGGGCGTTTTGCATCAGGTCGGTCAGCAACGGCGCCGGGCGGTTCAACCGATTATGATTGATTTGTCCCATTGATTGGGTGGACGATGAGCGTTGTGATGCTATCTATCGCCAATGAATGCTGTTGCAATTAATGGGTCGAACGGATTTCACTCTGTGATCAATCTCTGACGTAGCCAACGTGTTTCTGCGATCAGATCCGCCTCCACGGGCAACCGATAATCGGGGGTGATCCGCGTAAGGAAATGTTCCACAACAGTTTTTACATCGGGCGGCGCAATGGGCGACTGGCTGAGGTAGCGCAAATAGTCGTAAGCGCTGGGGGTCTTTAACTCTATCCCCTGCAGACGCAAAAATTCTGCGACGACGATGCCCGCGGCGCGACGGGCGCATACCCGCGCCATACCTTCATTGCCGGAGGCGCGGGCGCGTTCTGCCATCTCTAGTTCTTTATCGAAGCGATGTTTCCAGCTATCTAAATCTTTCATAGGATGATTTTACCGTGAAGCTTGACGTCATGTCTTTATTCCAAGTAGAATGCATTTAAATTTGGAGAATCCCATGAAGGATATTGTACTGGCATTAGGCGGCGGCGGGGTGAAAGGAATTGCCCATATCGGCGTAATCCGCGCCCTGGAAAGGGCAGGCTTTCGCATTCGCGCTGTGGCAGGCACCAGCGCAGGCGGTGTCTGCGGCGCTTTATACGCTTTCGGTTACAGTCCCGACGGCATCCAAAATCGCTATAAATTGGCTGACCCAAGCAAGTTGTTCGTTCGCCAGCCGGATGACAAGGCTTCCTGGTTGGGGTTGAAGGGAGTGCGTGAAATTCTGGAAGATTCGTTAGGGGATAGTTTTTTTGAGGATCTGCGGTTGCCATTTGCCGTGACGGCGGTGGATTTAAACACCGCTGAACATGTGGTGATCCGAACTGGTAGGGTACTGGATGCGGTTTTGGCGACAATCGCTGTGCCAGGCGTATTTCCTCCTGTAGAGTTGAATGGGCGAGTGCTGGTGGACGGAGGTGTGTTGAACCCGGTGCCAGTCAACGTGGCACGAGCGCTGGCGCCGGATTTGCCCGTTGTCGCTGTAGTTCTATCGCCGCCAGTTGATGACTGGGCGGGCATTACGCAGCCGCGCATGTTAAACTCCTTGCCTTTCTTGATGAAATATGTGAGTCAGTTTCGATTTTCACAGGCTTTGAACCTCTTCATGCGGGCGATCGACATCGGCGGGGCGTTATTGACCGAACTGCTGCTCGAAATCGAAAAGCCAGATGTGATCATTCGCCCTGCGGTGCGTCATATTGGCTTGCTCGACCCGGTAGATGTGGACCAGGTCGCGCTATTGGGCGAGAAGGCTGCCGAGCTGGCGCTCCCGCGATTGCATCAGGCTACTCATTGGACGCGCAGACTGATGAAAAAATTCATGCCCTACTCGCCGCCAAAGGTGCGTCTGCCCTATTCTACGGATTTCAAGGTCTGACGCCTGTTGCGATGTCTCGTGATTTACGCAAATATTCCCGGCAGACCCAGAATCGGTTGATTTTGGGTTTTCTTGTATTGGTATTTATCGTGGGTGATGGATTAATTTTTCTTTTATGGGGGCGCGAAGCCGCATTGATGGGATTCGTATGTCTGCTATTGGGATTGTCGCCAGCTGTTTTGGTTTGGGGCTTCTTCGTTTTCCTGGACTGGTTTGTACGCAAGGAGCATGGGAAGGATGAATGAGCGAATCGAACTAGATGGCTGGGTATTGCGCGTGCGCCGGCCGGAGACGCCTGCGCCGTATGACCTGATTGTATTGTTGCATGGCTGGACCGGCGATGAAGACGTTATGTGGGTTTTCGCTTCGCGCTTGCCTCAAAACGCATATCTGATTGCGCCGCGTGCTCTTTACCCGACTTCGTTGGGGGGTTATGGTTGGCAAGAAAATCCGCAAGATGGCTGGCCGAACATAACCGAATTTCAACCCGCAATTCAAAAGTTGTGGGAGTTGCTGTCGCCACTCCATTTTCCCGACGTAAATCTATCCGCGATTCACTGGATGGGGTTCAGTCAGGGGGCAGCCTTGGTGTATAGCCTGGCGTTGTTGTACCCTGAGCGAGTCAGGTCGCTGGCGTGCCTGGCGGGTTTTATGCCAGCAGGCGCAGAGGAGTTGGCGCAAAACCAGCCCTTGAAAGGCAAAGCGGCCTTTGTCGCGCACGGCCAACGCGATGAGTTGGTGCCGTTCGAGCAAGCGCTGCGAGCGAAGGATATCCTCGAAAAAGCCGGGGCGCAGGTGACTTTTTGTGTGGATGACATCGGACACAAGCTGAGCGCGGGCTGTTTTCGCGGATTGGGACGGTTTTTTGCCCGCCTTCCAACTCAACCGTAAGTTCATCTTATACGAACGCGGACGTTTGGTGCCCGATCCCATCGAAATTCAGTTGCTGAAATATTCTTACCGTCGCTCCATTTATTCTATTTCACAGCCAACTGTTTCAATTCTTCGATGTCAATCTTCTTCATTTGGAGGAAAGCCTCCATGATCTCGTCTCGTTTGATGGGGTTTGGATTATTCAGCAGTTCGTATAGCGCAATTGGTACGACCTGCCATGAGACCCCAAATTTGTCCTTGAGCCAGCCACATTGCTGCGCGCTTTCGTCGCCGCCTGCGGTCAATTTCTCCCAGAAGTAGTCCACTTCATCCTGATCGTCGCACAAGATCTGGAAAGAAATAGCCTCATTGAATTTAAACGCCGGCCCGCCGTTAAGCGCCGTGAACGTCTGTCCATCCAGTTCGAATTCCACCGTCATCACTGTTCCCGCCGGCATTCCATGAACTTCATAACCTGCCTCTCCATAACGGGTGACTTCCAGGATTTTCGAGTTTTTGAATATGCCGGTATAAAACTGAGCAGCTTCTTCGGCCTGGCGGTCGAACCACAGGCATGGGGTGATTTTGTTCATTTCAATTGTCTCCTTATTGTCTGATGATTAGATGAACGTTTTGGATGTAATTTATTGTCCAATGAACTTGCTTAAAGCATACTTAATGGACAATAATTGTCGGTATTGATTATAGAACATATATTCTATTTGTCAAGGGTGAATTTCGATTTCAGTTACCAACGCTCAAACTTACAAAGCATTCATTGCCAATTCATCACTGCTTCTCAAGCCATTCGAGCAAGGCACTCACGCTCCCCATTGCTAGTGCAACACTGGTGTCTGCAGCGCCGTAGTATAAGTAGATCGTATCATTGTCTGGACCCAGTACATAACCGCATGGAAAGACAACATTGTCCACATCACCCCGCCGTTCGTAGGGTTCCTCTGGCCCAAAGATCCAATTGTCGCTACGTTTTAAGCAGCGTTCTGGGTTGTGCAAATCGAACAACGCTAGCCCAAGCCGATATAGCGCACCGGCTGCCGTCTGGCGCACGCCATGATAAATCACCAGCCAGCCGCGCTCAGTTTGAATGGGAGGGGAGGAGAGGCCGATTTTATTAGCATCCCACCATGCGCCGCGACGGGCTTCGAGCATCAACTTATGGTTGCCCCAATATCGCAGGTCGGGCGAATAAGAGATCCACATGTGTGCGCCCAGGTAACTGATTGGGCGATGGATCAAAGCCCAATTGTTGTCGATTCGATATGGAAACAGAGCGGCGTCTTTATCTTCTGGCGGCATGATCATGCCGAAACGTTCGAAATGTTGGAAGTCTTCTGTAAGCGCCAGAGATACCCCTGGGCCGCCTTGAGAATACGCCGTGTACACGATGGCGTATTTACCCAGCTCAGGGAGATAAGTTATTCGCGGATCCTCGATTCCCCATACTTCTTCTGGGAAATGCGCTGGATCTGGCAAGAGAGTCGGCTGAGGGTCAATCTGCCAACCGTCAATTCCATTCGCAGAGCGAGCGGCGCATAAATGAGAATGTCCACGCCGGTCCTCGACGCGACACAAGAGTAAAACAGTTCCGTCGGTAAGCCGCGTGGCACCAGGATTAAATACGCTGTTGACTGGGTAGGGCCAATTGGATGCGGATAGGATGGGATTGTGGCTATAACGATGAAAGAGTTCAGGATGTTTATTATTCATTGAAGGCAAGCCTCCACTGATTGAGCTGATTGGGATTGGAGCGTGCTCTCGGTCAATCGCAGCTCCAAGAGAGCATGGAGAAATGACAGGGTGGATTCTGCCCCCTGGTTCTCGTTGGCGCGGTCAGGATGAAGTCCATCGCGGCATCCGCCCGTTGTTGGATCGTAAAGAGGAAGGTGAAGATCGTTGCGGCCCAGGAACCATTCAAACGCGCGCTCGGCTTCTTTTTTCCAGCGCGGGTCCATAGTGACACGGTAAGCTTCGAGGCAGGCTGTCACCATGGTTTGGGCCTCGATTGGCTGTTGATCGAAGCGTGCGCGTTCGCCGCCGCGCAGATAATAACCATTCGATCCAATGGGTACAAAATGCCCCCCTCCTTTACCTGAGCTTTGAAGGTTTGCTAACCATTGTAGCGACTCCAACGCAACCTCGGTCATTGTTTGATTTAGAGACCATTGTCCGCAGGTGAGCAGGGCATGTGGAATTACGGCATTACAGTAAGTCAAACGATCTTCAAACCAGAGCCAGTCATCTGCGCGACAATTTTGGTATAACAACATCAGACGCTCGGCTAATTCTCTGCCAACCTGATTAGCCATGCGGTCGCCGGCAAAACGTCGAAGGTATTCATGAATGCCCAGCAAGGCAAATGCCCAGGCACGTGGGCTGGTGGTATCAAGGATGGCAGGTAAGGCTTGGTCGAATAAACGACTAGCCATGCTCTGGAAAGCTGGTGTGTTTGAACGCCCTAAGACCATTCCTAACGCCCACAACGCGCGCCCGTGACAGTCGTCGGAGCCTATTTCTTCCTGCCAACAGCGTTGATAATTCATAAAGTTGCGAAAACGTCCTGTCTTTGTATTGAAGGCATACCATAAGAAAGCAAGATACCTGGAAGCCAGATCTTGAGCTTCGTTATTGCCGAGTTCTTCTAAAATGACGCTTACGATGAGGGCGCGGGCGTTGTCATCTGAGGTATAACCCATTTCGTAATTGGGTATGGTGAAAACCGCGTGCTGCAATATGCCGGTTTCGTCGGTCATGCGACGCATGTGATCGAGTTTTAGTATCGGCAATTCCCCGGGGCGTTGGTTGAGCGCCTTGACCTTGATCCTGTATTGTTTTAGCCGACGACGTTCGGCGCGAGCGCGTATAAAACAATCCATATAACGGCGCGCCACCTGCGGCCAGATCATTTCTCGCCCGAAGAGATAAGCGCGTTTACGAATAGCATGGCGTTTGGTTTCATTGTTCAGTAAGTCAATTACTTGATCTGCCAAAGCTTCTGGATCCTGAAATGGCACAAGCACACCGCGATCTTCGGACAACATCTCCTGAGCATACCAATAAGGGGTGGAGATCACCGCTTTGCCTGCACCTAGAGCGTAAGCCAGGGTACCGGAGACGATCTGAGTCTGGCTCAGATAAGGTGTAATGTAAATATCTGCTGCTCCGATGAACTTAATCAGTTCTTCCAGGCTGACGAACCGATTGTAGAATATGACATGTTCTTCTACGCCTTTCTCCTGCGCTAACCTCTGCAAGGATAGGCGGTACGTTTCGCCTTCACGTCGTTTGACATGGGGATGTGTCGCGCCGAGAATGATGTACACCACGTTTGGATGTTTATCCAAAATCGCTGGCAAGGCGGCGATCACGTTCTCGATCCCTTTATTGGCAGAAAGCAACCCAAATGTGAGCAATACAATTTGACCTTCCACGCCAAATTGATCTTTGTAAAAGGCCGGATCCACAAATGGTACATCTGGAATACCGTGAGGAATCAAATCAATTTTTTCCGACGGAGTGTGATAGATCTCTTGCATGAATTCCACGGCGCGCGCGCTCATGACGATTATTCTGTCCGAAAGATCTACGATCTCCTCTAACACCCAACGTTGTTCGGGATCAGGATCGCGCAGTACTGTATGCAAGGTTGTAACTACAGGCACCCGTAGTTCGCGCAACAGCGCCAGGATATGACTGCCTGCTCGCCCGCCATAAATGCCATATTCATGCTGGAGACAAACCAGGTCAATATTATTGATGTTCAGGAAATCAGCGGCGCTGCGATAAGAGTTGATATCTTTCTCAATAAGTTCGAAGCGCACTCTGGATGGATACGCATAACCCTCTTTGGTGTCGTTGACAGGTAGAGCGATGCAATTAATTTCACTAAATTCAGCGGCCAAAGCCTCACATAGGTCGGTGGTGAAGGTGGCGATGCCGCATTGGCGCGGCAAGTAATTCCCAACAAATGCGATACGGTTAATTGTTGGAGAAATTAGCCGGTGTTCCATAACTCAACCTCCATTTCCCAATGAGTTATCGCCCAGCTTTGGAAGAATGGCGGTAGAGACGAGTTCCCCACTTGCCGTCTCAGCCATTCTTAGGCAAATATGAAATCAATAAATATTACTCGGCCGGAAGTTTCGCTGTCGTATTTGGTATTATGGGTGTACAAGGTTGCTCCCCTGCATTGCAAAGGAGCCTGACTGTGTCCATATCAACCAGTCTGGAAAATTATATGCAAGCTATTACGTCAGGTCAATAGATTATGCCTGAATTCTTCGAAAAAATTGCCCATTGACATCCTGTGGATTCCTGTTAGAATATCCTACGAACTTGCCTGAAGGTTTTCTTTTCAAAAAAGGATGTGGCTCAAGGCGTTTGTTCTTGAGCCTTTTTTGTTGAATCGAGCCGGCGAGGCGAGCAATAGACCAACTTTTTAGTACAAGAATATGGAGATAAAGAATATGTCAAGCCGAACGATCGGGACCGTCAAGTGGTTCAACAATAGCAAGGGTTATGGTTTCTTAGCCCGTGAAAATGGACCGGATGTGTTTGTTCATCACACCGCTATTCAGAGCGACGGTTACCGTTCTCTCGAAGAAGGCCAAAGGGTGGAGTTTTCCATCGAGCAGGGCGCCAAAGGCCCGCAGGCCAAAGATGTCGTCGTCCTGTAAATCCTGAGCATCGATCCCAAAACACCCGTCGTGAAACCGACGGGTGTTTTTTGTTTTGGAACGATTGCATTCCGGCAAGCCTTGTGAGATACTATGGTACATTCCCAAAGAGAGGGTCGTCTATGGCTGCCATACAGAATACTCTGCCTGTTCTTCGCCGCTCGCTGGTTTTCGGAGTTTCGGCCCTGGCTTCTATGGTGTTGATGCTGCTGCTCAATCTGACAGGCTCGTCGTTGACCACGTCGGTTGCGCCGATGGGGATTGTTTCGTATGAGCTGGCCGGTTCGGTCGAGAAGGCTACGGCGATCCTTGCCTCCTGGGATGCAGCGGCGCAACGCGCCGCCGCCTTCAACTTGGGGCTGGATTATCTTTTTATGCTGGCGTATGGGCTGGCTTTTAGCCTGGCGTGCTGGATGGCCGGCGATGCACTGCGAGCGCGCGGCTGGCCACTGGCTTCCCTGGCTGGACCTCTGGCAACCGGAGCCTGGCTGGCTGCAGCGTTTGATGCAGTGGAAAATTTCGCTTTGACCAGCATGTTGTTGGTTGGAGCAGCGTCGGCGCCTTGGCCGGAGATCGCTCGTGTTTGCGCCTGGCTCAAGTTCACCTTGTTATTCTTGGGGCTGGTATATGCTTTCTATGGTTTGGTGGTCAAACTGGCCTTTCGACGCTATTTCACCAACCCGGCTGGAGATGATGTTTAATCTATCGACGCGACGATCTGGCTGCTCCTGCGTAGAGGATATTGAGATGTGTAAATATCGAATGTCGGAGGAGAGCTATGGCTTATCGAACTGCGTTGATTATGACCGCGGCGCTGGCGCTAATTTCCCTGGCCTGCGGAGTTACGTTTAATATCCCTATGGACCGTATAGTAACTGGCCCCGTAGTGTACGAGGATATTCAAATCCCTATGCCGGAAGCGGATGAAGTGGAGCTGACGCTCAACTTTGGCGCTGGAAAACTCGAGTTGCAAGGCGGGGCGAAGGATGCTCTGGTGAGCGGCGAGGCAGTTTACAATGTGGCTGATTTCAAGCCCCGGTTTAGCGTCGAAGGCAACCGTGTCAAGTTGGAAACGGGCAACCTGGAGATCAACGGCATCCCACGCCTCAGCGATGAGGTACGCAATGAGTGGGATCTCAAATTAGGGGATACGCCGTTGTTGTTAGCCATCAACGCCGGCGCGTATCAGGGCGATTTCGATCTGAGCGGTGTGCCGTTGAAGTCTCTGACGATCAGCGATGGCGCAGCAGATGCACGGCTTCGTTTCTCTGAGCTCAACCCTGTGGTTATGGATACATTGCGTTATTCAACCGGCGCCTCTAATCTGCGCCTGTCTGGTTTGGCAAACGCTAATTTCGAACATTTCATCTTCCGCAGTGGTTTTGGCAACTACACCCTGGATTTTTCCGGCGAGCTGCAGCGAGACGCGGACGTCTACATCCAGGCTGGCGCCAGCCAGGTGAAGATCATCGCGCCGGCCGGTTTTAACGTGCGATTGACAATCAAGGGTGGGTTGACGAACGTGGATGCTCAAGGTGAGTGGCAGGGTTCGGGCGACTCGTATCGGCTGAGCGGAAGCGGCCCTACTCTAACGATTACCGTGGAAATGGGCGCAGGTAATTTACAACTGCTCACGCAATAAAGCGGCTGAGACGGTGAAACGAAAAGAGTTTGCCCGGCTTGCGCAACCTGGGCAAACTCTCTCGAACGGACGTATTGGTGCGCTTATATTACATTTCCAGGGCTTTGTAACCGGGACCTTTGCTGAAGTAATCGTAGTTGGGTTGGATATCAGGGGTCAGATCAACCACTTCGCCGGGCTCAAGCTGGCGCACGCAATCCAACACCACTGGCTCGCCGTGGTGGTTCACGCCCTCGTAATGTCCGGTTAGTCCGACCTTGCTGATGTATTCGCCGCCCTTAGCGGTGTAGGCGGAGGGTACCTCATCCTCGGGGAAGATTGCTTCGTACGGACATTCTGGAATACATGCGCCGCAGTCAATGCAAGTGTCTGGATCAATGTAATACCAGGGCCATTCTTCGATCGGTTTACCGGGGACAATACATTCCACCGGGCAAACTTCCACGCAACCGGAGTCGCGCAGACACAAACTGGTAATAATATGAGTCATGGGAGATCCTCCTGTGTGGATAGCTGTTTGGGTTTTTACGCCGCTCTTTGTAAAGACCTGGAATTCGAGCGCAATTGTAACCGACTTGTGAAAATTGTAGCCTCCCCGATCGCCTTTGTCAAGCAATATGAGCGAGAGAGCCGACGATTAAGCGTTTATGCGTTCGGCAGAGTGAGATCGGCTACATTGCACCTCGATGATGATCAATTTCTTATACGATTCTTATACAAATTAAATTGACTATAAAGGTGAATTATAGTAATATTCTCTTGTTCATAAGAACCCGATCCAATCTAATTATCTCGAAACAGGGAGAGATTTATGTTTGAACTACCCCCACTTAAGTATGCCTTCAACGCGTTAGAGCCGGTCATTGACGCAATGACCATGGAAATTCACCACGATAAGCACCACGGCGCGTATGTGGCGAATTTAAATAAGGCGCTCGAAAGCGCCCCAGATTTGCAGTCTAAGTCTATCGAATGGATTTTGCGCAATATCCAGCAGGTCCCAGAGAGCATCCGCACTGCGGTGCGCAACAACGGCGGCGGTCATTATAACCACACTTTGTTCTGGGACTGGATTGCCCCTGGCGGAAGCAAATCCCCCAGCGGTGCGCTGGCACAAGAGATCAATGCCACGTTTGGTTCTTTCGATAGCTTTGTCGAGCAGTTTAGCAACGCCGCAATCACCCGTTTTGGCTCCGGTTGGGCGTGGCTGGTGGTGAACGGCCAAAAGAAGCTGCAGGTGCTTTCCACCGCGAACCAGGACAGCCCCCTGATGGACGGCCAGACGCCCATTTTGGGGTTGGATGTCTGGGAGCATGCCTATTATTTGAAGTACCAGAACCGCCGCCCAGAATATGTGAAGAATTTCTGGGGTATTGTGAACTGGGATTTTGTGAATTCTCTTTACCAGGCGGCGAAGGGCTAATCTGCAATTGCGCTGAAATAATGAGAAACATGACTCACCCCGGATTTAATCTAGGGAGGGGCCAAGGACGGTAAGCAAG
>DYGV01000005.1:0-22894 GCA_020724505.1 Anaerolinea thermophila
GAAGGTATTACATCTGGAGCCATTTTGCCCATCCCGAACCAATGTTGGTTTGTATTGTACGAAAATGTTCGGAAACCACCTTCCTCGCCTGTCTCCCTTTGCCTCGCCCCCTGGGAGCATGGTCAGGGGTGATGGGAGTTTCCGAACGCTTTTTGTACAGCAACACTTGGTTACAATTCAGCCATAGTCATATGCACGAGTGCCGAGGGCGTACGGCAACCAACAATAGCCGGGGCTTCATGGATAAGTGCGTCATTCTCTAGGGCTTCAACCATGAACAAAGCATAGTCCACGCGGCGCGTGATGTTGCTGGCGAGAATGGGGTCGCCAACGTGGCGACTCCATACAGGCAAACCCTGACTCTCACCCTCTTCGAGGTCGCTGCCACGCACGACCGTCCAACGAGTGTTGCTGGCAAAAATTCGCCGGCACGCTTCCACCTGGTCGTCAATATCCATGATACGCGTCAGTCGCCCGAACCAACGCGCAAACTTCTCCTCTCTTTTTAAGGATAGTGGGTACACATCCATTCCATCACGCGTGATATGCCAGCCGCAGGAAAAAATAAGGCGCGCCCCTGAAGGCGCATAGTCGAGGACCGCCTGGGCTGTTCCCGACGAGTAATGTTGGTTGCCCCATGGGACCAACACAGTGAGAACCCCATCACATCCTTCAACTGCTTGTTTGATCACTGTGCGGTCATTCGTTGCGCCGGGGATGATTGTGATGCGCTCTTTGAAGGCGTCGAGTTTGCTAACGCTGCGTTCCCGGCAAACTCCAATCACCTCATAACCTCGATCCAGGGCATGCTGAACCATATAAGTTCCAAGTTTTCCGGATGCTCCGACAATGCAGATTTTCATTTTTCTCTCCTTGATCGTGTCTCCGATGATGAGCGTGGTGGCGTGGCTTTTACCAACACTTCGTGATCACGCGGCATCGGTTTGGGAACGTCCACCAACTGCAATACCTCAGGTGGATCGTATTGCGTGCAAACGAGGGCTTTCATCTCTCAAGGCTCCAATGTGAGCTGTCTGGCAGTTTCGATAGCAGTGGCAGATGGATTGAATCCCCGGGCTATTAGCCAGATGCCCAGGAACACCTCATTCAAAAGCATGGGCAGCCCAGTAATCGTTCCGAGCGCTTCGCCCAAGCCTGAGTTAAACCAGCCAAGAACGGTGTTGAACAGCACTAGAAATGCTGCGATCAATCCCCAGATGGAAATGAACCCAGGAATCAGCCTAGTACGAAATAACATAAAGTATAGTAGCAAGGCGCTGATGCTGAAGATGAGATTGAGCATTTGAAACGCCCAGAAGCGCTCGGCGAGCAGTAATGCGCCCGGCCCCTGCAAACCAGAGGCTACTCCTGTCTGGCCCGGATTTTCAGCGAGGGTCAATAGAGTAAGCGGACTGATGTCAGCCAGAATCTGGGTGATAAACTCCACCACCCTGAAACCAACGTATGCCAGAGCCAGGCTTTCGAAATGCAGCCTTAGGAGCGGGAACAGGAGCACGGCGATCCCAACATAAGCTAAGCCATTAATAAAACTGAGTAATACCCCCAGGATTACTTGAGCTCTGCTCGCAGAAATCAGGCTGAGATATTCGGGAGAACCGAGGATCGCTTCCACCATCACGATTGCGCCAAGGATGAAGGTTATGTTGGAAAAAAGATAAGCCGACCCTACAAGCGTTGCCGTCTTTCGATATGTCTTCATTTGAGCCTCTTAGATTTGCCTATACTACTTTGTCTTAGTTGCTGCGCAGCAGCACGATTCCCAACCAGATGAACCAGATCATCTGCCCCAGGCCAAAGATGCCAGTAAAATCATTCAATGCAGGGATAAGGGTGAGGATGCCCACTGCGCCAACCAACACGCCGAGGTTATTCAAGCCCTTGGGAAGCCTACCTGTCCGTAACCCCGCCAGACCTCCCAGCAGCGTAAACAGTCCGCCGAGGATTTCGCCATTGGCGTTGCCCAGCCCATTTGTAATAGCCTCGATTCCCTGATAGGTCAACACAGCTTGAGCCGGGTCTTTGGCGTAGAGCGCGACGATGGTGGAGAGCCCCGCGTTTGCGGACATGCCGCTGGCAATGAGCGAGCCGGCCCAGACGATCCCGATCGCGGTTGCCACCTGCATGAGCGCTGGCGTGCCAGACTTCATACGGTCGTACAATGCCAGCGAGAGCACGATCAGCGCAAAGCCAAAGAACACGTACATGAGCAGGTTGGTAGAGAAGGTGACCATCTGCATTTCGACATACAGAGCTACCTTTTGAGCTGGGTTGGTTATGCTGGGGTAGTCCAAAACGACGAGGAAGATAACCATTCCTATCAAGTAGGTGATTGCCAGGTATAGCGCGGTGATACCACCAGATTTCTGCAAGGTTTTCATTTTTTTCTCCTTTATTTTGAACGGGTCAGGCTTCGACTTTGCGCCACATCCATGCAATCCCGATAATCAGCAGAAGACAGAGAGTCTCGACCGTGGCGATGAAAATGTAGTGAGGATAAGCCGCTGCGCCGCCCCAGATATAGGCAATGGTGACGATGCCCACGACAATATTGACCCAGCGATTGATTCCGTGCTTCAACACGCGAGATAAGATAATCATCGCAATAGCGAGCTCCCCCATAATTGCACCGCCCAACATCAACTGGGGGATCGAGACACCAGCGCTAGCAGAAGTCTTTGCCACTTCTTCCGCCGCGCCGGGGATGTAGAGCGAAAGAATGTCTGCCTTCAGTATGTTGATCACGACGACGATCCACAGGGTTGAAAGCAGAACTTTGGTATTGGTCATTTTCACAGGGGTCATCCTTGAATTCATTTCTTTCTCCTTATTTGAATGATTTGGACGAGATTCGCGCAATTGGACCTGGTTGATCGAAACCAATGTCATTCCCAGATCTCGGATCTTTTTGAGCAGACCATGCAGGGTGGACTGATCATCCACCAGGCCAGTTAGAAGCGTATTGCCATCCTCTTCCAGCGTAATGGTCAAGCCTTCGAACCAGTCCATCCATTGCGAGGACAGATGGCCTGCAATCCGGATTTCGTAATAGACGTGGCGAGTTCCTGTTGGTTTCATGAACGCAAATATACCGGCAAGGAGGTATTGCCGGGTAGCAACTTAAGTATTGTTCAGAGTACTGTTTTAGGGGATTAGAGCAAACCTAGCTCGCGGGAGCGTGCGACAGCCTCGGTGCGGTTTTGGACTTGCAGTTTGTTGAAAATCCGCAGGTTGTGCCCCTTGATCGTGCTGAGAGCCAGGTATAACCGTTGACCGATCTCTGCGTTGGAATGCCCAGCGGCGATGAGACGCAGGATTTCGAGTTCGCGGTCGGTGAGAGGCTCTACCATTTCGGATTTTTGATCTGCGATTTTGGACTGGGGAGTGAATTCCCCTGAGAGCGGGAAGAAATCCAATATGCGATTCACATATCCAAGCAAAGGATGAGCGCGGTTTGCGATCGTCAATCGGAAATCTGAAATCAGCAATCGCATGGCTTCGCCTTCATCTACGAAAATACGGATATAACCCTCCGGCTCGGTCAGTGTCAGAGCGCGTTCCAGTGCGGCAAGCGCTTTGGTTTGATCCTCCTGCGCCTGAAAAATAAGCGCCTGCATCAATAGAATTTCGATCACGCTTCCCGTTCGCTTTTGCGACTCTGCCAATGCCAGCAGGCGTTCGAGCAGTTCATTGACCCCGATGTAAACGCCTTCGTCTCGTCGCATCCGCGCCAGGGTCAGATATTCGTATTCGCTCAGGTAATTCACCTCATCAGTGACTGAGAGATCGCGTTCCCGCGCCCATGCCTGAGCCTTGTCCAACCGACCTTGCTTGAGATGGACGCGCGCCTTGTGAGCCGCGATCGGATGGAAGATGGGAATCGGGTTTTTGACGTAACCTTTTTGGGCATCGTCTAAACATTGGAGCGCAGAAACCCACTCCCCGTCCGATTCTTTGAGACGAGCCTGGGTGAGATTCCACCGATGAGGCCAGTCTATCAGGGTTGTATGTTGACCCAACTCCGCGGCAGTCTGCAGGGATTGTGCAAATGCGGCATCATCGCCCCGTTCGTAAGCAAGCATGGCCAATCCCAAATGGTGATGGGCGGTAACAACTTCCGCTTCCTGACCCAACATAGCGGCTTGTTGGATGGCATGCCGGAGAGTTTTTTCGGCTGTCCTCAAATGTCCCAGTGTTATTTGCATATCACTCACAGCAAAGGCGCTGGCAATCACATACATTTGATTGCCCATTTTATGCATGTCGTCCACCCAGGTGTGCATGGCTTTTAGCGAGGCTTCCACGTTACCAGCGGCCCAATGGGTAAACCCCAATGTGATGGCGGCCTGGGCGCGAATCATGAGATCATCCTCCGGCGCGAGCTGAATAGAAAGTTCGGCATACCGCACCGTATTAATCAAGTCGCCCTCGACCTGGGCATTACCTGCACGGATTAAAGCAATATTCCCTGGTATGGACTTGAACGCTTCCTGCTCCTCCATACCTGCCAGCGCCCGCTCGGCATTTTGCAAGAAAGTTTCGCTGGCCTCCGTCTCTCCGACATCCGAAAACGCCCACCCAATTTGGACACACAGCCACGGACGAGAACAAACTACCGTATCGGGCAGTTTCTTCACCCACCCAATCCAGGCCCTGGTCTGAAAATTGCGTTCCATTTCCTGCCAGGCCGCCCCGGCTAGACGCGCCGCTCGTTCAAAATCGTTAGCTGCGAGGGCATGGCGGAAAGCCTCGGCCAGGTCGCCGTTGGCCTCATACCATACGCTGGCGCGAAGGTGAAAGTTGGAGAGCTCTTGAGGTTGACCGAAGCGTTGGCGCAGCAAATCGCCAAACAAGTGGTGATAGCGATACCAGCGCCGTTCCTGGTCAAGAGGAATGACAAACAGGTTGGCGTGTTCGAGATATTCCAGGGTTTCCTGCCCAGAAGTGGTGGAATCGAGTAGAACGGCATCGCACAGCGATCCGCACATGCGATCGAGAATGGATGTGCGCAGCAAAAACATTTGGATATTTGGGGGCTGTCGTCCCAGAACTTCTTCAATCAGGTAGTCTAATACAAAACGGTGACTGCCGGTGAAGGATTGGATGAACTGAGTGTGATCAGATCGCCCCTGCATAGAGATAGCTGCCAATTGCAGACCGGCAATCCAACCTTCGGTACGGGTTTCTAGTGCAGTGATGTTTTCCGCCGAAAGACTCAATCTCATCACCTGATTGAGAAAATCCGCGGCTTCAGCAGAGGTAAAGCATAAGTCAGCGGCGCGCAATTCGGTCAGTTGGCCGCGAGCGCGTAAACGTGCCAGAGGCAGTGGCGGATCCTCGCGGCTGGAAATGACCAGGTGCATCTGCGATGGCAGGTGTTCGACCAAGAAGGCAAGGGCGCGATCCACCAATTGGGAATCTATCACATGGTAATCATCCAGCACCAAGATGAAGCTGTCCGAAATGGTATTGATTTCATTGAGCAGGGTCGCCAAAATCGACTCGGTGGAGGGTAGCTGAGAGGATTGGAGTGCAGCCAACGCCTCTGCTCCGATATTCGCCGCAATCCCTTCGACCGTCGTTCGTAAACGAACGTCGCTCAGGGCAAGGGTCTGCAATGCTGCGATGATATAGATCAGAAATCGGGTGAGGTCGTTATCCCCTTCGTCCAGCGACAACCAGGCGACTGGCCTCCCGCAATTGGCCATCCATTCGCTGAGCAGCGTGGTCTTACCAAAGCCGGCGGGGGCAGAGATGAGAGTCAGGCAGCTGCCTGCATTAAGCATCGCATCCAGGCGCTCGATCAGGCGTGGACGGGGGACAATCTTGGGCCGGGGTGGAGGGATATAAAGTTTAGTGGCCAAAACTGGCGCGGACATAGTTCAATTATACAACGCCGGCCCAAAAGTTCAACTCGCATCTACGTGGCAAGAAAGCAGAGTATTTTGTATTTGTTCTAGAACATCGCCGAAACATACACCCGGCGTGCTTTCGAAGTGGGGACCGTACCTGAGTAACTTTTACAACGCTGAAAAAGAGAAGCCCAATCAGGGCTTTAGAGGAAAATCAATCAACGTCTGTAACTCGGCTGGCGAAACCTCCTCGGAACTATGAGAATGCTCGTAGACGACGCCAACAGGTTCGCGCTGTCTGGTTTCAAATGAAAGAACCAAGCGCTTCATAAGCTGGAACGCAATCCTCATACGGGCCGGTGTAGAGGCATAAAGCATGATCGCTAGCAGAGATTTCATCAAACAGTATTTCGCCTCACCCCGGAAGCGCCTTCGCCACCGGAAAGCCGGCGGCGACGTCTAAATCCTGCATATCCATATCGTAATAGTACATATGTTCTATTTTGTCAATGCCCGGAATTGTTATTTTCGCCCAGTTGCAGCTTCAACCGCGAATGATTGCCAACACCTCATCCCGACGACGCTCCATTTCGGCGCGCGTCTTCGCTTCCAAGTTCAGGCGCAGTAGCGGCTCGGTGTTCGACGGGCGAACGTTGAAGTGCCAGTCGGGGTAAATCACCGAAATACCATCCAAAAAGCTCTGTTCGGCATCGGCGTAACGCTCAGCCAGCGCCTGTATCCGCCCGGCTGGGTCGGCGACGGTAGAGTTAATCTCGCCGGAAATGAAATATTTCTCCTCTAGCGGGCGCAGCAACTCTGAGAGGCGTGCATTGCGTCGAGAGAGCATTTCCAGAACGATCAATGAAGGGACAATGCCCGAATCGGCGAAGAAGAAGTCGCGGAAGTAATAATGACCGGTTACTTCGCCGGCGAAGAGCGCGTTTTCGTCTGCCATGCGCCGCTTGATAAAGGCATGGCCAACGCGCTCCATTAGCGGGATGCCACCTGCCGCCCGGATGCGATCAGCCACCGCCCAGGAGGCGCGCACATCGTAGATGATCTTCTCGCCAGGCGATTTTTCCAACAGATACTCGCCCATTAACGCGGTCATGAAATCGCCAGCGACGAACTGGCCGCGATCGTCTATGGTGAAAAAGCGATCGCCGTCGCCATCGAAGGCGAACCCCACATCTGCACCTTCTTCCACAACACGACGCTGTAACTCGGCGCGGTTCTCAGGCTGCAGGGGGTCCAGCCCATGATTGGGCAGATTGCCATCTGGCTCCAGATACATACCGATCAATTTAACCGGCAGGCGGCGATAAACCGCCTGCAACACCGGTCCCACCATGCCGTTGGCGGTATACGCCACCACTTTGAGCGGTCGCAGCGCAGATACATCAATCAACGATAGCACCTTCTCTTCAAAGGCGTCCTGAAAATCCATGGGTAAAATCTTGCCGCGTCGCGCTGGCGCGGGGAAGTTGCCTTCCATAACCAACCGGCGCATGTCCTGGATGCCCGAATCGCCACTGAGCAAATAAGGCATCTGCCGCACCATCTTGAATCCGTTATAGGCTTTGGGATTGTGCGAGGCAGTGACCATCATCCCCGGCAACCCTTGTGTGGCGCAGGCAAAATAATACTGATCGGTGCTGACCTGACCAATATCCAGCACATCTGCCCCCTGATCCATCAGGCCGCGCGCCGCCGCTGCCATCAGCGATGGCCCCGACAGGCGCATATCGCGGCCGAGTATCACCTGCCGCGCATCCAGCAAAACGACGAAGGCGCGCCCCACCCGATATGCGATTTCTTCATTCAGGTCCGTGGGATAGATCCCGCGAATATCATACGCTTTAAAAATCGAAGGGTTAATGTCCATCAAACCTCACCCGATGTCTAAGAGTGTCAAACCAAATCTCGGCGATTCTGCCGCTTTAAGATTTCAACCACTTCTTTCACTTGCTGTTCGTGATCTTTATGACAGATCAACAACGCATCGCCGGCGTCTACAACGATCAAATCCGAAACGCCAATAGCAGCGATCATGCGCTCGTCGCCAAAAACCAACACATTCTGGGTGTCTAACAGGATATGCTGACCGCCGGCCAGAATGTTGCCGTTTTCATCGGCAGGCAGCAAATCTACTAGGCTACCCCAACTGCCCACATCCGCCCAACCCATCTCCACCGGGATCACCGCCACATCTTTTGCCCCTTCCATCACCCCATAGTCAATGGTTTGTTTGGTCACTTGGGGCCACACGCGTTCGATGACCGATGAATAAGCCTGAGTTCCTAACGCGGACGCCACTTGCTGCAATTGAGCATAAAAGTCGGGCATCTGGCGAGCGAATTCATCTAAGATGCGTTCAATGCGCCAGATAAACATACCACTATTCCAGGAAAAAGCGCCGCTGGCGCACATGCGCTCGGCAGTCTGCCGATCGGGCTTTTCTGTAAAACGTTTAGCGCGAAATACCTCGAAGCCCTGCGCCGGCTCCAACGGCTGGCCTTGTTCGATATAACCATATCCTGTGGAGGGCCCAGAGGGTTGGATGCCCAAAGTGACCAGGTAACCGCGGCGAGCAACTTCCAGAGCAGCAGCCAGAACTTGGCGAAAGCGTTCGGTGTTCGCGATGTAGTGATCGGCGGTTAATACTGCCATCACCGCCTGTGGATCGCGGCGTTGCAGATGAATTGCGGCCAAGCCAATGGCTGGCGCAGTGCCACGCCCTTCCGGTTCGATAATGAAATTTTGTCGAGGCAGATCCGGAACCTGAGCCGCCAAAAGCTCAACATGTTCGGCGCGAGTGACCACCCAAATCCGTTCCAGTGGAAAGAGGGGCGCCAGACGACGCACAGCGTGCTGAAACAACGTGGCTTCGCCGACTAATTTGAGAGCTTGCTTAGGGCGGTTTTCCCGGCTAAGCGGCCACAGGCGTGTGCCTGCACCGCCAGCCATAATGAGCGCGTGATCCATAAAATCCTCCTGATGATGATGCGGTCGCTTAGATCCAATTCTAAACCATAATTCCACGCTCCTACAAGCAATAGCGGAAGAAACCAATAGTCAATTGACCGAAGAGTCAAAGCTCTGTATAATCTGACCAGTCTTTCGGCAAAGGCAGATGTGTCGCCCATTATATTTACAAGTGAAACAGGTTTCTATGAACATCGAGTGGTTTATTAACCTAAATCCTATCCTGCAGGCATTCTTAGCTACCCTTTTTACCTGGTTCGTCACCGCCCTCGGCGCCAGTGCAGTGTTCTTCTTCAAGAGCATAGACCGCCGATTGTTGGATGGCATGTTAGGCTTCGCTGCCGGAGTGATGATTGCAGCCAGCTTTTGGTCGTTATTGGCGCCGGCAATTGAAATGTCCGAAGATGGACCATTGCCCCCCTGGATGCCGGCGGTGATCGGTTTTCTTTTAGGCGGCGGATTTTTGTGGGTCATAGACCGCCTGCTGCCGCATTTGCATTTAGGCTTCCCCATGAATGAAGCAGAAGGTATTAAAACGGGCTGGCAACGCAGTATCTTGCTGGTGTTGGCAATCACATTGCATAATATTCCAGAGGGGCTAGCAGTCGGAGTAGCTTTTGGGGCTGTAGCCGCAGGGTTACCCAGCGCAGCGCTTGCCGGGGCAGTCGCCCTGGCGATTGGCATTGGATTGCAAAATTTTCCAGAAGGCGCAGCAGTTGCTGTTCCGCTGCGACGAGAAGGTTTTAATCGTTTGAAGGCGTTCTGGTATGGTCAACTTTCTGGAGTGGTAGAACCCATCGCCGGCGTCGTGGGCGCAGCGGCGGTTCTGCTGATCCGTCCATTGCTCCCCTACGCATTGTCCTTTGCCGCCGGGGCAATGATTTATGTGGTGGTCGAGGAACTGATCCCCGAATCGCAGATCAATAAGCAGACCGATATCGCCACCTTTGGAGCAATGATGGGCTTCGCCGTAATGATGTTGCTGGATGTCGCCCTGGGGTGAACAAACGCGTAGTAGAATAACAAGGTCTTGCAGCTTTGGTTTACCTCGTCGGTGTAAGACGTCCCGCAGATTACCCTGAAAGTAAGCCTGTGCGATCCGAAACTTAGAGACGTTCATCACCCAAACTATCTGAAGGTCAATAATGAAAGGGATGGGTACATGGAATCTGACCGTGAATTGATGGAGACGTATCTGGAAGAGCTGCGCCAGATGCTTGCCCGGCTGCCAATGCAGCCGCTGCTGGAAATCCTGCAATTGCTGCGCGATGCCCGACAGAACAACCGCCGCATTTACATCTTCGGCAACGGCGGCAGCGCCGCCACCGCCTCGCACATGGCCTGCGACTTTGGTAAGAACACCGTCCAGCCTGACCGCGCTCGTTTTCAGGTCATAGCTTTGACCGACAATATGCCCACCATCACCGCCTATGCCAATGACGAGGGCTATGAAAACATCTTCTCCGAACCGATTTTATCCCTGGGGAAAGCCGGCGACCTGGCCATCGCCATCAGCGGTAGCGGTAACTCGCCAAATGTTTTGAAAGGCGTACAGGCAGCGCGCCAGATCGGTATGACTACCATTGGGTTAACCGGTTTCGCCGGTGGAAAACTTAAGGATTTGGTGGATGTGTGTTTGGTTGCGCCCTCGAACCGCATCGAACAGGTGGAGGACGCGCACATGATTATTGATCACCTGCTGACCCTGGGCTTGAAAGCCTGAATTCAAACCATGCAGGCTGCGCCGGCGGTTCATAAAGATTCTCTCGTCCTGGCGCTGGATTTTGGCGGCAGCAAGCTGGTAGCTGCTCTGGTGGAGCCGCGCCGCGGCAAGATCATCTTCAAAACACGCCAGGAGCGTTTACCAACAGCAAACGCGCAACGGAGCCTGGAGCAGATGATCGCTCTGGGGCGCAGGGTGTTGCTAGAGGAGCAGCTATCAGGCAACGCATTATTGCGCTTGGGGGTCAGCTTTGGTGGCCCGTTGAGTCACGACCGGCGCAGTGTGCTGCGCTCGATGCATGTGCCTGATTGGGAAATCTTCCCGCTGGCCGAGCGGCTGGAGGCGGCATTTGGCTGTCCGGCCTTCATGGATAACGACGCCAACGCAGCCGCTCTGGGCGAGTGGCGCTTCGGCGCCGGCCGCGGGCTAGATTCGCTGCTCTACGTACAGATTAGCACTGGTGTAGGAGCAGGCATCATTGCCAATCGCCGATTACTACGCGGCGCCGGGCTGGCGGGAGAATTCGGTCATATGACCATTACCCCCGATGGACCCCGGTGCGTCTGCGGCAAGCGTGGCTGTGTAGAGAGCTTTGCCGCTGGCTGGGCGCTCGCTCGCGACGGTAGGACGGCGCTAGCCAACGCCCCGCAGGATAGCCTGCTGCGCAAGTTGAGCGCCGGCGACCCGCAGCGTCTGGACGCTCGCCTGGTCTGCGAGGCTGTCCGTCAGGGCGACCCCAGCGCCGCTGCCATTGTGGATCGGGCTTCTCGGGCGCTGGGCATGGCCATCGCCAACGCGGTGATCTTGCTCGATCCGCAAGCAGTGGTGATTGGCGGCGGGGTAAGTCGTTCCCAGGATGTACTGGCAGCGCCACTGACGGCGGCGTTGACAGCAAATCTGCCGCCGATGTTTCAGGGTCGCTGTCCGCTAAAATTTTCGCAATTAGGCGGAGATGAAACCCTGCTTGGCGCGGCGCTGCTGAACCAATAAAATCGCTGGAAATGAGAAATCTTCGTTTATAATTGCAGCTTCGGAAAGCGATAGAATATGGCAAACATTTTCACTAAGTGGAAAGAAGGGCTGGCAAAATCCAGCAAAGCCGCCTTCGGGCAAATTGCAACCATCCTGGGGGCATCCGAGATCACCCCCGACATCTGGGATGATTTAGAGGCGTTGCTCATTCAGGCCGACCTGGGCGTGGAAACTACCGACATCGTTTTAGACGCGCTGGAGCAGCGCGTCGACAAAGAGGGCATCACCCGCGCCAGCGACTTGCGCGCCGCCTTGCGCGAGGAATTGCGCAAACAACTGAATTATCCGCCGGAGCTGGATTTCAGCGCCAAACCGACAGTGATTTTGGTGGTGGGCGTGAATGGCTCAGGGAAAACCACCAGCATCGCCAAGCTGGGCAAGCGCTTCCGTCAGGAGGGCAAAAGTGTTCTTCTGGGGGCAGCAGACACCTTCCGCGCCGCGGCGGTGGACCAGATCGAGATTTGGGCGCAGCGATTGGATTTGCCGGTTATCTCCGGCCAGATGGGCGGCGATTCGGCCGCCGTTGCTTACGACACCGTGCAGGCGGCACAATCTCGCAAAGTGGATGTGGCGTTGATTGACACTGCCGGACGATTACATACCCGCTATAACCTGATGGAGGAGTTGAAAAAAGTACACCGCGTGGTGGGTAAGGCGCTGCCCGGCGCACCGCATCATGTCTGGCTGGTGATGGACGCCACCACCGGTCAAAACGCGCTGCCGCAAGCCAAAGCCTTCAAAGATGCGGTGAAAGTCACCGGCGTGATCCTGGCCAAGCTGGACTCGTCCGCCCACGGCGGGATGGCTTTCGCTATTCAGCGCGAATTAGGGCTGCCCATCCTGTTTGCCGGCCTGGGCGAAAAACCGGACGACTTGCAACCCTTCGACCCCGACGGCTTTGTGGATGGCATCCTGGCCGAGGTGCAGGGAAAATAAGGCTCTGCCAGGGTGGTTAACCCAAACTCTTCCATAACTCTCTTGTAAAATTCACGCCATTACTGATAGAATGGTTTTACAACAAAGATTGGAGACTTTCTTATGCAAGACCTGATCGAACGATTGCAAACCGTGCAAGAACAAACCCAGCGCCTGCTGGTGCGTCTTTGACTTTCCCGATAAAGTAACCCAACTCGAAGAATTGCAAAAGCAATCCGAAGAACCCGATCTGTGGGAGGATGCAGAGCGGGCGAAGGCTGTGATGAAAAAATTGGCCACACTGCATGAGCAGGTGGACGATTGGCGGCATTTGCAGCAACGCATTAACGACGCGCTGGAGCTGGCGCAGTTGGACGACGAGAGCTTGCGCGCTGACCTGGAAGGCGAAGTTGATGCGCTGGAAGAGGAGATCCGGCAACGCGAGCTGAAGGTGATGCTTTCCGGTAAATACGACCCGGGCAATGCCCTGCTGGCGATCAACGCCGGGGCCGGCGGCACCGATTCGCAAGACTGGGCGGCGACGTTCATGCGTATGTATTTGCGCTGGTGCGAGTTGCATAAGTACGAGACAGAAATCCTGGATATGACGGAAGGCGAAGAGGCGGGCATCAAAAGCGTCACCATCGCCGTCAACGGCCCCTACGCCTACGGTTACCTACGCTCTGAAAAAGGCGTGCACCGGTTGGTGCGCTTATCGCCCTTCGATGCCGCTCACCGCCGACACACCTGCTTCGCCCAGGTGGAGGTGATGCCCCAAGTGGAAGACGACGACGAGATCGAGATCAACCCCAACGATCTGCGCATTGATACGTATCGCTCTGCGGGGGCGGGCGGTCAAAATGTTCAAAAGAACGACACCGCAGTACGCATCACCCACCTGCCAACGGGCATCGTCGTTACCTGCCAGAACGAGCGCTCGCAAACGCAAAATCGCGAGAACGCCATGCGCGTGTTACGCGCCCGACTTCTAGAAATCAAGCGCGAGGAGCAAGAACGTCAATTGGCCGAACTGCGCGGCGAATATGTGAAGGCGGAGTGGGGCAGCCAGATCCGCTCGTATGTGCTGCACCCTTATCAGATGGTCAAAGACCATCGCACAGAATATGAAGTCGGCAACGCCCAAGGCGTCTTAAACGGCGACCTGGACGGTTTCATCGAGGCGTATCTACGGGCGACCATGGGCAATGAAACCGCCAGGGTGGATCAATAAGCCAGCGGCCTTCTGGGTTATCGCACTTCTGTTGAGCCTGGCGCTGTGTGGGGCGGCAAGTTTGCGCGGCGTCACGCTGAAAGACCCCGAAGCCTCGCAAGAATACTCCGGCGATGTGGTCGCAAAACTGGAAAAGGGTCAGGCGATTGGACAAACCTTCGTCTCGCGCCGGCCGAGGCTAAATGGCATACAACTCTGGCTGCGACAAACACAGGCGCCGACCTCGGCAGAGGCATTGATCCATGTCGAGCTATATCATTCTCCCGGCGAGACACAACCCTTTGCCCGCAGCCAAATCCAATTCTCGGCGCTGGCGCGCGCTTTTCCGGTTATGATCCCCATCCCTGCCCAGGCCGACCCGCCTGGGCAGGCGTACTATCTACTCGTTTGGGTAGAAAGCGGCAAAGCCGACCTGCACGGGCGCGCCGAAGACGCCTATCCTGCCGGAACGCTGTACATCAACGGCGCGCCGCAAAACGCCGACGCCGCCTTTCGGCTGAGTTACGAGTATAATTGGCGGGCGGTGCTCGGCGACCTGAGGCAGGTACTCCAACGCGGCTGGTTGGCGCTGCCCCTTCTGCTGATGTTGTGGGCGCCAGGGCGATTGCTGCTTTGGCCGCTGGCGCGGCGCATGGAGTGGTCTTGGGGCGAGCGCGCGGCGTTATCCATGGGAGTCAGCCTGGGGATCATCCCGCTGACGCTGCTCTGGACTGGCCTCGTTGGCTGGCGCTGGGGATCCATCAGCGTTTGGGTGATCTATGCAATCTGCTTGCTGGGGCTGATAGCGCTTTACTGGCGCGAACGGCGCAGCGCTGAACAGCGGCTGCACGATGAGAGCAGCGATCTGGCGCTGGCTGTCGTTCTGATCTTCACCCTGGGCGTACGCCTGGCAATGACCCGCGACCTATCCGCGCCGGCCTGGGTGGATCCTGTACATCACGCTACAATCGCCCGCCTGATCACCGAACAAGGCAAATTGCCCGACACCTATACGCCGTACGTTCAGTCTAATACCTCCAACTATCATCCCGGATTTCACAGCGCGACCGCAGTGTTGCATTGGCTTTCCGGTCTGGAGATCGCCGACGCCATGCTGCTGCTAGGGCAGGTCCAGAACGCTTTGTGCGGCCTGGCGGTATATTTATTCGCTGCAACTCTGACGAAAAATCGAATGGCGGGTGTTCTATCGGCGCTGGCGAGTAGCTTTTTATTACCCATGCCAGCTTACTATACCAGTTGGGGACGCTACACTCAACTCGCCGGATTGCTCATCCTGCCTTCCTGTGTCCACCTGATCCAGGAGTTCCGCCAAAGCCAGGGAAGAGAGAAAATCTGGTCGCTGCTGGCTGCCAGCCTCGTCTGCGCCGGGCTGTTCCTAACGCATTACCGCGTGGCAGCCTTCCTGGCTCTATGGTTGATCGCCTTCATGCTCGCCGAGATCATCCGTTCGCTGGATAAACAGCCCCTTTGGATCACCATCCCCGACCTTTACGGGCATTATCTGCTGGTGAGCATCTTCGCAATCGCGCTCAGCTTGCCGTGGTGGCCTTCGTTGATGCGCACCATGCTGGCGCCGGCGCTGGCGTCTGCGCCAACTCCGCAACCGCTATCCATAGATTGGGGATACCTGACGCCGGTTTATGGCAAAGCCGTCACGATCACCGCTGTATTGGGGCTGCTCTGGTCTATCTTGCGACTGCGCTGGTTTGGGCCGACGTTGGCGTTATGGATTGGATTGATGTTCATCAGTGCCAACCAGGGGGTCGTCCACATTCCATTGGCAGGCAATGTCAATAAGACATCGGTGGAAATCACCCTCTTTCTACCCTCTGCCATTCTGGCCGGTTTTCTTGTCGCCGACTTACTCAATGAGGGGCAACAACGGTTGCCGCGTCCATTGCGCCTCCCCTTTCAGGCAGCAGCGACGTTGGGCGCGATAGTATTAATGATCGCCGGAGCGCGTCGGGTAATTACTTTGATCAACCCCGTCACACTTCTTTTTCGCGCCGCAGATCGCCCGGCGATGGAGTGGATCAAAACCAATCTGCCGTCAGACGCCGAGCTGCTCATTAACCCATTTCTATGGGGCTATGGCGTATATGCCGGTCAGGACGGCGGTTATTGGATCACCCCCATGACTGGACGGCGCACGCTACCGCCGCCGGCGCTGTATGGCCTGGGTGACGCCGATCAGTTCCAGCGCATCGGTCAAGTCAGCCGCAGCGCGCTGGAGGCAGGCAAAGATCCGCAACGCCTTTATGACCTACTTCAGCAACAGGGGATTCGTTATATTTACCTGGGAGTGCGCGGCGGTGCGATATCACCTCAGACGCTTCAGCAAAGCACACTCTTCCGCGCTTTATATGCCCAAAATGGCGTATGGATCTTCGAGCGTGTGGAAACGCCGCCATAAGACGTAAAAACTACGCCCGAAAATTCCTTGACAACCCAAGCCCCAGAACGTATAATCCTTTCGCCTGCCGCATGGCAGGCGTTCTTTTGGAATTTTAGTTGGATTTTGATACAGGAGTACGGAAATGCCCCCTCATCCGAAACGGAAACATTCCCAGGGACGTCGCGACCGACGGCGCGCCCATGACGCTTTAGAAATGCAAAACTTGGTACAGTGCAGCAATTGTGGCGAGATGCGCCTGCCGCACAGCGTCTGCCCTAACTGCGGTCACTACAAAGGCCGCGAAGTGGTCAACATGGAAGAGAAGAAGAAATAAGATCAACGGGCCGTGAACGACGCGGCCCGCTTGCGTTTATTTGCTGCTAAGTCTTCCTCAGCTATGGACGCCGCGCAATTGGCATTTGTGTTCCCCGGGCAAGGTTCGCAGGCAATCGGCATGGGCAAGGCGTTAGCCCAAACTTTCCCCGCCGCCCAAGCCGTCTTCGAACAGGCCGATCAGATTCTGGGTTTTCCGCTCAGCCAACTGGCATGGGAAGGCCCAGAAACGGAGCTCAATGATACGATCAATACCCAGCCGGCGTTATTGGTTCACTCAGCAGCAGCGTTGGCTGTGCTGAAGGAATTGCATCCAAATTTACAACCATCGTTCACCGCTGGGCATTCGATGGGCGAAATCAGCGCCCTGATCGCCGCCGAAGCTCTGTCGTTTGAGTCTGCTCTGCGCCTGGCGCGGCGGCGCGGCGAGTTAATGAAGCAAGCCGGTGAACACTCGCCTGGAGGCATGGCAGCGGTTTTGGGCGCGGAAATCTCGCTGCTGGAACATATCTGCGCCCAAGCCAGCGTGCCGGGTGAGGTGGTGCAGGTAGCTAATGACAATTGCCCTGGGCAGGTGGTTATCTCTGGTGCGAAACAGGCGCTGGAGCGAGCCATTGAGCTGGCTACTCAGGCAGGTATCCGCAAGATACGGCCACTGGCAGTGAGCATTGCTGCCCACTCGCCGTTGATGGAGCGAGCTCAGGCAAGTTTCAATGAAGCTGTGGCGCAAGCTGGCATCGCCGACCCGCGCATCCCATTGGTGGGAAACGTCACTGCGCTGCCCTTAACGACTGCGACAGAGATCCGTGCAGATCTGCAGGCGCAACTCACTTCTCGCGTGCGCTGGACTGAATCGGTGCAAGAAATGATCGCCCGCGGTGTGACCACATTTATCGAAATCGGCAGCGGGACTGTGCTTGCGGGGTTGATCAAACGCATTGATGCAGGGGTGAAAACATTCTCCATTGGCACGCCAGAAGATTTCGAAAAATTGGTAGAATAGACCTCAGCCGGCGTGGGCTGTTCTCCCGCGCTAGGCGCGAGGAACCCAGCCCGTGAACCGCCTTTCCCGATTTATCATAATCTGTCTTTGTATCGCCAGCCTGATCGTATCCGGCTGCGCACGGTTGCGCTCCACCTCCATTCCCCCACTCACCATCAGCGCGTCTGCGACGCCGACTTCCGTCGCAACAACGCCTATCGAGCTGCCAACCACTACCGCCGTTGTCGCCAATACCGACACGACGATACAGCCAGTGGATAGCAGCCCGCTCTTCCCCGGCCTGGATCTGATCCTGCAGGCTGACTTCCCCGACGCTCCGGCGCAGGCGAGACTGTACCGCTTAATAGATCCGCCCGCATGGACGCTGGAGGAGGTCAACCAAATCTCCGCTGGCTTCATGACTCACGGCCAGATCTATCGCGAAAAGGTTCCCGCCACAAAGGGCGAAATTTTTCTGGCAATTGAAGATACCGCCCAGCTCTACCTCCCATCTTCGCCGCGCTCATTAACCTACTACGCTTATACTCCAGCGCTCTTTCCAAACACCCAATGCACCCCTCCTTGCCTGAACGCAAAAACTGTCGCCGAAATCGAAGCCCGGTTACAGGTGCTAAAACTTCTCAATTTTCCTTATCAGATCAGACAATCCGAGCATCGCCCCTGGCTGATCCAGTTCTTCCAAACCTTGGAGGGCGCGCCGGTGCTGACAGACGCCGAGGGTGGCGCCCAACTGGAGGTTCAGGCTCTAAATGATGGGCAACTTTACTGGGTATCGGCGCACCTCACTTCATTTGAAACGCTCGGCAGCTACCCATTGGTGACCGCACGGCAAGCCTGGCAGTCGCTGCTGACTGGCGATGGAAAAGCCGGCGTTGTGTTTCGTGAGTTTCGCGAACACCCAGAACCGGCGCGCCGGCTCCACCGTCGGTATAACACGGGGGAAAACCAGAACTTTTTCGGATATGCGCAAGTTTACGAACCGATAGGCGGCGGCGATCCATTGATCCTGCTTAACCAATATCCGCTCACGGGAAACACTCAGGGGCTGGCGCAGGCAGCTGCCGGCGGGCGGTTGATCCAGGCTTGGGGGCAGGTGAGCGGTGTGAAGCCGAGTTTTCAGCTTACACTAGATAGCTGGCAGGTTTCCGTTTCTCCAGATCAGGTTGTGGAAGGCGTGATCGAACAGGACGGCATAGGTTTTCATCTGGCGACCCCCGAGCACAAGTTTGCTCTACCGACCGCGATTGAAAGGGATTTTCTCAATATCCCGGTAACCGTGAGAGGTGTGGTCTTAGAAGAAGCAAAAACGTTCCTCGAATGGTACCTCATCCAAAGCGGACCGCTGGAAAGAGTCCGCGCCGGAGGGCCGGGCCTGCGCCCGCTGAAGTTGGACGGTCAACAACAACCTTCTGCTGAGCTGCCTGAACACTTGGAAGGGGCAATTGGCATCCCACAGGTGATCGTACACGCCTATTCAGATGGATCATCGCAGGTGGAGGTGCAATTCAAGTTCGAAGCTCAAGGGCAAAGCGTCGCGCCGGTTGTCCGGTTGGACGGAGTGGGAATCCAGGGCATCGAGGCTTATCATAACCTACCGGTGCGTTTATGGGGACGCCTCGTAGATGGGCAATCAGCGCCACCGCTGGTCAACGTAGAACGCTTCGAACCGCTGTACCCAGAACTGAGCATCGAAGCCTGGCTGGGATTGATCGAGACGGTCACCCTGAACGACCAGCAGGCCTGGCTAATTACTACTCCAGAAGATGAGCAGTTTGTGATCGAGTCCTCCATTGGGGTAGCGCAGATGGAACGCCTCCCAGGTCCGCCTGGCGACCCATGGATCGTGGAAGGCGTTCAAATTCCTGGGCGTATGTTCGGCGGTTATCCGGTCATCAGCGACTTGCAATGGTTTTCCGGCGTTGGGCGCAACGACCTGGAAGACTATCTTCCACATAGCGCACGACCGCGCCTGGTGCAAGAGCCCGGCGCAGCCGGAGCGCGACGCACGGCGGTAATTGAGATGATAGAACTGGTCTATCTCACCCCTGCCGCATTAGGCGAACGCCCATCATCCAACTCTAAAGCAGACCTGACGCAGCCCATCTGGCGTTTCCGCGGGCGCTTTGTCGACGGCGCATATTTCGAGATCTTGATCCAGGCGCTGTCGCCGAATTATCTGTCTCCCCCATAAGCGGCCTGTTGACCTCCAGATTATTTGATTTATCGCTGTCCCGTAGATTTCTGATCACACATGTCTGTTATACAGCAACCTGCGGGACGTTTTACACCGACGAAATATGCCAATTTTGGCGTATATCAATAAGTCTTATCGAATGGGATGGCGAAAACCAGAAGTATTCGCCCCGGCGGGACTTTGACGCGCGCAATGAGGTATAATGTCGCATTGTCAAAAGATCTTCCAGCGGGAGGCACAGTAATTATATGGCAGGGTTTATGAGCTTGGAGGGCCGTTACGCGGTGGTCACCGGCGGACGGCGCGGTATTGGGCTGGCGATTGTAGAACTGCTTGCCCGATTAGGTGCTGAGGTAATGCTCGGCGACCGAACCATCGAAGAATCATCGAAAGTCGCCGAAATGGTGGCGGAAGACTGCCGCTGCCGGGTGCAAGCCAGGCAGGTGGATGTCTCAAACTTCCAGAGCGCCAACGCCCTGATCGAAGCCGCGCTGGCAGAATTTGGCCGGGTGGATATTTTGGTGAACAACGCTGGCGTAACGCGCGACGCCCTGATCCTGCGCATGAACGAGGAAGATTGGGATTACGTGATTGACATTAACCTCAAAGGGACATGGAACTGTTGCAAAGCAGTGGTGCGCCCTATGATGAAACAACGCTATGGGCGGATCATCAATATCTCATCTGTCTCTGGCCTGGCTGGTCAGGCTGGGCAAACCAACTACTCCGCATCTAAAGCAGGCATCATTGGGCTGACCAAGGCTCTGGCGCGTGAGGTCGCCTCGCGCGGCATCACCGTGAACGCCGTTGCGCCGGGCTTTGTTCCTACCGCGTTGACCAACGACCTGCCGCAAGAATTAAAAGACGCGATGATGAAGTTGATCCCCATGGGCCGCTGGGGCGAACCAACCGAGATTGCCAACGCAGTAGCTTTTCTGGCCTCGTCCGAAGCCGCATATATCACCGGTCAGGTGCTAAGTGTAGATGGCGGCATGATGATGATGTAAACGTCAGAAGCAGCGCTTCCCTGCAGCGCGCTGCCGAACCAGCAAGGAGGTAACTTGAAAGAACAAATTCTTGAAACGACCAACCCCGATGAATATAAAGAAACGCGCGGCAAGACCACCATCGCCCCAGAGGTGTTGTTAACCATCGCCCAACTCACCACCTTGAAAACGCCGGGCGTCAGCCGAATGAGTAATGTTCCGGGCGGCGTGAATCGCCTGTTTCGGCGCGAATATGGTGAAGGTGTGCGTATTGATATCCGCGACGACGTGGTTTATATTGATCTGTATCTCATCCTGAAGAAGGACATGAACATCCGCGATGTCAGCCGCCAAGTGCAGCGCAATGTGGCGCGAGCGATTTCAGAGATGGTTGGGATGCCCGTGGGGCGGGTCAACATCCACGTCGAGGACATTGACTATTCTACGGAGGCAGAGACGAGCGGCGCTGAAGAGGATTGAAGCTAATGAAATCCCGCACTAAAGCGCGCAGCCTTGCCTTGCAGGCGCTTTATGAAATAGACGTTGCCGGACACCCGCCTGGGATTGTGCTGGAGGAGCGCATTCAGGACGGTGAACTGGACGCGGAGCTGAGCGAATTTGCCCGTCAAATCGTAACTGGCGTCGCGCCGCTCTTTGATACCCTGGATGCGTTCATCGCCGAACACGCTCCCGAATGGCCTCTCGACCAAGTGGCTGTCATAGATCGCAATATTTTGCGCATCGCGCTGTGGGAGTTTGCGGTTTATGGTAAAACGCCGATCAAAGTTGCCATCAACGAAGCAGTCGAACTGGCGAAGACCTTCGGTTCCGATAGCGCGCCGCGCTTTGTTAACGGCGTGTTGGGCAGCTTGGCAGCGAGGCAGAACGAAATTCGCGACGCGCTAAAAAAGCGCATCGCTGAGAAAGGGGCTGCTTCTTCTGACGGATGATGTTATGTCCGAAAACGCAAAGGTTGAGCAAAACATATGGAAATTCTCGGCGTTGGACCATTAGAACTGATTTTCATTTTACTCATTGCGTTGATCGTGCTGGGGCCAAACGATATGATCAAAGCGGGGCGCACTCTGGGACGCATACTGCGACGCATTGTGACATCGCCCACCTGGCAGACCGTGCGACGCACCTCTCAAGAGCTGCGCGTCTTGCCGAACAAACTGATGCGCGAAGCCGGCATGGAAGAGGAGGTCAAAGATTTTCAAGAGATCCGCGAGGAGGTCAGTCGCTTGAAAAATCCGTTAAAGGATACACAGGAGTCGCTCAAAGAAGAGGCCCAAACGATCCAAAGCGGCCTTTCCGCCTGGATCACGCCTCTGGGCAATGAAATTAAAAGCCAGCTTTCAGAAGCGTCAGCAGTCTTTGCGCCTGGAAGCAACATCGAGCAACCGGATTCCCCAGCAGAAGCGCCCTCAGAAGATGAAGCTATAACAAAAAAATCTGACGAAACCGAAAATCAATAACTATGCGCAATACATTTCGGCTTATCTGGCGTATCCTCACCGCGCCCTTCCGCCTCATTGCATGGATCTTTCGAGCCATCGGGCGTTGGATTTCAAACACGGCAGCTGAGGTGCGCGAATTTTTCACCGAAGACGTGGAAGACGCGCCGGTGGCAGAAGCCCTGAACAAAGCTATTGACCATCCCAACGAAATCTTGGTACATCTGGACGCGCTGCGCAAACACCTGCTGCGCAGCGTGTTGGCGTTGGCGATTACCACCGCTTTCTCATTCACCTTCTTCCAACAAATATTGGCTGTACTCTCCCGCCCGCTAAAAGGCGGAATAGAATCGCTGGTGGCGATTGAGGTTACCGAACCAATTGGCACGGTGATGCGTGTCTCCCTATTGACCGGCTTTGCCATCGCCTTCCCTTACATTGCCCTGGAAATATGGATGTTCATCGCGCCAGGGTTGAGCCGCCGGGCGCGTATCTATGGGCTGCTGGCCATCCCTGTGGCAACGTTGTTCTTCATCGGCGGCATGGCCTTCGCCTATTTTTTCATGCTGCCCACCGCGTTGCCCTTCTTGCTCAATTTCATGGGCATACACACGATCCCACGTCCATCTTCCTATGTCAAATTTGTCACCAGCCTGATGTTCTGGATCGGTGTCGCATTCGAATTTCCACTGGTTATTTACTTAATGGCAAGACTAGGTTGGGTAAAAGCCAAAATGTTGGCGCAACAATGGCGGCTGGCATTGGTGATT
>DYGV01000005.1:22904-27597 GCA_020724505.1 Anaerolinea thermophila
TCGTGGCAGCTTTGATCACCCCAACGGTGGATCCGGTCAACATGAGTTTGGTGATGCTACCAATGACCGTTCTCTACTTCTTTAGCGTCTTCCTGGCCTGGGTTGCTCAGCGATAAATGTCACTTGCCAGGCCCAATCGTTTGAATTGAGTTCAAGGCACAAGAAAAAAGATGCACGCACGACGCGCCCTCCTATATATGCCCGGCGATGATATGCGCAAGATACAAAAGGCAACCACGCTTGGGGTAGATTGTATTTGTATGGATATGGAAGATGGCGTGGCGCTCAACCGCAAAGCGGAAGCCCGCCAGACCATCGCCCAGGCGTTGCAGACCCTGGATTTCGGCGCAGCAGAACGGCTGGCGCGCATCAACGCCATTGGCAGCGGGTTCGAGAGCGATGATCTTTCTGTTGTCTTGCCGGCGCGCCCGGATGGAATTGTGATCCCCAAACTGGAATACGCCGAGCAGATTCATTGGGTGAGCCAGATCATTGCCGGCTACGAGGAGCTGTATGGCTGGCCCAAAGGGAGCATCTGTCTGCTGGCGGTGGTGGAATCGGCTCGCGGCGTGATCAACCTGCCGCAAATTGTAACTGCAGATCCACGCTTGCAAGCCATCATCTTTGGCGCAGAGGATTTCGCCGGCGACATTGGCGCCACTCGCACCCGTGAAGGCTGGGAAGTGTTTTACGCCCGCAGCGCTGTGGTAACCTACGCAGCAGCCTATGACTTGCAGGCGATTGACATGGTGTATATTGACTTTCAAGACATCGAAGGGTTAAGGCGTGAAGCCGAACAGGGCGCGCGGATGGCATTCTCCGGCAAGCAGATCATTCACCCCAACCAGGTGGCGCCGGTTCAGGAGGCCTTCACCCCCAGCGACGAAGCTATCGCCTATGCGCTGCGGGTGCAACAGGCGTTTGAAGAGCATCAAAGAGCTGGCAAAGGCGCATTTGCCTTAGATGGCAAGATGATAGACGCTCCCATCATGAAATCTGCCCAACGCGTGCTTACACTGGCTCGCGCGGCTGGTAAAATCTAGGCAATATACGCTGTTCCAACCTCAGGCGTAGAACATAATCACTCAATTATAGCGACCCAAAGGAGGAGGGATGAGACCCGTATATGCAATCTCAGGCGGTGTATCCAAGTTCGTCAAGGCGCGCCGCGACAAGACCTTCCAGGCGATCGTCAAAGAAGCCTACGATTATGCCATTCAAGATATCGGGCTGGATTTTCCCACCTTCACCCGTCTGGTGGATGGCTCGGTGGCTTCCTATTTTTCCGATCACTTCACCAGGCAGTTGATGGCAGGCATCATGGCGCAAGATTATCTGGGGCTAGCGCCTAAGCCCAGCCATCGCGTCGAAGGCGGCGGCGCGACCGGAGGCATTTGTTTCCAGGAGGCGTGGAAATCCGTCGCCAGCGGGCACATGGATGTGTGCGTAGCCTATGGCTTCGAAATGATGAGCCATGTGGAAACCTGGAAGGGCAATGAATTCATCGCCCTGGCTTCGGATGTCTCTTTTGATTACCCTGTAGGAGGGTTTTATTCAGGTTATTATGCCATGATGGTCACCCGCCACATGAAAGAATTTGGCACCACGGTGGATCAGATGGCAGCGGTGAGTGTTAAAAATCACATCAACGCCTTTTACAATCCGTATGCGCAAAAACGCCATCGCTATACAGTAGAAGATGTGCGCAACGCGCCGATGGTAGCCTGGCCGCTCACCCGACTGGATATCTGCGTGATGTCCGATGGCGCCGCGGCGGTAATCCTGGCTTCGGAGGAAGGACTTGAACGGCTGGAAGCAGCCGGTGCGCACATCCCGCGGCCCCTGGTGCAGGTGGTGGGCATTGGGCGCGGCACCGACGCCATGCGCATGGCGGATCGCCCGCACATGGATTACGACGAGTTCATGCGCGACTACGCCACCGAAGAAGAACGCTCATCCGATGAGACCTTAGCATACTATCGCCGCCTATGGCAACGCGGCACACGCTACCCAGGCGTGCATTCTTTCCGCGCCGGGCGCACCGCCGGCAACATGGCTTATAAAATGGCTGGCATTTATCACCCTCTGGCGGAGCTGGATTTCATCGAACTGCATGACGCTTACACTTCTAGCGAAATCCAGACCTATGAAGACCTGGGATTGTGCCGCTATGGCGAAGGCGGCCCCTTTGCTGTTTCAGGCAAAGCCTTCATGCCAAATATTGACTATGGCTTGAAGACGCCCGAAGCGCCGCAGTGCCCGGTGAATCCTTCCGGCGGCCTGATCGCCTGCGGCCATCCGGTTGGCGCAACCGGGTTGATGCAAGGCGTTTTCGCCATCTGGCAGTTGCAGGGCAGCATCCAGAAACATTTCGGCGACGCCACCCTGCAAGTCAAGAACGCCGTGCGCGGAGCAATCCACAGCCACGCCGGCACGGGAACATACGTTACGGTTTCGATCTTGGAGCGCGTCAGCTAAATTTCGGGAGGCAAGCGATGGCAAAGTTACCCAATCAACGCGAAGAAAAACTGGGCGGATATATTGTACACGGCGTGCCGTTTCCGGTTGAAACCACGCCCGAAGCGCTGGCTTTTCTGAAGAAAATGGCGCCGCTAGAAATTGAACAGGAATACTGCATCACGTATTTGCACTCTTATGGACAGGATAGCCCCTGGTTTGCCGGTTTGACCAATCGCCGACTGCTGGCTTCCCGGACACCGAGCAGTGGTTATACCTACGCCACGCCGCGCGGCCATGATATGTATTCCGGCGAAGAAACCACCTGGATTGACATCACCGAACGCCCGGCGCAAGTGCATGCCTTCACGGTATGTTATTTTGGCTCGGAGGAATTCCTACCGGAAACGCCCTTTGTCCTGGCACTCATCGAGTTCGAAGGCGTAAACACCTTGCTGCTGACGCGTCTGATGGGCGTTGACCCAGAACAACCCACACTGGAGTGGATCGGTATGCCCGTGCGGCCGCGCTTTCTGCGCAATAGCAAGCTAAAGCCCACGGATGTTTACTTCATCCCAGAAGAAAAATATAACTGAGAAATGGCTCCTTCTCAATTCTACACTTTTACTTTGTTATACGGCTATTGATCCAGACAACTAATCTACAGCCCGTGATTCTACACTACAGAATACAGCTATAGAGGCACTGATGGCTTCTATAGGCAAGTTTATAGTGGTATTTCAGTTATAATTGCTTTGCGAGAGAAAGGGATGGCTTAGAGATGTTCTGGAAGACTTCCTGTATATCTATTCACGCATCAGATAGATTGGAGTCAGAATGATAATCTAGAATCCCTTTTTCAAAAACCATCCTCATCTGTTGCACATTATCATTAAATTGCATCACCGTAGTGCTATCAGGTAAGTAGTTTGTAATCAACACCTCCTTGTTTAAAACGCGTTGGGTGCTGTTCTTTCTTGTTCTCATACCAGAATAAGATTGAACTTGCACCACGTAATTATTAGGGTAAAGTGATCGAATTTCGGGTATGTCATATGAAGATAGTATCCATCTGCATTTCGTCGTGTGCAAGCGTGTTGCCAATCGTTGATGATCTTCCCAATCGCGCATATTGTAAGCGTAGTTACAGCCATTGTCTGGATAAGGTGGATCCAAATACATGACTGCTTTTTCACTATCGTATCTCTCAATACATTCATACCAATCCAAATTCTCGATGATAACCGTCCTCAAACGTTCATGCACTGGCAGTAGACGCTCTCGAAGGGTTTTGAGCGCACCAATTAAGCGATTTCCATGGCCGCCATCTGTAATACTGGTCTGGAAACGGGGATACCTAAATTCCCCTCCCCAGCCCGCCATTATCAAGTAGTAAAATCTATGAGCACGTTGTATTTCTGTGAGGTCCTCGGGCCTCAATTTCGCTAACCTCTCAAATTCAGCTCGTGATACAAGTTCCCACTCAAATGAAGCAATCAATTCTTCTGGCCTCTCTTTGACTACTCTGAAAAAATTAATAAGTTCTCCATCAATATCATTTAATACTTCAACCGGACTTGGTGGCTTACCAAATAAAACCCATGCTGCTCCTGCAAAAGGTTCTACATAACAAGTATGGTTAGGGATTAAAGATATGATCTGCTTACGCAGTCGCGATTTGCCTCCCACCCATTTAAAAGGACTGTTCACTATTTTGTTGTACATAAGTAATCTCGCTTGAACTTGTACAGAGTTCGTCTCTACTAGAGACGAATATATCATAATCAACCATTTCTGTCAACCTACAGTTTACCTTAAAACTATGCAAAGATTTGGAGAGAAACTAAGATTTCTGCGGATAAACAGCCAATTATCACAGCAAGAGCTAGCTCTAGTTCTTGGGCTGACAGCTCGCGGTTATATAAGTGAGATCGAAGCGGGGAAAAAGAAACCAACTGCAGAACTCGTCCTCAAAGTCGCTAGATTTTTCAACGTAACAACCGATGAACTTCTCAAAGATGAGATCGAGGTAAGACAATATGAATATCCCCCTCATTGATCTAGATCCTACTGAACGTGAGGTAGAAAAATTCCGGTTGATCCTAAGCACGTTTCAGGATGGCAGCGGGCAGTTAAAGGGTAAACAACAGTCAACTCTACCGGGATGGCGTGATTTCGAGAGAGCGATCGCAGTAAGCTTTGGAGGAATAGCCCAAGAGAACAAGCATATTTTTGA
>DYGV01000005.1:27607-51975 GCA_020724505.1 Anaerolinea thermophila
ACGTTCTAATACCCGATGTTAACCGTCCGGGCATCTATTTCGGAATATCGTGCAAGATGCGTCGTGCTTTGAATGACACTTTCAAGACAAATCGAGTAACGCTAGAGCTTTCCAATTCATCGGGAAAGTTTTGGAAAGAACTTGCTCTGAATGGCATCGAACAAAGAAACTACAAGCAATATCCAATACAAGTTGGAAAAATACTTTTAAGCATGGTCGAGAGGTGGCATCATCAAGTTGGTATATCTAATGGGGGATCAATAGATTTAGAAAGAAGCTATTATCTAGTCCTTGCATGGAATGCACGGGGGATGTACCAACTATATAAATTTAAATTAAAACTTCCTGAAGCAGAACAACTGGTATGGGATTTCCCAGATGTTAATGATGAGTCTCAACAAATACAAAGAAGTGGCCGAAGATTAAGAGGGCAAGACAAGGATGGAACTATCTTTGAGTGGTATGGCGAATCTGGCGGCCAATTGAAATATTATCCGCGTGTGCAGGATGCATTGTGGAAATCCAGGGTCTTTAACCTGGAGCCCATTGGATCAAGTTGTGGAATAGAAGAAATCTTATTGTCAAAAGCGAAATTATATTTTTCTGCAATGTGGGAAAACATCGCAAATTAATCCCACTCAGTAATATAACACCTCTGAACACTACCGCAATTGGGAACGCTTCTTGCACCTGAATCAGGCTGAGACCCAGACCCGCCTATGATCCAGCTCAGAATCATCGCCCGTTTGTGCCTGCTCGCCGCATTCATCGCCGCAGCCCAAAGTTGCAACATGCCAAGGCCGGCAATGACCACCCCTGCCGTCTCGCAAAACGGAGCTACACCTACGGCACAAATCTCCGCCGATCAGTTGCCCGCGCCAGAGACGCTGATTAGTTTCCGCGTCGTTGCTCCGCCTAACACCCCGCCGGATACGCTAGTCTATCTCACCTTGCTGGACGAAGTGACCGGTCTGGCTTTGAACGCGCAAGCTTACCCAATGGAACCTGGCGCGCCCATCCCCGGCAACGAGAGCTCTCCCGTATATGTCATCACCCTGCCCTTCCGTATTGGCAGCCTGCTCAAATACCGCTACGAACGCTCCGTTGGACCGATCCGCGTGGCAGAACACCTGTCGGACGGCTCGGCGGTGCGCTACCGCATCTATCACGTCACCGGTCAAGGGTTTGTGGACGACGTCGTCAGTCGTTGGACGGATACGGCCTACATGCTGCCACGCGGACGCATTGCCGGAAACGCTACCGACGTTGTAACCGGCAAACCTATCGCCAATTTGCTCGTCGCTGCTGGCGGGGCGCAGACCTTCACCGCTTCCGACGGCTCTTTTTTGCTCGAAGGGTTGCCGCCAGGCGTGCATAACCTGACCGCTTACGCCATAGACGGGGCATATCAGACGTTTCAGCAAGGGGCGCGGGTGGCTGCCGAAGCGACCACGCCGGCGCCGCTCCAGTTGCAACCAGCAAAGTTTTCCAACGTGGTCTTTGTGGTGCGCGTGCCGGAAGGCACTCTGCCGGTAATCCCGGTGCGACTGGCGGGCAACACCTACACGCTGGGCAACACCTTCGCTAACCTGGCGCTGGGCGCCAGCGCCCTGCCCGCCAATATGCCGGTGATGAGGCCGCTGCCCGACGGACGTTATACCCTAACCGTTTCGCTCCCCGTCGGCGCAGATGTGCGCTACAAATATACCTTGGGCGATGGATTTTGGAACGCGGAGCGCAATTCAGATGGCAGTCTGCGTCTACGCCAGTTGATCGTGCCTGATCAGACGCTGCTGGTGGAAGATACGGTGGAGACCTGGCAGGACGCAGCTAAGAGCAGCTTTACTTTCGACGTGCACGTCCCAGCCGATACGCCGCCGCAGGATTTCATCTCTATCCAGTTCAACCCTCTAATTGGCTGGACGGAACCCCTGCCCATGTGGAATTTGGGCGACGGGCGCTGGGCTTATGTCCTGTACAGCCCGTTGGAATTGCCCGGAGAACTTCGGTATCGTTACTGCCGCAACGGACAGTGTGGTTTCGCCGACGACGCACAGACACCTGGCATGGATACTCTGGGTCGCGTGGTGCCACTCAACAACCAAGAGTCACAGTTTCAACCGCAAACCATCACTGATCACATTACCGCCTGGGCAAACTGGTCAGATTCCCCCACAGTAACGCTTCCGGCAGTGGATGCCGCGCCTCGATCTGGGGCGTTTGCCGCAGGGGTAGCTCTCTCGCCGCGCTATCACCCGATGTATAGATCGCTATTTCCCGCCACCCTCAACGACATCCAGGAAATCAATGTCAATCTGGTAGTGATCTCACCCACCTGGAGCTATGGACGCACCGCCCCGGGCGGCGAACTGGGCAACGATCCACCTATCCTGCTGCGCAACCCCGAGAGAGACGCCTCTTGGTTTGACCTGATGGAACTGCTGACGCAGGTGAAAAACCGCGGGCTGAACGCTGCTGTATATCCCACCGTGAACTTCTCCGGCCGTTGGGACCAGTGGTGGAGCAGCGCGCCGCGCCAGTCGCCCGGCTGGTGGCCGGTGTGGTTCGAGCAATACCGCACCTTCGCCTTGCATCACGCCGACCTGGCAGCCGCCAGCGGCGCGCAGGCACTCATCCTGGGCGGCGATTGGTTGACCCCCGCCCTGCCTGGCGGCATCCTGCCCGACGGCCAGCCTTCGGGTGCACCGGCGGACGCCGAAGCGCATTGGCGCTCTCTGCTGGCGGAGGTGCGTAGCCGCTATGGCGGTAAATTATTCTGGTCCATTTCCTCGGATCAGATCGAATCGCCGCCGTCTTTCCTGGATGCGTTCGATCTGATCTATCTCACCCTGACCGTACCCCCTGGGGAGGGTTTCGAAAGTGTGTTGGGGAGAGATCTGGAAAGCTGGCTGGATAGCATTGTTTGGCCGACGCAACTCATCAGCGGCACACCTGTGCTGTTGGCGCTAGACATCCCCTCGAACCCATCTTTACAGACGCAGGTGGATCTCTATCAGAGCGCGCTAAGCGCCGCCGCGCAACGAGACTGGATCGGCGGAGTGATCGCGCGCGGCTATTACCCCGCCGCCGCGCTGCGCGACGCCTCGGGTTCCGTGCATGGTAAACCTGCCGGCGACCTGTTGAGTTTGTGGTTCGCCCAAATGTTGGGGAAATAACGCAGACTGGAAGCGCCTGCTTATCCGCCGGAGATGGCCGGCATCAGGTTCACCCGATCGCCATCCTGCAGCAGATACGACTCGTCTACCATTACCCCGTTAGCCACCAGCATAATCTGGTCGCCTCTTAGCGGCGTCTGTAACAGTTGCAACAGATCCGCCATGCTGCTATCGGGCGGCATTTCCAGCTCCAGGCGGCGCACCTCGCCTTCCGGGGTCTGCTGTGCCAGGATGGTGTGCAGATAAACCGAAACCTTCATGTCGCCAATTGTAGAACAAAGGGTGAATTTGGTAAAGCCACTTTACGTTGATCCTCCTAGGCTGAAAGGTATAATCTGAGGAAGGCAATCCACGATCACGCTTACGTTCTACAAGAGTAATGGATGTCCTTTCACACCCGATTGATAGACCGATTTCTGTTGCCTATAGAGAGTTAACGCCAAGACACCAGGACGCCAAGAAAAAACCACACAATCCCTTTGCGCCTCTGCGCCTTCGCGATAACAACTCAACGCAAAGACGCAAGGACGCAAAGAAAAACCACATAATCCCTTCGCGCCTTTGCGCCTTCGCGTTAATAACTCAACGCAAAGACGCTAAGACGCTAAGATTTTAGGAGCATTTCACAAACCCCTTTGCGCCTCTGCGCCTTCGCGATAACAACTCAACGCAAAGATTTCAGGAGCATATATGGACGAAAACGCACTAAGTCAAATTATCGTGGATGCCGCCATCGAGGTACATCGCGTGCTGGGCGGTCCCGGACTGTTTGAAAGCATCTATCGCGACGCGCTGGCGATCGAAATTCAAAGCCGAGGCCCAAAAGTGGAACGCGAAAGACTTGTGCCAGTGACTTATAAAGGCCAGGTAATCAGCGCCCCTTTACGACTCGACTTACTTGTTGGTGGGCTGGTGATTGTGGAATGCAAAGCCGTGATGACCTACAACCCAATTTTTGAATCGCAAGTACTGACCTACTTACGGATCACCGGCCTGAAACTTGGCTTGGTCATCAATTTTGGACAAAATCTGGTCAAGTATGGCATTCACCGAGTGGTCAACGGATTATAAAATTCCTTTGCGCCTTTGCGCCTTCGCGTTAACAACTCAACGCAAAGACGCCAAGACGCAAGGACGCTAAGAAAAACCACGCAATCCCTTTGCGCCTTCGCGTTAATAACTCAACGCAAAGACGCCAAGACGCTAAGATTCAGGAGCATTTCACAAACCCCTTTGCGCCTTCGCGCCTTCGCGCTAACAACTCAACGACAAGACGCCAGGACGCTAAGAAAAACCACATAATCCCTTTGCGCCTTTGCGCCTTCGCGTTAATAACTCAACGCCAAGACGCTAAGATTTCAGGAGCATTTCACAAACTCTTTTGTGCCTCTGCGCTTTCACGTTAAAAAATTAACATAAAAGACGCGAAGAGAGCAAAATAAGACATTCATTTGTTAGCGGATAAGAGGTCATCAGAGCACTCTCTTGACGCCCACTTCAATTGTTACTATAATCAATAAGCAAACCAACGGTCGGTTTATTTATTGAGGCAATGATGGCGCGTCCGCTCAATGAACAGGAATATGCCGCGAAACGGAACAAAATCCTAGATTCCGCTCTACGCCTGATCTATACCAAAGGCTTCGAGCGCATGACCATTCAGGATTTGTTGGCCGAATTGGGAATCTCAAAGGGCGCATTTTTCCACTACTTCGCTTCGAAAAACGATCTATTGGAAGCGCTCATCGAACGTATGACAGGCGAAATCATCCATGAGCTAGATGGGATCATCGAAGACCCTTCCCTGAACGCCCGGCAGAAAATGGAGCGTTATTTTCAATCCGCCTTGCGATGGAAGACCTCTCGTAAAGAAGTGATGATCGCTCTTTTGCGTGTTTGGTACCTGGATGAAAACGCCGTTGTACGTCAAAAGGCGCTTTTCCAGGGTATTCAACAAATCACACCCATCCTAGCAAAAATTATCGAACAAGGCAATCGAGAAGGCCTCTGGAGCGTCACTCATGCTGAGGAAACAGCAAAAATGATGATTTATCTGTTCCAAGGCTTTAGCGATAGCCTGGCGCAGCAACTACTCTCCGCTCACCCTCAATTGAACCAACAGTGGCTCAACACCACATTAGAAGCCTATACCGAAGCAATTGAGCGTTTGCTAGGCGCAGAGCGTCGATCCCTCGCTCTGCTCAACCGCGAGGACATTGCTTCATGGTTTCCTCCCACTACAGAAATTGTTATCCCAACCTCATCAAATAGAAAGGAGTTCACGCCGTGAAGTTATTTTTACGCCTGGCATGGCGAAATATTTGGCGTCATCGCCGACGAACGCTCATCATTGTCATCGCCATGGGCATGGGGCTAGCGATGATGATGATGTATGACGGGCTGGTATCTGGATTCGATCAGGCAATCTACGGCAGCGCGGTCAAAGTCCTGGGCGGCAATCTGCAGATCCATGCCGCCGGCTATCGCCTTCATACCAGTCAAACTCCTCTTTTACCGCTGGCTAACGACCAAGCAATTGTGGATCTTGTACGAGCGCATCCGCGTGTGTTGACCGCGGCGCGCCGCATCAACACCGGCGGGTTGGCAACCAGCCGTGAAGGCGCTTTTGTCGTTGGCATCATCGGCATCGAACCTGAAGAGGAACTGGCGGTCAACCTGGCTGCCCAAAATGTCATCCAGGGGCGTTACCTGAAGAGCGACGATCAGGATGCGGTTTTCATCGGCAAAGGATTAGCGGATGCAATGGACGTCAGCGTGGGTGATCGCATCACTCTTGTCGGTCGCGCCATACACGATCAAATGCGTCGCCGCACTATGACGGTGGTGGGCATCTATAACCTGGGGATGCCAGAGATCGAGAAACGCAACTTGTATATCTCGATCAACGAGGCAAAGTCATTATATGGATTAACCGGCACATCCACCGAAGTAGTTGTTTTCCTAAAGAAGTTAGGGGAAGAGGAGATAGTGATCAACGACCTTAGCCGGCAACTCACTGGAGTCGAGATAGATAGCTGGCAAACCAACTTTCCCGAACTTCAACAGGCGCTCACTACTAAGAATGCGGTGATGAACATTTTTAGCGTGATCATCATCATGATCGCTGCCGTGGGGGTCATCAATCTGCTTCTTATGGCAGTGTATGAACGACAGAGAGAGATCGGCATCCTGGCATCGCTGGGTTTAAAGCCCTCTCAAATCTCGTTCCTCTTCATCTTAGAAGGGACAATGATCGGTCTGGTGGGGGCGGCAGCAGGCGGCGTCCTGGGCGTCTCTATCAATGGAGTGCTACGGCAGGTCGGCCTGGATTACACCCAATTCGCCAACGTAACTACCTACATGGCGCTTATCAGTGGCCGCATTTACCCCGAATGGGGGCTGAACATGTTTTTCCAGCGCGCTTTGACCGTCGCCATCATTTCCACCCTGGCCGCTTTTTATCCCGCCTTTGAAGCATCGCGACGTGAACCCACTGAAGCGCTTCATACTGTGTGAGGTGTAGGATGACCCAAATACTTAAAATCGCCTATCGCAATCTGGGACGAAATAGACGACGTACCCTATTCTCTGCGCTGGCGCTGGCTCTTGGATTAGGGCTATTGATTTTCATGGCAAGTTTTATTCAAGGCGAAATGGGCAGCGCAATGGAAATGACCATTCGCTTGCAAAGCGGACATCTTCAGGTGCGCAGTTTGTCTTATGATGAAAACAAAACGAGTTTGAAATGGGAAGACCTGGTTGAAAATCCACAAATGATCGTCTCGCAAATCGCTGCGCTGCCCCAGGTAAAAGACGCCACACCCCGCTTGCTCGCCACAGGGATGATGGTTCATCGAGATGAATCGATTGGCGTGCGGATCATCGGTATTGACCCACAAGCCAAAGCCAATGATCCTTACCGGGATGGTTTGCTCGAAGGACAATTCTTAACTGCTGATGATCGTGAAGGCATTCTGATTGGGAAACCGTTGGCAGACAAGTTGGGGTTGCACGTAGGTGACCAGGTGAATTGCTCCATCAACACTTCGAACGGGGATGTTGATGAACAACGATTTACGGTGCGCGGGATCTACACTACCGATACCAGCGCCTTCGATAACGTGACAATTCTGCTTCCTCTCGCCAAAGCCCAAACCATCACCCGCACAGAAAATCACGCCAGCCTCATTTTCATTTTGTTACACGACAAGGATCAAACTGAACAGGTAGCCAGAGCGCTGGCTAACCTACCCTATAAAGTAACCACATGGATCGAAATGAACGACCTGCTGATCCAGTATGAGAATTTTGCCAACGCCTATATTTCGATCCTCTACCTGATCGTTCTGGCGATTACCGCCACAGTAATTGTCAACACACTGATCATGGCGGTCTTTGAACGCACACGCGAAATCGGTATTCTGGCGGCAATCGGCTGGCGGTCAGGAGAAATCCTATCCATGTTTTTAGTGGAGACAGGTTTGCTGGCAGTGGGGGGAATTATCTTAGGATTGATCTTCGGAATCGCTGTTACCTCCTATTTCGCCGCCCGTGGATTTTACCTCGGCGATATGGGGATCAGCGGGATGCTCATTGGGAACACAATCCGCCCCGAACTTACATTGGAAGATACAGTCACCTTATCCACTGCGACGCTCGTTATTACTTTACTGGCAGGCTTGTACCCGGCGATTATGGCAGCGCGCCTCCAACCTACCGAAGCGTTGCGCGGTGGAAAGTAAACATTGCTTGAGGAGATCAGCCATGGAACTCATCAAAGTTGAAAACGTCACTCGCGCTTATAAGACCGGCAATATCGAAACTCTGGCGTTACGCGGTGTCAGTTTGAGCATTCAAAGTGGGGAGTTCACCGCCCTCGTAGGACCTTCAGGTTCTGGAAAGACCACATTGCTGCAAATTCTCGGCTGTTTAGACCAGCCAACCAGCGGCAAGGTATGGATCAATGGCAAGGATGTAAGTCGCCTGAACCGTAACCAACGCGCGGACCTGCGACGCGGCAGCATTGGTTTCATCTTTCAATTCTTTGCTCTTATCCCAACGTTGACAGCATATGAGAATGTCGAGCTTCCCTTGCTGCTCAATGGAATGCCTTCCTCGGAACGTCGCCAACGGGTGACAGAGCTTCTGGAAGCTGTGGGCATGAGCGAGCGCGCTCATCATCGCCCCGATCAACTGAGTGGCGGCGAGCAGCAGCGTGTGGCAGTGGCGCGCGCCTTGGCGCCCCGTCCGTTGTTGATTCTGGCGGATGAGCCAACCGCCAACTTGGACACAGAAAACGGAAAACAGGTCATGGAGATAATGCAACGCCTCAATCAAGAGACCGGCGTCACATTCGTCTTTGCTACTCATGACCCGCGCCTCTTCGGCTACGCGCGCCGCACGATCGCCTTGCGCGATGGGAAAGTGGCAGAAAACAGCCACGAGCGTCAGTCTTGAAAAATAAATTTCCATTCGACCCATAATACTGGTAAAAAATATGTACGGCATACCAAGAACGAAAATAATCGCCTTATCCATCATCCTGCTCCTGGTCAACAGCGCCTGTAGCAAGAAAGCTACGCCGATCCCAACCCTATCTGCACCAACAGCTATTAGCGGATCTGAAACCACAACAGTCGTTGGAGTGCAGGCTTCGGGCGTAGTCGTTCCGCGCCAGAAAGCAAAATTAAGTTTTACGCAGAACGGACAGATTCAACGTCTTCTGGTCAAATCTGGAGATGCAGTTCAAGCCGGACAAGTGATAGCAGAACTGGCTGGAAAAGAAGCCCTACAAGCCGCCGTTACCAGCGCAGAATTGGAGGCGCTCTCCGCCCAACAGGCGTTGGACGATCTCTACAGCAACGCCCCTCTGGTTAAAGCTCAAGCATTCGAGGCAATCGCCGCGGCTTATGCGGAAGTGCGTCAGGCAGAATACCAGCTATACTACTTCCTAGCTGCGTCGAACCTGAGCGGTGTGAATGCAATCCAAAGCGTCGAAATCACTCAGAGCGAGCTGGAAAAAGCGCGTCAGGCGTTCGACGCGGTGCGCTACAAGTCTGAGTCCGATCCCACCCGCCGAGCATTGAAGGAGAAGTTGGATAACGCGGAAAGCAACCATCAGGCAGCCTTGCGCCGCCTGGAGCTGGAGTCGCGTCTGATGACTGCGCAGGCAAATCTAGAGAAAGCCAAAGCCGATTTTGAAAGAGTTAAAGACGGGCCAGATCCCAGGCAGGTCGAATTGGCGCAAGCGCGCCAGAGAAACGCCCAGGCGCAATTAGAAAAAGCCCGCGCTGCCCTAGAGCAGGCTACTTTGAAAGCGCCTTTTTCGGGCGTCATCACCGCCCTAGAAGTCAGCGAAGGCGAGACCGTATTGGCAGGCAGCGTAGTGGCTGTGCTGGGAAACTTGAGCGACTTCGTGGTAGAAACGGCAGATTTAAGCGAAAAAGACATCTCCAGGGTGCATCTGGGGCAAAAAGCAGTGGTGTATATTGAAGCGCTACAAGAGGAGGTCGAAGGTCAGGTGGTTGAGATCGCCCCACAGGCAAACATTTTGGGCGGGGATGTGGTATATACGGTAACAGTAGCATTGGTAGAGCAACCGCAGGGATTGCGCTGGGGGATGAGCGCTGAGGTTGAAATTCCGGTTGAGGAATGAAAGAGAGCGTAGATGTGCTCCCTTTCGTTTTCAATGTGCTTCCGGCAATAGGCGCAAGGCATTTCGGAAGAACCTTGCGCCTGGGTGATAACAGCCGCCGGCTCCGGTGAGACGCTGGCCGGCCTGGTGGCTGGACTGCGATGTATCCAGTCGCCGCTGCACCCGCTGGGAAATGAGCCTCTCATTCTTGCATACCGGAGGGCTGCCGGTCCTGTCCATGATTGAAGGGAAAGAGTTCAGCCATGCCTGATTACGAAGCCTGGATGAAGATCTTTTCTATCCCGCGCCCCAACGGCAGCGCCGCTGAACGGCGGACGAAACGAGCCATCACCAGGCAACTGACTGCGCTGGGCATCCCCTACGAAATTCACACTTTTCGATCTTATCCGTACATCTGGCAGTGTATTGGCCTGTGGTTGATCGTATCGCGCACCCTGCTAGTCATTGTCCTGTGGCTCGGCTGGGGATGGCTGGCTTTGCTGATTGCATTACTCAGCCTGCCGGGCGGGATCGCGGACGTGGCCTTCCACTTTCCATTGGTTTCCTGGCCGGGCAGTCGGCCGGCGCATAATATCCTCATTCATTTCGCCCCCCCAGCCCCTGAACAGGAGATCATTTTGTCCGCCCACTACGATACAAAAACCGAATGGCTGGATCACCGGCAACGCATGTTCTTTGTGAGAAACCTGCCGCTTGGCATCCTGCTAACCGTATTGCTGGGCATGTTGGGGGTAGCGCAGGAATCGCTGCCCAGCAGTCAATCACCTCTGAACGAAATTCTCACCTGGAGCGGCTATCTGCTCGGCGCGGTCTTGTTATTCCTGGCCTGGGGCATGGGGCTGCATTTCATCCTGGGCGCGTTGCGCAAACCCAGCCAGGGCGCGGTGGATAACGGCGCCGCCTGCGCTATTTTGCTTGGGCTGGCAGAGCACTATCATCACAACCCTTCTGCACTGCAACGCACCCGCCTGACCCTGGCATTGTTCAGCGGCGAAGAAATCAACATGCAGGGTTCGCGCGCCTATGTGCAAAGTCGAAGCTGGCCGCTGCCAGCCGTGGCGCTGAACCTGGAAGCGATGGCGCAAAACGGTCCATACGTTATTTGGGAGCAGGATGGAACGGTCTTTCGACTCTTGCCAAATTCACCAGCGGTCATCGAAGCGATTTCAACGGCAGTGCGCCAGACGACCGGCGAAAGCCCGTTGCTGGTCGGGCCGGTGACCTGCGACGGTGGCTCATTTTTGAACGTTGGCGTTCCTGCCGCCACACTGGGCACCCGCGATCGGCAACTGGGCGATCGAGGATTCCACTGCGCCAGAGATCACCTGGGGCGCGTCGCGATGTCGCGCCTGCCTGAGACGGTGCGCGTCGTAATCCGGTTTGTCGAAATGTTTGATAGCGGAGAAAGGGCATTTCCTGAGCCAACGTCGCGGTAGAATCAGGTCATCGTCTTCTTCAGGAGCTAGGGATGCGACGAAATAACTCCATCACCGATGTGCCTGGCATCCGCGTGGGACACGCGCAAGATGAACAGGCGCTCACTGGCTGCACAGTGGTGCTCTGCGAGCAAGGAGCAGTAGGCGGCGTGGATCAACGCGGCGGCGCGCCTGGAACGCGCCAAACCGACGCCATGTATCCCATGCATTTGGTGCAACAGGTTCACGCAGTGGTGCTTTCCGGCGGTTCAGCGTTCGGCCTGGACGCCGCCAGCGGCGTGATGCGTTACCTGGAAGAGCGCGGTGTTGGTTTCGAGGTTGGCGTAGCGCGCGTTCCCATCGTGCCTGCGGCCATCTTATTCGACCTGGGCATCGGTAAATCAAGCGTTCGCCCAAATGCAGAGATGGGCTATCAGGCTTGCCTGAACGCTTCAAACCAGCCGCCAGCCGAAGGCAACGTGGGGGCGGGCATGGGCGCCACAGTGGGGAAAATCCTGGGAATGGGGCAGGCAATGAAGTCCGGCATCGGCAGCGCCAGCATTGACCTGGGGCGCGGCATCGTGGTGGGAGCGATTGCTGCAGTGAACGCCTTCGGCGATGTGGTTGATCCACAGAATGGACAGATCATAGCTGGGGCACGTAGCTATGAAGTGGACAATCGCCGCATTGGCGCTGGAGAATATTTCGCCGACACGTTGACGATGATGAAAGAATTGACCGCATCCGGGCGGTTGCGCTTTGGCAGACGGGGGAACACGGTCATCGGCGTCGTGGCGACTAACGCCCGCTTGAATAAAGAGCACATCAGCAAAGTTGCTCAAATGGCGCAGGATGGACTGGCGCGCACCATACGACCAGCGCATACCATGTTGGATGGAGATACCATCTTTGCCCTCTCCATCGGCAACCGCTCTGCAGATGTGAACGTGATCGGCGCGTTTGCGGCTGAAGTCTTTGCGCAGGCTATCCTGCGCGCCGTGCGCGCCGCAAAGCCGCTGGCCGGCCTGCCATCTGTTGCAGAAAGATAACGCCGCAGTCGCCCTCTCGCATCAAGGATTGATGGTAAGATTCCAGCACTCGTGAACTATGGCGAATGAACTGATCTTGGTGGTCGAGGACGTAGATCTGTTGCGCGAGGGGCTGCGAGAGATTCTTTCCCTGGAGGGGTTCCAGGTGCTCACGGCGCGCAACGGTAAAGAGGCACTGGAGCATATGCAACGTGTGCTGCCAGAACTCATTATTTCCGATATCACCATGCCGGTCATGGATGGCTATGACTTCTACACCACGATCCGCACCCACGAGGAATGGATAGGCATTCCTTTCATTTTTCTGTCGGCGCGCACCGAACACGTCGATTTTGTCACCAGCCGCAACCTGGGGGTAGATGATTATCTGACCAAACCGATCAGCCGCGAAGAGTTGGTCACCACCGTGCGCTCACGGTTAAGCCGCTTCCGTCAGGCACAAATGGCCCGCGTCCATCAGGCGCACCTGGATAGCCTGATTACCCTGGCAAATGCCATCGAAAGCCGTTCACCGGATATGAGCGGACATGTCGAGCGGATTATGGAAATCGCCGTCATCCTGGCTGGTTATCTGGGCTGGTCGCCCAAGCGCCAGACGGATTTGCAATTTGCTGCCATCTTGCACGATATTGGAAAGATTCACATCCCTGCTTCAATTCTTTTCAAATCTGGCCCACTCAGCCGGATGGAATGGGAAATGATACGTCGGCATCCCATCACTGGCGCAGAGATGATCAAGGATGTACCTTATCTGGTTGAGTGCGCGCCGATGGTGCGCCACCATCACGAACGTTGGGATGGTTTAGGTTACCCGGATGGTTTGGCGGGATTGACGATCCCTGAAGGGGCGCGTATCCTGGCTGTCGCCGACTCGTTAGACAACATGATCACTCAACGCCCCTTTGCCGCAGCGCGTAGCCTGGATCAAGCCTGCGAAGAACTGATCCGTTTGAGCGGCAAAAACTACGACCCTATGGTCATCGAAGCGTTACGAGAAGCCTGGGAACACGGCAAATTGAACAGCTTCCGCCAGTGACTTTAAAGCGCAATTAGCGGTTCTCGACATCTGAAAGGACGCCTATACTTTGAACGGCTACTTTGCGATACACCTCGAAAGGCGTTCTGAGTTGGCAATCCACCGAGAGTAATCTTTCCACTGAGATGCCAAATAGGCGTTCGTTTTCGCGCAGATAGGGTTCAATCAGCCGCCAATCTGCGTCTTCGAATGCGGTGAAAGCGCCACCGTTCAATTGTTCTTCCATCACCGTGCGATGCGGGTCACGCAAATAGATCGCGCCGCCCGATGCTAACGAAAATAGATTACCTCCAGGATAGGGGGTCTCCATTTCAACCAAACGACCCTGCTCATCGAACACGATCCCGTTCAAAATTACAAAACCGCCCCCGTTCAGCGGGTCGCCTGCCATAAAGGACTCCGCCAGGTAATCCAGGCACGCCCCGTTAATAATTGCGCGCGGTTTCCCAACCGCATTAATCAACGGTCGTCCGGCAACAGAACCTTGTACATAAATCTCGCCGCCCTTTGCTCCATACAGGAATGTCTGACCGGCGTCGCCATAGATGACCAGCTTGCCGCGCTTGAGAATTTGACCAAGCTGGTCCTGTCCATCGCCATGCAGATGCACTTCCGCGCCGTCCAATCCAGAAGCAGCGTAATCGCCCACATCGCCATACAGGTCAATGCGCAGACCGTCGCTGGCACCTAAGCCGCAGGCTGCAAAGCGCCCGCCGCGCCAGCCATAGGCGATGATACGCCGCCAACCGTTGATCCATGCCCGAACCATATAACGCGCCGCGCATTCGTCACCTTCTGCCGGAAAGCCGCGTGCATCCACCACCAAAATTGCTTCCTCTCCTTCCTTGTGAGCCGCCTCGACCGATTCGTCCGCTGGAAAGATCAACCGCCGCTGCCAATCCAATCGGCGAATTCCGCCATCCGGTGCGGCAGATTGAACCAGCGGCAGCCGGTCGAATATAGATAATAAAGTATCATCCACCAGACGCAAAAGCGAAGCGCGCTTCTTGTCACCCAGATCATAATGGCGGTCGCGTAAAACAGATAACACATCCAGGCTAAAGCGCCACTCATCTTCGCCGGCGCGGGCGAAATCGTCCAGCCAGGACAGACCGTCGGCGATTTCATCCCATGAAAGACGCGCGATGCGGGGACACAGCCAGTTCCAGAAAGAAGGAGCGCCACCGTTGTCAAATGCGCGCAGAGCCTGCTCTTCCCACAGGCGATGAAAATCATCCGCAGCGCGGCCAGGGCGGCCATCGCCGGGTTGCAAATGACGCCGATGCGAGTCAAGCCGGACCGCCTGACCGAACTTATTGGTGCAGACGAGTGAGCCAACGACTTCATCTGCAGGTAAGGTCACAGCAAAGCGGAAGGCACCGCCATCGGTATGCGAGCCGCCGCGCGCCACCCAATAATGGTCCGCTAACGGCTGGAAGCGCTCATCTTCCTCTGCCAATGAACGCATGCAGGCGTTAATCGCCTGTCGTTCGGAGGCGATCAGGCCGATCTGCACCGCGCTATTTTGCGCCCGATTCTCGTACAAAGCAAAGACCTGCGGGCGCAACATGCTGGTGTCAGTGATACCCAGCAATTCGAAGCGATCCGAGTTTTCATTTGCAATGGAACGGGCGAGGATAAAAAACCAGGGGCCATCCGGCGAGCCGTGAATATGCGCTCGCTGCACAGCCCGATAGAGTTCCTGCCTATCTGCAGGCAACATGGCAAAATCATGCTCGGTGGTTGGCGCCAACGCTTCCAGGGTAATCTCAAGTGGATAACCGTACACCCTGTCCCAAAGATCGAATAACTGGACGCTCACTTCGGTATCTGTGAGAAATAACTGGCCAATATTTCGCTGACGCAAATATTCGCTCACTGCATGGTAATTGGCAAAGTCGCCGTTATGCACCAGGGCCTCATTCAACCCAATGAAAGGGTGCGCCCCGCCGGGATGCCAGACACGCCCCTTGGTGGGATAACGTTGATGGGCAATCCACACATGGGCAGTTTGATCCTGCAAACAATAATATTCCACTACCTGCTCGGCATAACCCACGATCTTAAGCACCGAAAGATTTCGCCCATGACTGAGGACAAAGGCGCGCTTTTCGCCCAGGCTGGCATAGAATTGACGGTTGAGGCGAAACGAATTCTGATAGACAAATTCATCCTCCACCGCCCTGGCCGGTAGATCGCTCAACCCATGCTCATCGGCAAAACGTTGCAACACCTCCGCTTTTACGCGCACAAAATAGCGTTGCACCTCCGGCGGCTGAATTTCCAACCCCTCCACTTGGCGATAGTCGTCCAGGTGAGGCAAGGTAACCGCATGGGCGACCTCAAAAAACGGTTCGATATATTGCGTTTCCACCTCGCCCCTAACCCGCGCCTCCAGGAGGGCAATTTGCAGCAGGTAATGGCTGCGCAGCGTTTGCCGATCCACGCCCAACTGACTGGGATCTAAGCCCACCATCGCGATTCCACCGCCCTTGCCATTGCCGCGGTTGTGCATCTGTCGCGAGGCGGTCAGCACATGCCGTCCAGCAACGGGGAGGTTGGTGGCAAACCCCAGCACGCCGCATCCGCCTTCAGCGGCTTCATCAGAACGCGACGCAGCCGGCAACCCATGCATCAGCCAACGGCGCGAAGCGACCAATCTATCCGCAAAATGCACCTCACTCATCAGTCAACGCCCTCCGAGCATCTCGCCTCCGCCAGGATCACTTTGGGCTGGGGAGGCGACAACCGACTGGTGTTAATCAGCACCACTGAACTCAAAATCACCGCCGCGGCGAGCAAGATGCGCAGGGTCAGCGGCTCTTGAGCAAACACATTACCCAAAAAGACCGCCACTAGGGGATTTACATAGGCATAGGTAGAGACCAACGGAGTGGGGGCTACGCGCAACAACCAGGTGTAAGCGGCGAAGCCGACCAGCGAGCCAAAGGCGATCAGATACGCCAGACCTAGAAGCGAACGCGTTGTGATGGCGTTCACATCTAATCGTCCCCACTCTCCCATGAAGGAGCCGAAAACCAGCAACCCAGCGCCGCCGGCCAGCATTTCCATGCTGGTAGCCAGCAAAGGCGCCTCAGGAAGCTCATTCTGCTTCTCGCGCCCAAAAATGGAGCCGATCGCCCAGGAGAGAGCCGCAGCCACCAACGCCAAAGCCCCCCATAAGTTTATGCTTTCTTCTTCGCCAAACAGACTGGCAGGGCCGATCAACAGGACAATCCCCGCCAGTCCGATCAGCACGCCGATCAGCGTGCGCAGAGCAGGGCGCCGCCCTCCCGGACGCAGCGCATCTACCAGCACGATCCACAGCGGCGTCGCTCCAATCATGAGCGCCGTCACACTAGAGACCACACGCTGCTCAGCCCAAGCCACCAATCCATTGCCACCCAGCAATAAGAATAAACCCATGATCGCGGCGGGACGCCAGTGGCGTCGTTCGGGCTTTGCCGCGCCGCCCAAACGCGCCCCCACGTACAGAATCGTCCCCGCCACCAGAAAACGCGTCGCAGCCATCAGAAACGGTGGCATACTCTCCACTGCAAAACGAATGGCAAGATAAGTAGAACCCCAGACGATATAAACAGCCAACAAAGCAACCCAGATGCGTGTTTTCATGTTCTGGCCATCTCCCAACCCAAAATAGCTTTCTTGCGTAAAGAACCCCAACGATAGCCGCCGATAACTCCCATTTTACGAATAACGCGGTGACATGGGATGATATAGGCAACAGGATTCGAGCTTACCGCTTGTCCCACCGCACGCGCCGCGCCAGGCATGCCAATCCCTTCGGCGATCTGCTGATAAGTGGTAACGCTGCCGGGCGGAATGCGCAGCAGCGCCTCCCAAACCTTGATCTGGAAATTGGTTCCATTGAGGTAAAGCTTCAAAGATGGACCTCCAGCCGCTGGCGCAAGGGAAAAAACCTGCTCGACAATTGGCGCGGTCGCGCGTGCGTCTTCCACCAGACGGGCGTTCTTCCAGCGGCGACGAAAATCGTTGAGCGTGTCGAGCCGGTCGCCCTGGCTGACAAACGACAGCCCGCATACACCGCGCTCCGTAACCGCCAGCAAGCATTCGCCGAATGGGCTGGGGTGAAAACCATATCGAATTGTTAGCCCTTGACCGTGCAGCTTGTACTCGCCGGGCGTCACTGCCTCGCAATGGATAAACAGATCATGCAATCTACCGGGACCCGATAAGCCGGTTTGGTAAGCCACATCCAAGACCGGAACGCAACGATCCAGCAGTTCTTTAGCGTGTTCCTTCGTGAGATATTGTAGAAAACGTTTGGGGCTGATGCCCACCCAGCGGGTGAACAAACGTTGAAAATGATACTCACTCAAGCCAATGTGTTCGGCAATGGAGGCTAAAGAAGGTTGCTCCAGATAATGTTCTTCCAGGTATGCCAGCGCCTGTTCAATGCGCTGGTAATCTTCTGAAAGCTGCTGATAACTTATCATTGACTCTGTTGTCGGGATCATCCTAATCCTCCAATAGCGGGTATTTCGATTACGCCTCATTTTATGGGGAAAACAGGCGCACTGCCACCCGATTCTTGCGCATTTAGCCTTCTAAATACACCAACAAATCGCTGCGTCCGCGCAATTCGCCGATTGAACGCATGCCCAGAATCTTCAAGATACCAGCAAGCTGCCCTAGCCAGGAAGTGTACAGGTTCACAATGCGCTGATAGCCCACGTCTGGATCAATCAGTTTGGCGCGTTCAGGATCGGTGGTGGTAATGCCAAATGGACAGCCCAAACCTTTTTCGCATTGCGCAATGCGGATACATCCCAGCGCCACCAATTCCGCCGTCCCCAGGATGACGCCGTCAGCACCCAGGGCAATGGCTTTGGCTGCATCCCAAACGGTTCGCAACCCACCGGAAGCCATCAAGGTCACTTCATCGCGCACCCCTTCCGCCTCCAAAAAGCGATGCACTTTCGGGATGGCGTATTCGATGGGCATGGCGATGTTCTTCTTGGCAATTTCCGGCGCAGCGCCGGTGCCGCCATAAGCCCCGTCCAGGTGAATGATATGCGCCCCGGCGTAATAAGAGCCCACCGCTACCATATCCACATCCGTTGGTGTTGAGACCTTGACGCTGATTAGGGCGCGCGGATTGATCTGCTTCAGCCAATCCACGTGTTTTTTATGATCTTCCACAGAATACACGCTGTGGAAGGGAAAAGGAGAAAATAGAGAAGTTCCCATCACTGCTTCGCGCAATCTTGCGACCGAATCCGTATTCTTATTGCCCAGCAAATGACCGCCCAGACCAGGTTTAGCGCCCTGGGCGTATTTGATTTCCACCAACGGAGCGCGCTGAATGGTCGCCTCGCTCACGCCAAACAAGCCAGTGGCTACCTGGGTGATGATATGATCTGCGTAAGGCTGCAACTCATCCGGGTAACCACCTTCCCCAGTGGAGATCAAGATGCCCAATCGCTGCGCGGCTCGGGCTCGCGCCAGCATCACTGGCAGGCTGATGCTGCCGTAAGACATTCCAGCTCCATACCAGGGTAGCGGCAGAGTCAGATCCGGGCGGCCGGATTCACGGCGATTGAGCCTCAAATGCAGGTCAAAGCCAGCGGGATCCTCCCAAGGCGAATGGCGCGGGTCGCGTTCCAGTTCAAAGGCGAAAGCTAGCCGATCAAAACCCCCATCGGATGCGCCGATGCGATATTCCAGCTCACCGTCAGGCGGCTCACCGCTGCGCGCTTGCTGCTGCGTAGCGAATAACAACGCTGCCGGCCAGCGAAAATCTCCTTCGCCGCCGTTGGGTTGCGGCAGCCGGGGGTAACGGAAACGCGGGGCGCTTCCACCCAGATAAGCTTTAAAAGCCACTTCTTCCTGGTTATGCCAAATGGTACGTCCAACCTCCCCTCGCAGCCGGCGCGCCTCACGCATCCCCATCGCCCCCAGCGCCTCCAGCAATTGATCACGCCAGCCGTTGATCAGGTTTACAATGCGCTGCGCTCCCCAAGTTGGATCAAGCTCTTGGGTCTCCACCGGACAGCGACCTTTATCCGCCCATAACGCGCAGCCCCAGGCTACCTGTAGGATGAAATCGGTTGCCACCAGGTCTGCCCCGCAGGCAATGATCTTGGCCACGTGTTCGGCTGCGCCAATGCCTCCGCTGACCAATAAACAGACCCGATCACGCTGCGCGTTTTCAACCAACCACGTGTGCACCTCACGTACGGCTTCCGGTAGAGGTCGTCCGGCGACGTCTTGTCCAACATCGTCCGCATATAGATGGATCACTCCCGCACCGGCTTCTATCAGCGTAACAGCAGCCTCAGCCGCGTCTGGCGATAGAGCCAGCCGAGCGCCAATCACCGCTTGCGGCCAACGCAAGCAAGCCCGGCGAATCGCCGCAGGCACTTCTCCAGGATGATCATCATCTAACTCTATATAGTGGAACCCCCACTCTTGTGGAAGATCATCCAAAGATCGCGCCGAGGCTCGCGGCGCGAGATACTCGCCCCATTGCGCCAGATCCTGGTCATAGTCATCGGCGGAGATCATCGCCAGTGTATGCATACGGGCGGCAGCCTGCGACATAGCTTGCAGCGCGCCACGTCCGGGTAAGGGAATTGGCAACGGTCCCAACAAGATCGGGACTGCTAATGATATGGCGGGCGGCAGATTGGAGATCAGTTCTCCTCGCTCGTTGAAGGTCAGCCGATCCACCCCGCCGCCCAGATCCACCTGTGTAGAGATATATTCTCGACCATGGATGCCGTCCCGCGTCGGGCGCACGATTTCGCTCATATCCAGCCAGATGGCGTCGAACCCCTTGCCGGCAAATTTACCGCCATATCCCGCGCCGGATATGGGAATGCGCCCTGTCTCCGCCTGATACCAGGCTTGTGAGATCAATTCCGCCGTCCAATACTCGTCTCCGCGCTGAGCAGAGCCGGCAAACACCTGGTGACCATATTTGACGTACGCGCCGCCTTCATCCAAATGGAATTGCGACGGATAGCCAGCCGGCGGCGGAGCAAGCTGGGTCTGGATGTGATAACGGGTTGGGTGAACAGACATAGAAAGCTCCAATACTGTTTTTCGGCATGCGTTAAATAACAAAAAAGCACGCTGGGCGTGCTCCACAGGTCAGGCCTGGTGTTATGCAAGCATAAAAGAAGCGGAGCGCCCCTCAAATTCACTTTGCCGTTGGCATATTACGCCTGCGGCAGCCACTGCGATACAGTCTGTCGGCCGGTTACCCGTTCCGGTTTCCATATCACTTATCTCTGAGGGGCAAATATTGGAGCATGGCGGCTCTAGGAGGCATCCGCTGATCTTTCGATTTTCGGCCAGGTCGTCGCTAGACTGGCCTTAACCTCGCCTCGCGGCGAGGAACCTCCACCTCGTCACCCGCGCTTCTGCACGGGCCTTGCGCTGGTTGCCCACTATTCAGTTGTTAGAACAATTGGCCTGATTATACCCGCAGGTACCGCACTCCGTCAAGCGCGGCGTGAGCGACAACTCAAGCAGATTGTCGCCCACGCCGCTCAGGATTAAGAATAGAATTTAATCGCCTGGCGTTGGTTCTGCCGCTTTAAGTTTGGGCGCGGGTTTCTTGCTGATGGAGATGCTCCATACCACACCCACGAGCAGCACACCCACCACCAGCCAGCCAATGATGCCCAGGTGGGAGTTCGAGACCAAAATCGGCGCGGCCAACAGAGAGACCAGGTTCACCACCTTGATCATTGGGTTCAACGCCGGGCCTGCGGTATCTTTCAGGGGATCGCCAACGGTGTCGCCCACCACACCGGCCTTGTGCCGCTCGGAGCCTTTACCGGTGTTCTTCGCCAGGTCGCGCGGTTCATCCTCGATGGCTTTCTTGGCGTTATCCCATGCACCGCCGCCGTTCGCCATGAACACCGCCAGCAATTGCCCACACAAAATCACTCCGGCGAGAAAACCGCCCAGCGCTTCCACGCCCAGGATCATACCCACCAGAAGCGGGGTTAACACAGCAATAGCCGCCAGCGGGATCAATTCCTTTTGCGCAGAGGTGGTCGAAATGCTCACCACACGGGCGTAGTCCGGGGTAGTCGTGCCTTCCATCACGCCAGGGATGCGGAACTGTCGGCGCACCTCTTGCACAATCTCGCCCGCCGCGCGGCTGACAGCGCGAATGGAAAGGGAGCTGAACAGCCACGGCAGCGCGCCGCCCAGCAGAAAGCCCACGAAGACATCCGTCTCAGAGACGCGGATGGAATCCAACACCGGCACGCCCAGCGAGGCCTGGACTCTACCCACATCCGTAATATAAGAAGCGAACAGGCTGACCGCGGCGATCACCGCAGAGGCGATGGCAATGCCCTTGGTGATGGCCTTGGTGGTGTTGCCCACCGCATCTAGGTCGGCCATTACCTGGCGCGCCTGGCGGGTTTCGGCGTCATTCAGCCCGCCCCACGCCATTTCACCGATGCCGTTGGCATTATCCGAAATGGGACCATATGAGTCCATGGCCACATTATTTCCAGTGTGGCTGAGCATACCAATGCCGATCATCGCCACTGCGTACAACACATACAACGCGCCCTCGCCGCTATAGAGCATCAAGGCGAAGACGAAGCTGATGGCAATCACAATCAGCGCCCAGACGCTGGATTCCATCCCGACCGCTAACCCAGAGAGGATCGTCGTGGCTGGACCCGTGTCCGTAGCGTCAACGATTTCGCGCACCGGCGGTTTTGTCGCCGAGGTGAAATAGGAGGTCAGCGGGTTGAAGGAGACCGCCAGCCCAACGCCAATGGTAGTGAGCATCGCCAGTCGCCAGTCGCCAGCGTAGAGGATAGCCACCAGGAAAGAGAAAAGAATGGTGTTGATGCTGGATACCTCATAAGAGCGGAACATCGCCTCTTCAGCGTTGTGCGCCCTCAGGAACTTGATGGGGAATTTCTCCCACATCGGCACGGTGAAGGTACCCAAGATTGAGCTGATCACGCCGATGCCGCGGATAATCAGCGGGTACACAATCCACTTCAGGCTATGCGTAGGGTCAATCGCCATCAGCGCAATACCCAGGATTAGCGCCGAAACGATGGTGACTTCGTAAGACTCGAAAATATCCGCGGCCATACCGGCGCAGTCGCCGACGTTATCGCCTACCAGATCAGCAACCACCGCAGCGTTGCGCGGATCGTCTTCGGGGATGTCTTTTTCGACCTTACCGACCAGGTCGGCGCCGACATCGGCGGCTTTGGTGTAGATGCCGCCACCCACGCGCATGAACAAGGCGATCAGCGTGCCACCAAAGCCAAAGCCCAACAAAGCGTCCGGCGCTGCCCGACCAAAGATAATGAAGATAATCGTTCCACCCAGCAGACCCAGACCATCGGTGAGCATACCTGTCACCGTGCCGGAATAATAAGCGATCGAAAGCGCCTCATTGAAACCCTTGCGAGAAGCCGCCGTGGCGCGTACATTGCCCTGGATCGCCATGCGCATCCCCAATTGCCCCACCAGCAGCGAAAAACTCGCGCCAACTATAAAGGCGACCGTTCGCCCAATGGCAATGATGATTTGGGTGTTTTGGGGAAACTCTTCAACCGCCTCGTGCGTGGGTGGGACGATATAGACGCTAAAGAAGAGCGCGATCGTAAGCACGGCGATGGCTGGCAAGATGGTGCGCAATTGTCGGTTGAGATAGCTATCCGCGCCGACGCGAATAGCGTTCCACACCCTCTGCATCTCCTCATCGCCTTTATCCCGTTTGAGCACCATTTTTTGCAGCAACCAGGCGTAGATCAAACTAAAAATCGCTGTTGCCACAACCCCAAGAACGGCTATCTGTTCAAAAGCATTGAGTCCATGTCGAGCAAGTCCAAATAGATTCATCCTTCGCCTCTCGTCAGATTGGATTGATGTATGTGTGGCTCGACGCTGAGCCCAGGGCATTGGCTCTGCGCCGGATAACCCAAAATTTCCCCGCCTGCGCCCAAAGAGATAGAAACTCCCTGGTACACGCAGATAGCGCCTGCTTGATCAATGGATTGGATTGTTCCGTGAGACCGATCTTGCGCTGCTTCACTTTACTACACTTACATTTACCAAACGTAGAATTGCAGCCAAATGAAAAAACCTGGCGGGTATGATAACACAACTTTGCGCACCTTGGCTAGATTCGAATGAAAAAACGAGAGTGATGAAAGTTGCGTCAAGCTCCCCGCATTGCCTCCCCAATCCATTTTGGCAATCTGGGGGAGGTCGGGAGGGCATCGGCAACACTACGAATGGAGCGAAAGCTTGTCTAACCCGGCAGGCTGTCAATCTTTTCTCAAAATGATGCGCGCGTCCAGCGCCATGCAACCTTCACCTTCGGCAAAGACGCGCAGAGGGTTGACATCCAGCTCCTGGATCTGCGGAAAATCCACCAGCAATTGGGAAACGCGCAGCAGCGCTTCCACTGCAGCGTTGATGTCCGCCCGTCGTCCGCCTCGCGCGCCGCGCAGCGCCTGCGAACCGCGCAGGCTGTCAATCATTTGTTCAGCTTCCTGACGGCGAACAGGCGCAACACGCACCTCCACTTCTCCGATGATCTCCACAAAGACGCCTCCCAAACCTGCCAACACCACCGGTCCAAACTGCGGATCTTGCCGCCCGCCTAGGATCAACTCGTGCCCGCTGCTGACCATCGGTTGCACCAGAACGCCGTCCAGCTTTGCGTCTGGATAGGTAGCGGAGATTTTTTGCATCATTTTATCGAAGGCTGCCGCCACCTCCTCGCCATTGCGTAGATTGAGTTCCACGCCGCCTACATCCGACTTGTGAGAAAACTGCTCCGAAATGATCTTGATCACCGTCGGATAGCCAAGCTGCTCCGCGGCTGCCCTCGCCTCCTGGGCGCTGTGAGCAACGAGGCTGCGCAAGGTTGGAACGCCATACAAATCCAGCACCGACAACGCTTCCGAAAGCAACAGGTCGCGCTTCTCGTTCATAGCCCGGGCAATCAGTTGACTCACCGCATCGCGCTCCACGGCAAAGGAAGGCAGGTAC
>DYGV01000005.1:51985-62712 GCA_020724505.1 Anaerolinea thermophila
CAATAATAATGACTCACTTCCAACGCGCGCACTGTCTCCACCACCTGGGTGAAAATGGGAAAATCATAGTTTTGTTTTAGATACGCCACCTCCTGTAAGGCAGCCGAAATGTAGTAGGCTACTGGCTTATCGTAGGCGGTCGTCAACGCCATCAAGCGCTCTAACAAGGCGCGACTCTTCAAGTTTTCCGCTTCAGAGAGCGAGGTGTGCAAGAAAACAACGCCATCCACACCTTCCAATTGCAGCGTTTGCTCGACAATTTGGGCGTAAACATCCAGATCGAACAGGTCGCCCAGGTCGAGCGGGTTAGTCAGCCGAATGACCGAAGCGCGAAAATGTTTTTCGATTTCGCGCAAATAACTCTCTGGGAAATACGCCAGTTCGAAACCCGCCAGCTCGCAAGCGTCGGCGGCGATCACTGCATGGCCGCCGGAGCGGGAAATCACCGCCAGGCGTTTACCGCGCATGGGTGGTAAACGCAGGATTTTCAACGTATTGGCCAACGTGGTGGCGTCATGCACACGGATCACGCCAGCCTGGCGAAAAGCTGCATCCACCACTTTGTCGTCGCTGGTCAGCGAGGCGGTGTGCGATTGAGCAATGTTTTGCCCCAACCTGCCGATGTTGGATTTAAAAGCCAGGATGGGCTTGGGCGAACGGCGGGCGATCTCCATCAAACGCCGCCCATCGCGGATGCTTTCCAAATATAGAAAGATAAACTCGGTGCCCGGGTCGGAAATCAGGTATTCGAGCATGTCTTCCGCATCCACATTCAGCATATTGCCCACTGAGACGAACTTGTTTAGCCCCAAACCTTCGTTAGCCATCAGGTTTAGCACGCTCATCCCCACGCCGCCGCTTTGGGTGATCATTGAGACATCGCCGGACTTGATAAATTTCTTCAAGCGGGGAAACGGCACGCAAAAACCATTCTCCATATTGATGATCCCGATGCAGTTGGGACCAACAAAGCGAATATCGTATTGTTGGGCGATGCGTTCTATTTCATGTTCTAGATGAAGCCCCTCGGCGGTATATTCGCGGAAGCCAGCCGTCTCAATGATCACTCGGCGGATGCCCTTCTGTCCGCATTCTTCCATCAAACTCGGCACTGTCTTCGCTGGGGTCAAGATCACCGCCAGATCCACGTGATCGGGGATGTCCACCACAGAACGGTAGATGCGGCGCGTCTCAATCATGCCGCCGCTCGGGCCAACCGCGTAAACGATACCGTTAAACCCATATTCCACCAGGTTAGCGACAATATTCCGCCCCAGGTTGTCGGGTTTATCTGAAACGCCGATTACAGCCACGCTGATGGGGTAGAAAAACTCGCGCATCTCCTCACACTCCTGGACGATCAAAAGATGGATTAATGTTTACGGCTATTGACTCGCAATGAGCAATTATGTATAATAAAAATGTGGGAACGATTACACAGCCTTTACGGGCAACCTCCCATTTCTTCGTCTCTTATTCTCAACCATAAGCGGCGTTACTCGACCAGATTGTTCAATCATATCATTAATTTCTTTACCAACTATCCTTTCCCATTCATCATCGGTACCAATAGAGAGAAGCTCTTATCTGTATAACAAAAGACAATTTATTCCGTTGCACCGCTTTCTGAGTGGCAATTAGCGCCTCGATGGGCTGTTTGGAGAACAACTGCGTTCGTTTTCAACCATAGAGAGAGCCACACATGGCAAACGCCTCGCCTAATTTTGAGCGCTTTCTGTCCGCTGTCCATCATGAGGAAGCGGATCGAATGCCAATCGCCGAACTCTGGGTAGATCAAGAGGTTAAAGAAGCCTTTTTGGGTCACCCGCTGCGCACAATCCAGGACGACATTGAATTCTGGCAAAAAGCTGGTTACGATTTCATATTGATTGATACCGATCTGTACGCCAGCCCTCAAATTCAGCAAGCCATTCTCAACCCCCACGAAAATACTGCAACTTTATACGCCTCTCACCGCCAGGAACGAGGCTGGGTAGCGACCGAGGCGAAAGCCATTCAATCCTGGGAAGACGTTGAGCGCTTCCCCTGGCCGCAGGCTTCGCAAGTGGATTTCCATATTTACGCCGATGTTGAAAGACTTATGCCCAAAGGGATGAAAGCAGTAGTGACCTTTGGGCATATTTTTACCGCCGCCTGGCAATTAATGGGCTTTGAGCATTTCTGCGTCAGTCTGCTCGAAGACCCGCCTCTGGTACAGACAATCATCAACAAGCTTGGCGAACAGTCCATGCGTTTGCTCGAACGAATCTTGCAGCAGGAATGCGTCGGCGCGGTCTGCCTGCAAGATGACATCGCCTATTCCAGCGGTTTAATGATCTCCCCATCGCTTCTGCGCAAAATCTTCTTCCCCTGGCTGCGGGAAGCGGCTGAAATTGCTCACGCTTATCATCGCCCCATAATCCTTCACAGCGACGGTGATGTGAGTAAGACACTGCCCGATATCGTACAAGCGGGCGTGGATGTCCTGCATCCCATCGAACCCAAATGTATGGATATTTTAGCGGTCAAAAAAGCCTACGGCGACCGTTTAGCGCTCATGGGCAACGTAGATCTGGGATATACCCTCACCCGGGGAACGCCGGCGGAGGTGCGTGAAGAAGTGAAATTCCTGATCAAACATATCGCCCCTGGCGGAGGTTACTTGCTCAGTTCGGCCAATTCGATCACCAATTATGTACCATTGGAAAACTACCAAGCCATGCTCAACGCCGCCTTCGAGTTTGGTCGCTATCCAATCCGTATAGATTAACAACCGCAATACCCAATGGAGCGCCCATGTTCAATAGCCTGCCTCATCTAACTACACTGCGCCCTCGCCTGGGCGTAGTGGTAACTACCTGGTCGCATGAAAACGGCCATGACTACGCCAAAAGGCTTGTCAGCTTATTCCCTGCCACAGCGCCGAACGAAGCCGTCGAAATTATCGTCAGTCCTATCTTGCTCGAATCCGAAAACGATATTCCCCATATCGTGAGCTATTTTTCAGATAAAGCATTAGATGCCAATTTGCTAATCCCGGGCAACTTCACCCTGGATCATGTAATGCCGCTCTACGCTCAAACATCCGGCTTGCCCACTATCCTGTGGGGCATGACCACTCAGGAAGCCTGGGGGGCATTTGTCGGCGTGCAACAAACCTTGTTCCCATTTCACGAGTTGGGGCTGCCCTATCGTTTCGTGGTTGGAGATCTGGGCAGTTCGCGCGTTTGGCAACAGATTCTGCCCTATGCACGCGGGGCAGCGCTCAAACGACGCTTGAAGGGGTTGCGCATTGGCCTGATGGGCTGGCGGGCGGAGGGTATGTCGGATGTGGTTTTCGACGAGCTGGCGTTGCGCGAGACGTTTGGCGTTCAGATTGTGAACATCGGCCTGACCCGCTATGCCCGCGCGGTTGAAGCGGCACCTCTATCAGAAGCCAGCCAGACATGGGAGATGTTGAAACCACGGTTTGACACCTCGATCATCACTCTGGACGAGGTCTATCATGGGGTCAAATCTTATCTGGCGATGCAAAAAATCGCCGCCGAAGAAAATTTACAGGCCGTAACCATCGAATGTTTTCATGATCATGTCGGCGGGCCATGTCTGGGCTGCAGTCTATTCAATGATCAAGGGATTGCCGCATCCTGCGAAAGCGATGTCCCCGGCGCTCTCATCATGGCGGTTTGCCAGATGCTCACCGGGCAACCCACCTTTCACGTAGATGCCATCAAAGCCGACCTGGGGGAAAACAGCGCCATCTGGCATCACTGCGGCAACATGCCCACCCGTTTAGCCGCTGGCGTTGACCCGCTCATTTTGCGCCCCACGCCGGAGCATATCGCGCCTGGCGCCTACGGCCCAGCCATCCAGGCCACCATGCGTCCTGGTCCGGTTACGGTGGTAAACCTGGTGGGGCGCAAGGGGAGCTTGCGCATAGCAGCACTGGAAGGGGAGGCCGTTCCTTATGAGCTGGAGTTTCCCGGCTCAGCGGCGAAGGTGGTTTATCCCTTCGATCTTGCCAAAGCATTCGAGACATTGGGTAATGCTGGCTACGGCCATCATTTCGCTATTGCTCAGGGGCATATTGGCGATGACATTGGCGAGTGGTGCCGCCTGAGCCGAGTTGATTATCTGCTCATCCGATAAAAACCCGCATCAGAGGATGATGACCATTCCATTTGTGAACGGAGAAAGGAGTTGAGACGCAAAATTTCAAATCGCCAAGGAGAAGCAGTAAGATCACCTCTTCGTGCAAGCCCGCTTGATTCAGACCACTTGTGAGGAGAATAATGAAAGCCAATCGTTTCTTTCAGTTCCTGTCCATCCTATTGCTGCCCACGTTGATCATGACTGCTTGCGCCGCGCCCGCAGCAACTCCCGCCCCGGCGCAAACAGAGGCGCCTGCCGCAATCACCGAGGCCCCCGCTCAAACGGAAGCCCCTGCAGCAACCGAACCTCCGGCGCAAACTGAAGCGCCCGCCGCAGTTACCGAAGCACCTGTGATGGCTTGTTTGCGCGTCGCCGGCGTCGAAAATTGCGGTGAGAAATTGAACCTGGATCCGGTCAACCAACCCTGCACAGAAAACTCCATCATGGTGCAGCAGGTTTATAACCGCCTACTCGATCTCGACGAAAACCTGAACCCCAAGCCGGAGTTGGCTGAGAGTTGGGAATCGAACGCCGACGGCACCGAATGGACTTTTCACCTGCGCAAAGGGGTGAAATTCCACGACGGCAAAGAATGTCGTTTATACGTATAAGCGCCTGATTGACCCGGCCACAGGCTCTGAGGCGGCCGCCACGCTGGCTTTCCTAAACCCGGATGGCATCATTGCTCAGGATGACTACACCGTAGTCTTCAAGCTAGATAAACCCGTGGTGGAGTTGCCTGTACTCATCACCAGCAAGAACACCTATATAGTCCAAGACGGTGCTACTCCTGAAACGCTGAACTACAAACCTGTAGGCACTGGTCCTTTCATGCCTGTAGATTTCGAGGTCAATCAACAGCCGCATAAGTTTGTCAAGAACCCTAATTATTGGGAGCCTGGTCTGCCGAAGATGGAGTGCGTCGAATTTTACGCCATTCAAGAAGCGACTACGCGCAACGCCGCCTTGCTTTCCGGCGAGGTAGATTTGGCTCAGCAAGTGGATTACGCCACCATTACCACATTAGAATCCAGCCCCGACGTACAGTTGATGGTCTCTCCTGGCGCAGCCACTTCGATGGTACTGGCAATGTGGGTGGATACGCCGCCGTTTGACGATGTCCGCGTCCGCACCGCCCTTAAGAAGGCGCTTGATCGCCAAGTGATGCTGGACACCGTCTTGCTGGGTTACGGCGTTATTGGGGATGACAACCCGGTTCCGCCCACTTCACCCTACGCATGGAGAAGCGAAGTGCCGCCGCGGGATTTGGAAGGTGCCAAACAACTCCTGGCGGAAGCCGGCTACGGTCCAGACAATCCGTTGAAGATAGACCTGTACATGTCCGAGTACATCCCTGGCGCAACAGCGCTTGGGCAGCTCTTCAAAGAGCAGGTGGCGGAAGCCGGCGTGGAGGTGAACCTGGTGATTGGTCCTGCCAGTGAGCATTGGGATAACGTCTGGCTCAAATTCCCCTTCGTAGGCTCTGGCTGGAACATGCGTCACCCTGGCGAAGGACTAGCGATTGCCCATCGTTCGAACGCTGCCTATCCGGAGACCCATTGGTACCGTGAAGATTATGATAAGCTACTAGACGCCGCCAACACCGAACCCGACCCAGCCAAGCGTGCGGAGCTGTACAAAGCTGCTGCCAAGATGATCGCTGAAGAAGGCGGCTCTATTACACCGCTCTTCCAGAAGATCGTTGCTGCGCTCAGGTCGAATTGTAGCGGATACCAACCGTTCATCCAGCTTTACCGCATGGATCTGCGTAATGTAATTTGCACTCCGTAAGGTTTACTGTTGTCCAATGATGGTACAGGAGGGAAGAACCCGATCCTCCTGTACCATCCAAATCAACGGAGAGGTACGGTGAACATCGTAATTAAGACGATCTTGTCCCGGGTTTTCCTAGCTATTCTTACCTTGTTGGCAGTTTCCATGTTCATCTTTTGGGCTGCCGAGGTACTTCCAGGCGATATAGCTGCTCGCGTGCTGGGACGCGAAGCCACCGAAGAAGCCAAGCAGGCTTTTCGAGAACGTCTGAACCTGGATCGGCCGGTTCACGAGCGATACCTGATTTGGCTAAGTGGCGCGGTTAGGGGCGATTTTGGGCATGCGCTGGCTTCGCAGAGATCTATTTCAGAAGTGGTTGGCCCCCGGCTGAAAAACACTATTTTTCTGGCGCTTTATGCATTCATCCTTTACGTCCCGATCACGGTTTTCCTGGCAACCATCTCGGCGCTGAATCGCGAGCGGCCATTGGATAATGCAATTTCATTGCTGACGCTGATCGGATTATCTTTGCCGGAGTTTGTTATTGGTACATTGCTCATCTATATTTTCGCCGTCAATAATCCGATTTTCCCGGTGATGGCAAATGTCCAACGGGCGAAATCTTTTTGGGATGCCGTGCGTATGACAACCCTGCCGGCGATCACATTGACTATCGTGATGGCTGTATACAGCGTCCGTATGTTACGGGATAATCTAATCGAAGTGCTTGAATCCGACTATGTACGCATGGCGACATTAAAAGGCCTACCGCGCTGGCGGGTGGTGTTCTTTCATGCTTTACCCAATGCGCTCGTGCCGGCGCTGAACACCATGGCTCTCAATCTGGCGTACTTGATCGGCGGCGTGGTGATCGTTGAACAGGTCTTTGTTTATCCCGGCCTGGGCACACAACTGGTCGAGGCCGTATTTTTACGCGATGCTCCCGTCATCGAGGCGATCGCTTTGCTAGTCTCGTTGATTTACATCTCAGCGAATCTGTTTACAGATATTTTCTCAATCCTATCTAACCCGCGCCTGAGGACCGGCTAATGTCTTCTCGTGTTTCTTCTCTCCAAATTACCCAACAAACCGAAGGGTTTAACGTTCGTTTAAAGCGTCTGCCCCCCACGATGATCATCGGCGGCGTAATCCTGATCATTTTCCTGGTCATCGCATTTACCGCACAGGTATGGGCGCCCTACCCGGCAGCAAAAACAGGCACCGGCAGACCCTTTGAAAACCCCTCCAGCAAACATCTCTTCGGCACCGACCAGCTAGGGCGCGATGTGTTCAGTCGAGTAATGTTAGGAACGCGCATCGTACTCACTTTATCGCTCAGCAGCACCTTGCTGGCCACCATCCTGGGCGGTTTGCTTGGGTTGAGCAGCGGGCTGATCGGCGGCTGGTTCGATCAACTGATCATGCGCCTGGTAGATATTATGATCAGCATTCCATTTTTAGTGCTGGCGTTGCTGATTATTGCTTCCGCCGGCCCCGAATTGAGCGGTGGGTATTTTTTAATCATTTTAGCAGTAGCAATTGTCTACACGCCGCGCATCACCCGCATGGCGCGCTCCGTGGCGATTGATCTAAAAACGCGCGATTTCGTCACCGTCGCCCGTGCACGCGGTGAATCAACCTTGTCCATCGTCTGGCACGAACTTCTCCCTGGAGCGACAAGCGTCCTGTTGGTTGAATTTGGCGTCCGGGCAGGGTATGCGCCAATCTTTATCGGATCGTTGGGTTTTCTGGGGTTTGGCGTCCGGCCCCCCACCCCCGAATGGGGGCTAATGATCAGCGAAAACCGTTCTGCAATCGTGTCCGCCCCGGCAGCATTGTTTTCCCCCGGCTTGGCGCTGGCTTTGCTGGTGGTTGGGCTAAACCTTTTCACCGATGGGCTGGCGCGAGTGCTGGGTCGCACCGTTCGCCCAGGGGCATGATACAGCAACCAAGAACTCGTATGAATACTTTCTGAAAGCAAGCCTCCTTTAGACGACATGAATCATCAGAAACCTTTGATCGAAATTAATAACCTTAACGTTGAATACTGGCAGCAAGGTCGTTGGGTCCAGGTGATCGAACGTTTATCGTTGCAAGTTTTCCCAGCAGAAACCTTTGGCTTGGTAGGCGAATCGGGCTGTGGTAAATCCACCACTGCTAATGCGCTCTTGGGATTCGCACCGCGCGGCGCGCGCTATTCCAGCGGCGAAGTGTGGTTCGAAGGGCAAGATTTACTCAGACTAAAGCCCTCGGCTTTGCAAAAAGTGCGCGGCAGAAAGATCAGCCTGGTGCCGCAGAACCCCACCACTGCGCTCAGCCCAGGGATGAAAGTCGGCAATCAAGTAGTCGAGGTATTGCTCAATCATGCATTCTCACGTTCTAAGGAGGAGGCTCGGCAACGCACCATTGAGCTCTTCCGCCGCGTCAGCTTGAAATCTCCAGAAGCAATTTTCAATAAATATCCACACCAACTCAGCGGCGGTCAACAGCAACGAGTGGTCATTGCAATGGCTTTGGCTTGCGATCCACAACTGATCGTGTTGGATGAACCCACCACCGGCTTGGATGTCACCACTCAGGCGCAGATATTGGATTTATTGAGAGACTTACGCTCCCAATACGGCATGGCGATGTTCTACATCACGCACAACCTGGGAGTGGTGGCTCAAATCTGCACGCGCATCGGCGTCATGTACGCCGGCAGATTAGTGGAAGTCGCGCCAACCAGAACGCTTTTTGCCAAGCCCACCCATCCTTACACACAAGGGCTGATCGCCTCAGTGCCGCGCATCAGCGCCCCCAGCCGACGACAGTCTTTGCTATTGAAAGGCATTCTACGGCGTCCAGACTTGCCGCCAGGCTGCCAATTTGCCCCGCGTTGCGATTTCGCCGAAGAGCAATGCTTTTCTCAGGCTCAACAATTGATTGAAGTCGGCCCCGCTCACCAAGCAGCGTGTTGGCGTTGGGCAGATATTCCTGCGTTCAAAGAGCGTCTGGCTTTAAGCCCCATAGCCATCGAACCCTCCTTGAGCGCTTCGAAGCCCAACGATCAACCGATCGTGGAGGTAAAACATCTGCAAATCGGCTACGGTGCGAATAGGCGTGAGCGTTTCCTGAAGAGAAAACCAACCATCATCGTGGATGACATCTCTTTTGAGGTGTACCCAGGCGAGACATTGGCGCTGGTGGGCGAATCGGGCAGCGGAAAAACCACCGTCGCCCGGGCGTTGAATGGGTTGACGCCCTATGTGCGTGGGGAGGCAAAATACGCCGGTCGGCATGACCTCACCATCGCCGTTGACCAGCGAAGCGAGGAAATTTTACGCTCCATCCAGCTAATCTTTCAAAACCCAGATGCTTCTCTCAACCCACGACAGCGAGTATCCAAAATTATTAGCCGCCCGTTGGCGAAATTCTTCAAGGTTACCGGCGAGGCGGCGCGTGAGCGCGTCGAACGCCTGTTGCAAGATGTGCGTCTGGATCAATCCTACTATAACCGCTATCCCGACGAGCTGAGCGGCGGCGAACGCCAGCGTATCGCCATCGCCCGCGCCCTGGCGGCTGAACCAGATCTGCTGCTGTGCGACGAGGTGCTCTCTGCCCTGGATGTATCCGTCCAGGCGAATGTACTTGAACTGCTGGTTGAGCTGCAGTCCAAAAGAGGGATTAGCTACCTGTTCATCTCACACGATCTGGCAGTGGTACGCTCTATCGCTCACCATGTCGGAGTGCTTTACGCCGGAACATTATGTGAGTTTGGAAAGGTCGAAGAGGTCTTTAATCCTCCCTATCATCCCTACACGGATATGTTGCTCAAGGCGGCGCCAGAACCCGATCCTGACCATGTCATGCCCCATACTCGTACAGACATCGGTCTGCTGGATCAATCGCCGAACACCGCCTGCCCATTTGCGCCGCGCTGTCCGGTAAAGGTGGGAGAAATATGCGAGCAAATTACGCCGCCCTGGCAGATAGCCAGCCAGTCGCATCGCATCCGCTGCCACCTTACTTTAGACGAATTACTTCCCCGGCAAAATAAAGATTATGAATTGAAAATAAAGGAGTCAATAGAATGAACGATCTAACTGAATTACAAAACTTAGTCATCGAAGGGGATAAATCTGGGGTCGAGAAGGCCGTCCAACAGGCATTGGCCGACGGCATTTCCGCGGACAAAATCCTCAACGATGGTTTGATCGAAGCCATGAATGAAGTGGGGTTGCGTTTTGAAAACGGCGACTTTTTTGTGCCTGAAATGCTCATTGCTGCCCGCGCCATGCAAGCTGGACTCTCTTTGCTCAAGCCATACCTGGTGCAGAGTGGCGTTCAGGCTAAAGGCAAAGTAGTGATTGGCACGGTAAAAGGCGACCTGCACGACATTGGCAAGAATCTGGTAGCGATGATGCTCGAAGGAGCAGGATTTGAGGTGATTGATCTGGGAACAGATGTATCCCCCGAAAAATATATTCAAGCAGTCAAAGACCATCAAGTGAACATTGTAGGGATGTCCGCCCTGCTAACCACCACTATGAGCAACATGAAAATGGTGATCAACTCCCTGGAACAGGCCGGGCTGCGCGGCTATGTAAAAGTAATGGTGGGCGGCGCGCCAGTAACCGACGCCTTTGCGAAAGAAATCGGCGCCGACGGATACGCCCCAGACGCCAGCCGTGCGGTTGCTCTGGCAAAGACTTTTGTCTAGCTACAGTGATACAAAAATACCTTCAGGGTGTAACATGGCATTTATGCCGTATCTGTAGGAATAATCTTCCAGGGTGTAACATGGCATTCATGCCGTATCT
>DYGV01000147.1 GCA_020724505.1 Anaerolinea thermophila
CCTGCCAATACTCGTCCAACCTGGTGTAGGGTATCTTTTGATCCGGGCCATAAAAGCTATCCTGTCCGACGAAGGTTCGCGACGCGTCGTCATAGCCGGTCACCAGTTGATAATGCGCCGCCCAGAGATCATCGTTCACCCAGAACGGCTCTTCGAAGTAGAACGATTCTTCGATCATCACTGGGATGCCAGCGGCCAGAAAGGTCTTCAGCAATTCCAGATTACCGCCCACGCGATATTGAATGTTCAACCAGCCGGCGTAGTTGCGCACGTAGTAGGCAAGCTCTTCGACGTTGACGTTTCGATCTTCGCGATAAGGCTTGATAATCTGAGCGATGGTCTCCTGATCGCCTTCCCAGCCGTAGAAACGCAGATACATCGCCAAAGCCGCCGGGCCGCAGTTATTAATGTCTTGCTTTTCCCATTTTGGCCCAGGCAGATTGACTGCCGCGGGCAGCGGCGTTGGAGAAGGGGATGGAGTGGGGGTAAAAATGCGCGTTGGCGCTGTGGTGGGAGTCAACGTTGGCGGCGGCGTGGAGGTTGGAAGTTGCGCGGCGTAGGTTTGAGGCTGTGGCAACGCCGTGGGCGGCGCCTCGATGGGATCAACTAACCCTCTCAGATAAGTTAGGGCGAAATCAATTCGCCAGGCTAACCGACTGTGTACAGGAGGCATTTGATAGGCCAGCCCGGCCGCAACGGTAAAAACAGCCAGAGCTGCAATGCCAGCTATCCAATTGGGCTTACGCATGGCGGCAATTTTATCATCAGTCCATCGCTCTTAGGTGAAGCGTGCGTTAAGACATTTGGACGGCGTTTCCGCTCTCGGCAAACTTTTGTTATAATACCGGACATGAAATATCACATTTGGACAGAAGGTTGTCAAATGAACGTCGCCGATTCGCGGCGCGTGGCGTCGGCGTTGGAGCGCATCGGCTATCAATCCGCGCCGCGCCCCGAAGAGGCGGATGTAATCGTGCTGAACACCTGCGTCGTGCGGCAGAGCGCAGAGGATAAGGCTTACGGTCGGTTGCACTCTCTGCGACCATTGAAAAAGCAGCGCCCGGAGCTGGTCATCAACTTAATGGGTTGCCTGGTGGGAGTGAAAGGTCACGACCGGTTGAAAGAGCGCTTCCCCTTTGTGGATGTTTTTTCGCCCCCTTCCGATCCGGGGCCGCTATTGGCCTACCTGACGCAGGATGAGACGCGGGCAAGAGAGTTGGCGCTTTTGGAAGAGCGCTACGCGGCTATGGACGGCGATCTGATCTTGCCGCTCGAAGAGCGCGGCAAGCTGGTCGCTGCGCATGTGCCGGTGGTGCTGGGCTGCTCGCACGCCTGCACCTTTTGCATCATTCCTTATCGCCGCGGGGTTGAGCGCAGCCGCCCGCTGGGCGAGGTTGTCGCCGAAGTGCGTTCGCTGGTAGCGCAAGGCGTCAAGGAAGTTACGCTGTTAGGGCAGATCGTTGACCGTTACGGGAAGGATATCCCCGATGGACCCAGCCTGGTGGATTTGCTGCGCGCCGTGCATTCGGTGGAGGGGCTGGAGCGCATCCGTTTCTTGACCTCTCACCCGAACTGGATGAGCGATGAGCTGCTGGACTGCGTCGCTGAGTTGCCCAAGGTGATGCCACATTTGGAGGTGCCGGTGCAGGCCGGCGACGATCAGGTTTTGGCGAACATGCGCCGCGGCTACACCAGCGATGATTATCGCCGGCTGGTGGAGCGCATCCGCAACCGCATCCCCGGAGCGTCTATCGCCACCGACATCATCGTGGGCTTCCCCGGGGAAACGGAAGCGCAGTTCCAGCGCACGTATGACTTGCTGGAAGAGCTGCGATTGGACGTGGCGCACCTGGCGCGCTATTCTCCCCGCCCCGGTACTGTGGCAGAACGACGTATGAAGGATGATGTGCCGGAGGATGAAAAATGGCGCCGCTTCCGCCTGTTGGAAGAACAACAGGAGCGCATCGCGGCGGAGATCAACGCCCGCTACCTGGGCGAGACGGTCGAAGTGCTGTTCGAAGAAGAGGTGCGTGGGCGCTGGCGCGGGCGCACCCCAACCAATAAACTGGTATTCGTCGAATCGAGCGAGGACCTGCGTGGACAGGCGCGCAAGGTGGTTATTACTTGGACTGGTCCCTGGTCAATGCAAGCCCGGCTAGTTGGGCAGCCAGCGACTGTTCAGTCGGCGGCTATTCAGCCAGCGGCTACTCAGCCGGCTGAGTTGATCGCGGCGCAGTTCGACTCTTAGCTTTTCTCGAAGCATCGGTCAACGAATGGGGTCAACGAATAAGGCAACGAATGGGCAACGAATAAGTCAACGAATGGGGGCAACGAATAAGTCAACGAATAGGGCAACGAATGGGGCAACGAATGGGCAATGAATTATTGGGATTGTTTGGATTCTTTACGCAGCCGGCGCAGGAAAGCCGGGGTGTTTAGGCCGCGCTCTAACTGATAGCTCAGGTAATGCTGCATGAGCGTTTCGATTTCGCGGTGTAGCCCCGGCGGGATGCGGGCGCGGGATGCTTCCGCGAAGTTGCTGCGTTGAAAATGGCGCAGATATTTCAACGCTAGCATCGAAATCGGCTGAGCGCCTTCGATCCGCGCGCCGCAATCGGGGCAAAGCGCCCCGCCCAAATTCGCCGAGAAGTACTGATCCACCGGTTGAATGTCTTTCGAACAATGGACGCATTGAAAAAGCTGCGGGCGGAAGCCAACCAAGTCTAGCAGGCGCAGCTCGTAATAGCGCAACGTCAAATCTCGATCCGGGAAATCGCACAGGCGGCTCAGCGTGTTCACCAGCAAATCGTACAGCGCCCGGTTTTCGCCCTCTTCATAAGTGAAGCGGTCTAGCAGTTCCACCACATAGGAAGCATAGGTCGCGCCACTCAGGTCTTCGCGCAGCGGCAGATAAGCGTTGATCGTCTCTGCCTGGGTGACCAGGAGGAAATCGCGCCCGCGCGCCAGGAGCAGACGCGCCTGGGTGAACGGCTCCAGGTGTCCCGCCTTGCGCGAGCGCAACTTGCGTGCGCCCTTCGCCAAGGCGCGCACCTTGCCAATTTCGAGGCAGTATAGCCAAAGCAGGCGATCCGCTTCGCCCCAATCGCTGTGGCGCAAAACCACCGCCTCAACCGAGAAAGAGCGCTGGCGATAGCGCGATAAATCCGGCGGGGTCATGCGTGAATTATAACGCCGCGCGGCGACATCCTCCCCACCATTCGCGTGGATGGGAGAGGTCTTCGCATGGGCGACTTTGCTTCGTTCCGGGCGCGCCGCCCGCTGCGGATGAGCGGGGAAGGAGGTGTGTTGCGTCGCGAGGAATGTGATGCTATACTATCTCCAAATTTAGGCGGTTTCTAACATCCTACCGTATCATTCCTGCTTCCAGCAGGTTGCTATCCGGCGGCGGTCTATAAGGGGTTATGCTGCGATAGTCTGATCTATAGTTGGGCGCGAAAGCGAGCCCCTAAACTTGGGTATGAACGAATCACAGGAATACGAATGGCAGGAGTTCCCTTGGGGCCAAGCCCCCGTAATGCCGCAGGGTCCGCATAAGAAACTCAAACTCTATGCAGATGCCAACATACCTAAACCAGTCATTGATGAACTACGTGCTGCTGGATTGGTAGTTGACTCTGTTACAGAAGCCGGCCTTGGTAGTCACCCGGATAAAAATATCCTTCAACGTGCGAAAAAGTTAAACCGCGTTATCTTGACAATGGATAGAGACTTCTGGGACGATAAGAAGCACCCACTGCAAAAATCTCCCGGCATTATCTTCATTGACGTTGCCCCGGATCAATTGGATAAGGCAATAGAAGGACTGGCTAAATTCTATGCATTGTTTGCCCGGGCTTACCCGTTAGATTGGTGGCATGAAACCAAAGCTAGAATCACAGTGAATAGCTTTGTTATCAAAGGTCTTTCGGATGAAGGAAATGTTTTCGAGGAGGAGTTCAAGCTAATGGACGACGGTAAACTCTTCATGCGGAAGATCAGATGAGAGATAGAGACAGATACATTACGGGTTGCATTCGCTCCGAACATACGCTTGCTAAAACCAGCTTACCCTGCTTCATCCGGTTGGATAGCCGGCTTTGCCAGCCAGGTGGAGTTCCACCTGACCCCGCTTCGCTCGCGCTGCTGGTAAAGCGCAAATCTTGGGGCAAGGATTCTGCCTCCTAATAATAGGCAATTCCTGCCAGAAACTCGGCCAAGGCTGCGGCGGTTGCGCGCGGTTGCTCTAACATGACCATGTGACCGGCGGAAGGGATAATTTTCAGCATTGAGTTGGGGATGCTTTCGCTCAGCAGGCGCGCAAAACGCGGCGGTGTCATCTGATCGTCCTCTCCGCAGAGGATCAGGGTTGGAGCGCGAATCTGTCCCACACGTGCGATCTCGTCAAAATCGTTGCAGGCGGAAAAATCGCCGTACAACACGCTGGGGCGCGCTTCCGCCAGCCGCTTGCCCGCCAACTGGATGAAAGAGGCCGGCGTCTGTGGGCTGAACGACCTTTGCACCACCAGCTCAACCGCCTTGCTCTGCGTGGCGGGGTTGGATGCGTATTCGAGCAGATCCGCGGCGACGCGCAGCCGCGCCGAGGCTCCGATCAAACCCAACCCCAGGACGTGTTCGGGGTGATCCAGCGCCAGGGTGAGGGCAATGGCGCTGCCCATCGAATGCCCCACGAACACCGCGCTGTGCAAGCCCACCGCCTCCAACCAAGTGCGTACTGCCTGGCAGTACGCCGAAATGGACTGCAGGCCACGCCCGCCAGATTTGCCATGCCCGGGCAAATCTAATGCATAAACGCGGTATCCCGTAAGGCGTCGCATTTCGGGCGGCCAGAAAAGATGCGTGCCGCCTGCGCCGTGGATCAAAACCACCGGCGGATGTTGGCCTTCGCTGCTCCCCGCATTGAATGAATAGTAAATCTCTGCGGCGACGGGCACGGGTTCTTCCTCCTTCAAGCGCCGCGATGGATGCGATCGGCGGCTTCTTCGGTGAGCGGGATAACTACCTGGACGCGGGTGCCGCGCCCAGGGGCCGAATCAATGCGTAACACGCCATTGACTAGCTCGGTGCGCTCGCGCAGGTTAATCATCCCCAAACTGCCGCGGCTTTCGTAAGAATTCCCTATTGCGCTGACATCAAAGCCCGCGCCATCGTCTTCTACTTCTAAGAGACTCAAGCCCTCGCGCAACATTTTCAAGCGCACCCAGATATGCTCCGCCTGGGCGTGTTTGCGGGCATTGTTCACCGCTTCTTCGGCGATATAGAACACAATGGCTTGCTTGCCGGCCTCTAATACGTCAATGACGCGTGGATCGGCTTGGATAATCACATTTTGATTAAAGGTCTCGCGCATCTTATCCGCCATCGATTCGAGCGCCGCCACCAGGCCCTGCGATTCCAACACCAATGGCCGCAGGGTGAAGAGCATGTGGCGAATTTCTTTTGTGGTGCGGCGAGCCAACTCCTCGATTTTATAGAGTTCCTCCGCGGCCGCTCTGGGGTCGCGCTCCATCAGGCGGCGGGCAAAGTTTACGCGCATGGCAATAGCAGAGATGGATTGAGTGGGCCCGTCATGCAAATCACGCGCCAGCTTCTTGCGGCTCTCTTCCTGGATCTCGGTCATGCGGTTCTTTTCCTGTTCCAGATCCTGATACAAACGAGCGTTTTGGATGGCGATGACCGATTGTTTGGCAATAATATCCAACACCTCGCGTCGATCGGGGGTGAAGAAATCCGCATCCGGGTGGGCGAAGAGCAAGATGCCGTAGGCGTCCAGGCCCGTGCGCAATGGCAAGCAATAAGCTGAATGGCAACCTCTCAGCGACGCCAGTTGGTTCAGCTCAGCGTCGCCGCTGAGATTGCGCGAAAGGCTTGGCTCGCCCTCATCTATGGCATGGGCGAGAAGACCGCTAACCCCCGGCAGACAAACATCGCGATCTGACGGCAATACATTGCGCGCCGTAGCCATGCGCAGCTCAGGCGACTTGCGGTTGTCGTCGGTGAACAGCAATACGGCGCTGACCAGTTTATTCACCTCGGGCGCGTCCAGTTCGCCCAGGGTCTCTGCGGTTAGGTCAAGCGATGTTTCCAGCACACGTTGATAGTTCAAAGAAGCGCTCAGTGCGGAGATCAGATCGAAGATTGTGCGCCGACGCTCACGATCTTTCTTCTCTAGGCCGGCGGATAGAGGCGATTTCCCTTTGCGAAAAGAAGAGAATACTCCAGAAGCAAGCCTATGCCCCCCATAAGCGCTCCCGAAGCCAACCAGGGCGTACATTGGCAGAGAAATGGCAACTAATATGCCAATCTCCAGCGTTGTGTGTCCCGGCGAATAAAGCCATGCCTGGATCACGGTATTCAAGATCAAAGTTATGGCTGCCCCGATCCAGCGAAAATAAAGAGACGCCGTCGCCAGAGGAAGTATTCCAACCCAGACCAAATTGGCGTTCGAAAATCCCAGGTAGAAAATTAGATGAGCAAAAATGAAATCCCCGGCCACGCAGACATGGGCGAAGGGCGTGGAGGCATGGTTGGCGGCTACCAGAATGGTGGCTGCCAAATTCCCCAAAATGGCCGCAGCAATCAGGATGATAAAATAAACGTCCAGGCTATTCAGATACGCCAGCCACAGGGACACGCCGATCAGCATTAACCAGCGAACGGTGAGGACAATCCAATCTATCAAGGGTGAGGAGCCGGCAACGCGCATGACTGAATGATAACTCAAAATATTGTGTTGAGAAGGAACTTTTCTAAATTTTTCAGGACTTCAACAACTCTTTCAGAATTGGCAGCGCGGCGCGCAAAGCCCGCGCCCGATGACTCAGACGGTTCTTCTCCTCCATAGTCAGTTCTGCCATTGTCTTCCCTAATTGCGGGACGAGAAAAAGCGGATCATAGCCAAAACCATTAGCGCCGCGCTCTTCGGGGATAATTTCGCCCTCGCACACGCCTTCTGCAAAATATACTTCAATGCTCGTCGGTAGAGGTTGGGCAATCGCCGTGGTGCAGCGAAAACGCGCCGTCCACGGGCGCGGCTTGCCTCGTAAGTGTTCCAGCAACACCTTGCGCCGGTCGGCGTCGGAGGCGTTTGGCCAGGGCGCAAAACGGGCGGAATGTATCCCAGGATTTCCATCCAGGGCGTCCACTTCCAAGCCGGAATCATCCGCCAGAGCGAGAATACCGGCTGCCTGGGCGAATGCCTTTGCCTTCAACGCTGCGTTTTCTGCATAGGTTTGACCGGTCTCCGACACGACTAAATCCAGGTTCAACTGGCGTGGGGTCAGAATCTCCGCCTTCAATTCTTGCAAGATCGCCTGGATCTCTCGCAGTTTTCCGGGGTTATTGGTGGCTAACAAAATTCTTGACATCTTCAATCTTGATACAATCGGTTTAATAGCGCCGCCATCATGTTATAATCAGCGCATGTTTTATCCATCCGATATCCTGCGGCTGAACGTTGGCTTCATCATCCATGAAACCGTTGGATACAGCCGAGAATTCCCCTTCGAAGTTCCTGCGATCCATCTGCCGCCCGATCTTGATCTGAGCGCCCTGTTGGGCTTTGCACGGATAACGCGTACCGCACAAGGTCTGTTGGTGCAGGTCAAGATGCAAGCCGAAGTCAGCGCTGAATGTGTGCGTTGCCTGACGGAATTTCAACAGCCTCTCCAGATAGATTTTACAGACCTTTATGCATTCACGCCAGACTCGATGACCGATTCCGGTCTTTTGTTGCCGGAAACCGGCAAGATTAATCTGGCGCCCATCGTGCGCGAAGAAATGTTGCTTGCGGTACCGATCAGTCCTTTATGCAAACCCGATTGTAAAGGTCTTTGTCCAATTTGTGGGGAAAATTTGAACGAGAATTTTCACAGCCATGCGGAAGACGCCATTGACTCGCGCCTGGATAAACTGACGGGCTTGCTTGACTGAACAATCCAGCAGCCAGAGTAGCCGCTCGATCCGCGCCATCAACCCAATGAACGCCGCATAAACCCTCAATCGAACCAGGAGCGAATGCATGGCTTATTCTCAAAAGGCGATACAGAATAGCCAGTTAATCAAGAAATTATTGGATCGCGCCGAACGCCAGGGATGCCTGACAGTTGAGGACATTGTGGAGGTCTTTCCGGCAGCGCGCGCCGACCAGCAGATCCAACGCTTGAGCAGCGCGCTGCGCTCTTTGGGAGCAGAAATCCTGGATGCTGAAGAGGAAATAGAAAACGAGAGCAAGGTGGAGGCGGATTTGGAAGACGCGTCCCCCTATCTCGTACTGGAAAGCATTGGCAGCGACGATACGGTTGGTCTGTATTTGAAAGAAATGGCGCTCACGCCGTTGCTCAGTTTGGAAGAGGAACGCGCCCTGGCAATCCGAATCATCCGCGGGCGAGAGGCGCGACGCGAATTGATGCGCCTCAATTCGCGGGATAGTGACACCCGACTGGAGTTGGAGCTTTTGGCGCAGGAGGGTCAGGCGGCGCGCGAGGCGTTGATCAAAGCCAACACACGCTTGGTAGTCAGCATTGCCCGCCGTTATATGGGGCGGGGCGTGCCTCTTTTGGACTTAATCCAGGAAGGCAACCTGGGGCTGATGAAAGCGGTGGAAAAATACGAATACCAGCGCGGCTTTCGTTTCTCCACTTATGCGACCTGGTGGATCCGCCAGAGTATTGCGCGTTCAATTGCCGACCAGGGACGCACAATCCGCGTGCCTGTGCATATGATAGATCGTTTGCGGCAGGTGTACAAAGCTACTCAAGAGTTGGAGCAACAGTTGGGGCGCGCCCCCACGGTGCAAGAACTGGCCGCCTCCTTGAACTTCGATCATTCAAAACTGCGCTGGCTGTTACAGGTTTCGCAGACCCCTCTTTCGCTGGAAACTCCGCTGAGCGATGAAGATACCGAACTTGGCGCGTACATCGAAGATGTGAGCGCTCCCAGCCCAGCCCAAATCACCTATGAGAACATGTTGCGTGAGCGAGTCGAAGAGGCGCTTGCCACCCTTACCCCACGTGAGGCGCGCGTCTTGCGTCTGCGTTTCGGCTTGGGGCAGGATCGTCCCTACACGCTGGAGGAAGTGGGGCAGAAATTTGGTCTGACGCGCGAACGAATCCGCCAGATCGAAGGCAAAGCGCTGCGTCGTCTGCGCCAGCCTTCGCGCGCCCGAATGTTGCGCGATTTCAATTATTGATCTTCAGATCATGCTGAACTACGCAGATTTTTCCAGGAGAAGCTGCGGGATTTACGAAGGAGCGCCATTCATCCCGCCCTTGACAAATCCAGATCGTATCATTAAACTTCGATTAAGTATGTGTAGTGAAAGGGAATTCCCGAAATGACATCCAACGCGACCTGCTATGCTTACATTCAATACTCGATGGCCATGATGCGCAGCATGGGGATGTCTTGTCACGCGTGAGTCGGATGGCAATTTCGGGAAGTAGCGCGCACGTTTCTGTCTTTCTGAAAAATTCTACGGGCTGTCCGACCAGGGCAGCCTGTTTTGTTCGAGAGCATCATCGGAGGTTATCATGTCGGATTATATCCTTGTGGCCGTTGCCTGGCCTTATGCAAATTCGCAAATTCATGTTGGCAATCTGACCGGTTCGTATCTGCCGGCGGATATCTTTGCCCGTTACCATCGCCTGGCAGGGAATCAGGTAGCGATGGTCTCCGGCTCCGATGCGCATGGAACGCCGGTCACCGTGCGGGCGGATGCCGAGGGAATTACCCCGCTGGAGGTGTATCAAAAATTCCACGCCGGCTTTTTGGAGCTTTTTCAGAAACTGGGATTGACCTACGATCTGTTCACCAGCACCCACACGCAGAACCACTTTAAGGTCTCGCAAGATATTTTCCTGGCGCTGCTGAAGAACAACTACCTCTATACGGAGCGCCAGAAGCAGTGGTATGCTCCCTCTCAGGGTCGTTTCTTGCCCGACCGTTACGTGGAAGGCGAGTGTTATATCTGCGGTTATTCGAATGCCCGCGGCGACCAATGCGATAGCTGCGGCAGTCTGCTCGACGCCACTCAGCTCATCAACCCGCGCTCAAAGATTGACGGTTCGACGCCCGAGCTGCGGGAAACCGAGCATTTTTATCTTGATCTGGGCGCGCTGGAGCCGGCCATTGTGGAGTTTCTGCGCCAGCGGGAAAATTACTTCCGTCCGAATGTCTTGCGCCAGTCGCTGGGGCAAATTCAGGCGGAGGGGTTGCATGGGCGGGCAATTACACGCGACCTGGATTGGGGCATCCCAGTGCCGGTCGAAGGCTGGGAGGGCAAATGCCTGTATGTGTGGTTCGAGGCGGTGATCGGCTATCTCTC
>DYGV01000148.1 GCA_020724505.1 Anaerolinea thermophila
GGGCGTGCGGTGTATTGGCATGTCCGCAAAAACGACAGGGGCGAGTAGAAATCATGCTTCACTCCTTCCTGCTGCAAGGTGGCGAGCGAAGCGAGATGGCAGCAGCAGATTGAACGAAAATGCTGCAAAGCGAGCGTATATTTTGACAAATTTTCTCAAATTATAACACGGTTAACCAGTGGGTGAGGTGGATTCACCCGTTGACAAGAACATTTGTTCTATTTATAATCATTTCAGAATGGGCGCATTTTGGCAATCCTTTGTCATCTGGCTTCGGCGGCGATTGGGCGAGCGCGAAGTTCTACTCTCCCACAAATTGCGTCGCGAAATCGAAAATCTGGCGCAAAAGCGGGGCCAATCTGTGAGAGAAGTTACCTATGAGCTGTTGCTTGCCAGCCTGGAGCAACCAGTGCGTCAAACTGGCTGCCATCCCGCCTGGGAAGCGCTCACCCGCCGCGAGCGCGACGTGGCTGCCCTGACCGCCGTGGGCTACTCCAATCAACAAATCGCCGACCGATTATTCCTGAGCATCGAGACAGTGCGCACCCACCTGCGCAGCGTGCTGCGCAAATACGGCGTTCGCAGCAAAGAAGACCTGCGCGCCTTGCTTGGCGCGCAGGATTTAGCAATGATGGAAAAACATATCGAGGAGAATGGACTATAAAGAAAGCATTTGGAAATTCCCCACCTCCTTCCCAACGAGAAAGGTGCCAGGAAAGAAATGCAGAGACAGTAATCTATCCTTTGATTCCTCCCGCTGCCAGGCCGCGGATGAATTGTTTTTGCGTCAGCAGGTAAAGCGCGATCATAGGGATGGCAGAGATGATGATGCCGGCCATGACCACCGTCCATTGCTCGCGCAGCGCGCCGGCAAAAGACATCAATCCCAACGGCATAGTTTTGAGGTTATCGCTGACAATAAAGGTCAGGGCGAACATGAACTCATTCCACACGCGCATGGCGTCCAACAGCATGGCTGAAGCCAGGATCGGGCGGCACAGAGGGACGATAACATGCCAGAACACGCTCAGCGCGCTGGCGCCGTCTATCACCGCCGCTTCTTCATAATCTCGAGGCAACCCCAACATATATGAACGGATCAGAAACGTGGTAAACGGCAAGCCAAAAGCCACGTTCGGCAGGATCATTGCCAGGTAAGTATCGTAAATTTTCAAGGTGGTCAGAATGCGAAACAAGGGGATCAGGCTGACCTCCGGCGCCAACATCAAGCCCCCCAGGATAAAATAGAGCAGCAAATTACGACCCTTGAACTGATAACGCGCCAGAGCATAGGCAGCCATCATCGAAATGGTAATGTTGATCAACACTGCCACAACAGTGACCAACACACTATTGAGGATATATTTGGCGATGCCGAACTTCCAGGCGCGGGCGTAATTTTCCCAGTGCCACTCCTTGGGCAGCGACCAGCTATGCTCAAAGAGCTGTAAGTCGGTCTTGAAGGAGTTGGTCGCCACCCAGATGAGAGGATAGAGGGCAATCATCGTTAAAACAATGAATAGCAGATAAGCGAAAAAGCGGCTCAAATGTTGGGCGCGAGCGCTGCGTTGAAAATAATCCGCGCTGGCAGGCTGTTGAGGAGTTGAGACAAGCGACATATTAAACCTCCTCTCCGCTGCGCCCCAGGCGAAGCTGCACAAAGGTCAGCAGAAAGGTGATGATGAATAACAGCGAAGCAATGGCGGCGGCGTAGCCCATTTCATCGTTACGAAAAGCCACGCGATATAGATAATTGCCCAGCACCTCGCTGGCGTGATTCGGACCGCCGGCGGTCATCACCCAAACAATGTCAAAGACCTTGAAAGCGCCGATCACAGTGATGGTGGTCATCACCAGAGTGGTCTCGCGCACCAATGGTACGGTGATATGGATGAACTGGCTCACCAGGTTTGCGCCATCAATGCGCGCCGATTCGTATAATTCTTCGGGGATAGCCTGGATGGCAACAATGAACAGGATCATCACATAGCCCACCCATTGCCATTGTGAAACAGCGATGACAGAATAGATCGCCGTACCTTCGTCTCCCAGCCAGGTGCGTTTGAGGAAGCCTAGGCCAACTCCTTCGAGGAACTGGTTCAGCAGGCCTGTGTCCGGCCGATAGATCAACTGCCAGGTGATACCCACCACGGTGATTGCCAGCACCGAAGGCAGGAACAGCATGTTTCGGAAAAATGAGCCCCAGCGCGGGCGGATCACCCGCCCCTCCAGGATTGCCGCCAGAACCAAAGCGATGAATACCTGAAAGAAAACCGAAATCACCGCATAAAGTACGTTGTTTCGCAGGCTTACCGTGATAATCGAATCGCTCAGGATGCGCTTGTAATTGTTTAAGCCCACGAAAGTAAAGCGCGGATCGATCGAACTCCAACGGAACAGGCTGTAATAGAAATTTTCGATGATGGGCAAATAGACAAAGGTCGCCATCACCAGGATGGCCGGCAGCAAAAAGAGATAGGGGGTCAAGCGCCGGGCGCTAAACAGTCGGCTGATAGTCATCACACCTACTCCAATCGGACAGGGGCGGTCTCGATCCAAAGACCGCCCCACATCCGGTTACAATCGAACGGTTATTGGTTCTTCAACTCTTGCTGAACAGTCTTTGCGGCTTCTTGTACTTCGCTCATCACCTGCTGCGGCGTCTTGGTGCCGTTCAAAACCGCCTGCATACCGGGCAGATACACCTCAACAATCTTGATGTTGATGTCGGTGTCCAGCCACAAAGCCATGCCGCTTGCAGTATTGATCGATTCGACTCCCGCCACCACAATCGGCAATGCTGTCTCGGCGCTTACCGCGCCCACCGCCGCGCTGGGGATGCCCAGGCGCTTGACGTATTCTTTACCCATCTCAGGGCTGGTGAGGAATTTCAGAAAGTCAATGGCTTCCTGCGGGTGCTTGGTCTTGGAGTAGACCATGAAGCCGTCTGGCGCGCCGGTGAGCAGCTTTTGATCGCCCTTACCACCTGTGCCGCTGGGAAACTGGAAGAAGCCAAATGCATCCGCGCCCATGCCGTCCGCCACGGTGACGAACTCTTCCAGCTCGATGTACATCATACCTGCCTTGCCAGCGATGAAGCTGGAGCGCGCTCCGGAGTGGCTGATGCCATTAGGACCTTCATTGAAATAGCCCTTGTCCATTAACAGTTGGAAGCGGCTGAGAGCCTCTACATAACCCGGATCGGTGAAAAGTTGTTCGGCGGGGGCGGTGAGCAGATAATCCGCCTGGCGCACTGCGGGGTCCACCAGCTTGGCGTTGAAGTCGCCGATATAATGCGAGGCAGCCCAAGGGAATTCATCGCCAAAGGCAATGGGGGTGACGCCATTTTGCTTGAGCGTTTCACAAACCGCCAGGAATTCATCCCAGGTGGTAGGCGGCTGCAAGCCGTACTGCTCGAACATGGCTTTGTTATAGACCATGAATTTGGCGTTGATGCGCATCGGAACGCCATAGATCTTCCCTTGCCATTTGTATGGCTCCACCGCGGAGAGGATAATCTTATCCTTCCAATCGCTGTTCATCACTGCGTCAGTGAGATCCAGCGCCTGCCCGCCGCGGGCAAACTTCCAGGAAAATTCCCCAGCCCAGGAGAAATAGATGTCTGGAACTTCGCCGGAAGCCATCAGCACGCGAATCTTGTCTTTGTATGGCTCATCGGCCACTGATTCCATGACGATCTTCACATTCGGATGTGTCTTTTCATATTCCTGGATGACAAAGTTATAAAACTCCATGTGCTCCGGTTCTGGCCACTTGTGGAAAAAGCGGATGGTCACCGGACCGGTTGCGGCGCTCTCGCCGCCGCTGGGTTTCTGGCCACAGGCTGCCAGCAACAGCGCAGCGACCAGAAGCAAGCTGATCAAAGTCCAAAATTTGCGATTCATGAGAATCCTCCTCCGAAAAATTGATTTACACGTTGCCATGCCTTGCCGGCATGAAAATTGATAGGACGGCGAAAGGGGAAATAGACCGATTTTCCAGATGTTTGCTCCTTTCATCGAACGATTGCATTTCGATTGACCGGTTAATAAGCCTGCCCATAGCCGAACGCTCCATATTGGGTGCAGTTCTGCGCCGCAGATTCCGCAGCCCGTCGCATCGCCGCCGAAAGCGGTGTCCCCTTCAGATATTCCACCAGCAGGCGGGCGGCAAAGGCGTCGCCCGTCCCCAAAGTGTCCGCCACTTGCACGGGCAACACTCCCTGGTGGTAAATTTGGCGACCGTCAAACAACCAGGCGCCTTGCGCGCCGCGTGTGGCGACGATAAGCTGCGGACCAAAGGCATACATCTGCCGCAGACGGTTTTCAAGTTCTTCCAGAGGAACTTCCGCTAGCGAGATAAAAGCGATGTCCACATACGGCAGCGTTTGACGCCAGTACGCCTCATCCAAGTTTTGCGAGAAGTCAAACGATAACAAACGGCTGGCGCGTTTTAACTCAGTTATCTGCGGCTCAACATGACTGTAAACGCTGGTGTGCGCCAGATCAAAGTTAGCGATATACGCCAGATCCTCATCGGTAAGGTGGAACAGGTTGCAAACGCCATGATCAGATTTACCAAAGACGCGATCGCCATCCACCAACATGACTTCGGAGTAAGCCGTCGGAGCATCCTCCACAACGCGGCAATGAGAGACATCCAGACCCTCCTGCCGTAAAGCATTCAGGATCAACTCCCCGCGCTCGTCTTTGCCCAGCCAACCCAGATAGGCTGCCTGAGCGCCATAGCGCTGCGCCAACACCGCAACGTTGAGCGCATTACCCCCAGGGAAGCGCATGCGCAGATGTGTGTAGGTGTCAACCGTGTTATCGCCAACGCCAATCAATCGAGGCATATCAATACTCGAACTTCCACATATAACGGCGGGTGGTCAATGGGTGATTGTGCCAGACCGCAAGATGTTCCGCCATGCGGCTGATAGCAGCTTCCAGGATGAAGGGCGCGAAAACGGGTCTAACTTCCGAGGCAATGCCTTTCATCTCAAAATCTTTCGAGTCGTAAATCATCAGCCGTTCGGTGAACTTCTTGCAAAAACGCACCACGCGTTCACCAATGGGACGACTCTGGTCCTCGCCCAGAAAGACGATCACCGGCGTGTTTTGATCCAGCACCTCGAAGGGGCCATGAAAGAACTCAGCCGCCTCGCCAACGTGGGTATGCATCCATTGCATCTCCATCAGCACGCAGATGCCGAAGACATAGGCATTAGCGTAAGTCGGCCCAGAGCCCATAATCATCATGAAATCGTCGTCCTTGTACAGGCGTGCGTCTTCGGTGGCGCGTTTTTCGTTCGCCTCCATGGCATCCACCAATGCAGACGGCAGGTGATCCAGGCTTTGCAGGATCGGCTCCGCCAGCGGCCAGTTTTCGACCTCTTTCATCACGCCAGCCAATAGTGCCATCAGCAGGATGAACTTGGCGTGATAACCATTCTTGCTTTCACCGTAAATCAGCGGGTAGGTGACGTTTTGCGCCAATGGCGAATCGGCGAACTGAGTGACGCCCACCACCGGGCAACCAACGGCTTTCAGCTTTTCAGCCGCCGCTACAACTTCCGGCGTAGTCCCGGAATGCGAAGCCAATACAACCAGCGAGTCGGCAGTTAGCTTGGCGGGAGATTGATAGATAAATTCAGCGGGAAAGTAAAGGTGCGTCTCTAACGCGACGGCGTCTCGATCCATCCAATATTTGATGGCGCCCATTTCGCGATTTGGCGCTCCGCAGCCGACCAGAAAGACGCGCCGAGCGCCTTTACGCGCCAGCTCCACGCCCAGTTGATAAGCCTTCTCTTTCCCCTGGAGGGCTTGCTCCAGGCTTTGTAAAAAGGCGCTTCGATCAATATCACTTGCCATGACAATGCTCCTCAAATGAGATGAACGATTCCAATGGTATCTGGTATATACCAATTCGGGTAAAAAAATATCACTTCTTTCTAAGGGTAAAAGGTGGTGCGAGTGTGGAATATCACGCGCTTGGGGTGATTGACGGATTTCAGATATTCGATCGGACGGTCAAGATCATCCATCACCACCGAGCGTAACAATAACACTGGCTCGCCCTCTTTCAATTCAAGCAATTGCGCTTCCTCGTGGGTGGCATAGCTCAGATCGAGCGTCTCATAATTTTGGGACAGACGGATGCCATAGCGCTCGGCCAGGATGCGATACAAAGAAGCGCTCTCGCCCACCAGGTCTTCGGCGCACAAGCCCGGTACGATCTCCGCAGAGAGGTAACTGGTCTCCACGCAGAAGGGCATGCCGTTGGCAGTGCGCAGGCGGCGGATCACTACCACCGGAACTCCCAAACGCAATTTGAGCTTTTCAGCAACTTTTAGCGGGGCAAGCACGGTTTCAAAGCTGAGCAGCTTTGAGCCGGCGACAGCGCCTTCCTCGCGCAACAACTGGGTGATGCCCACAGCCACATCCTTACCCACCCGCCGATAAACTTGCGGTTGGCGCACGAAGGTACCGCTGGTAGAACGCCGCTCTAGCAAGCCGCGGCGGATCAGGTTTTCGATCGCCCGACGCACGGTCATGCGACTGACGCCAAGCTGTTCAGATAACTCGCGCTCGGATGGGATCTGGTCGCCGGGAGAATACGACAACCCCTCGATCATCTCCTTCAGGGTGGCTTCTACCTGAAGGTAAAGCGCAGCGTTATGTGTCAACGCTTCGGGCGCTTTATCATTTTTAGGGGTTAGAGAAGCAGTTTTCGCCATCCAATTATCATTTGCAAGCGCACAATTGGCATTTGGTATATACCAATTATACCCCAAAACTCCTTCATGTCAAGCAACTGACAGCAAGTAAGTTACAATCTATTCCTGCTCCAGTTTCACCCCCAGGTGCGAGAGGATGATCTCGCGCGGCCAATGGCGGTGGATATCGAAGGCGTGCAAAGCGTCTTGCAGGGCGCGTTGCTTTTCCTCTTTATGCGCTGTAAACAGCCCGCCCACGCGTATATTTCCCAGCGCTTCAGCGATGCCGCGATTGCTGCCATCACTCTCGTTGATAGCCTGTTGGACATAGATCTTCAGATATTTCTCATAAAGCGTATAATCCATCGGAAAAAAGTATATCAAAAATTTCTGAATCTACTCAGGCAACCCTCCCACAGTTTATCAATCACACTATTCCGAATAATCCCAATAGCTTAGGAGGCAGGGCTATAAATATCGCGCCACAACAGCCTGCGCAGGGTGAGCAATTACATTATTTCCGACAAAAGCCGTATTCTCAACGCGTTTAGTTACAGGTAAAATACCATTGGTTCAGAATTAAACGATAACAACTTGGTAAGACCTGGATCAATTGTGGCTCTTTTCATCTTTTCTCAGGAGGATCCTCTCATGAACGTTCGCACCAATCTTCGCGCTGGCGAGGACATCGGCGTAGATACCGAGCAACTCTTTGGTCTGGCGCAGTCGGCGCTGGGCAATGTAGATCAGGAGCAGTTAGCATCCCTGGCGCAGCAGGCTGGGCTGCCGTTCGATCAGCAGCAATTAGCGGCGCTGATGCAAATGGCCGCCGGACAAACCGGCGCGCAGCAATTTCTCTCGATGTTGGGCGGATAACCCGGCCATCCAGGTTATGATTGGTTTGAGCGAAACGATCGGCGGACGCGCTGCCGATCGTTTCGTTGCTCAAGTACGCCAATGATCCAACGCGCATTCAGTAACCTGCCGATAGCCCACAGATACTTCGTCCTGGCGTTGGGCTGGGCCTGGCTATGTTGGGTTCCTGCGGCAATGATTGGCGTTTCCGGTGGACGCACACCTCTGGTGGCCACGCTGCACTATCTGGGTGGGGTCAGCCCGCTGGCCGCAGCGCTTATCCTGCTGCGACTGGATACAACCGCCGAGCGCGCCGATTTCTGGCAACGGCTGATTGATGTGCGGCGCATTACCCTGCCTTGGTGGATGGTCACTTTATTCACGGTTCCGGCGCTCACTGCTCTGGCAGCGCGGTTCGATCAGCTGCTAGGCGGCGCAGGTGCTCGATTAGAAGCCGCCGCCAGCCTGGCAGAAAATCCGCTGGCAGCGCTGCCTGCAGCATTGTCATTGGCGCTTTTCTTATTCGTTTTCGGTCCGTTGCCAGAGGAGATCGGTTGGCGCGGTTATGCCCTCGACCGCTTGCAGCGAGAACGAACAGAGAACGGTTCGGGTCAAAACGCCCTGCGCGCCAGCCTGGTGGTGGCCGCGTTCTGGGCGCTGTGGCATCTGCCGCTGTATTTCATCGCCGGTACGTTCCAGCAAAACACAGGGGCTTTCACCGCGCGCTACTGGCTGATCACGCTGGGCTTGTTCCCAACTTCAATCCTGATGACGTGGATATTCAATGCCACACATCGCTCTACGTTGACAGCGATACTTTTCCATTTCATGGGCAATTGGATCGGCGAGCTGTTCGAACTTTCGCCGCGCGCGGATCTGTTTCTGCTGTTGCTCACTGCGCTGGCTGCACTGGGTGTAATTGTCTCCTGGCAGTCGCGAACCCCGACATGATGCTGAACTATCCATCTATTCGTATCGCGGCATTCATGCCGCCTGTATCCGTATCGCGGCATTTATGCCGCCTATATCGTCCGACATCAATGTCGGCTCACCTCCCGTATCGCGGCATTTATGCCGCGCGAATTGACCGACATCAATGTCGGGTTACTTTCCGTATCGCGGCATTTATGCCGCCCGTATCGTCCGACATAAATGTCGGCTTACTCTCCGTACCGCGGCATTTATGCCGCTTGTACCGGCCGACATCAATGTCGGCTTACTTTCCGTATCGCGGCATTTATGCCGCTTGTGTTGGCCGACATTAATGTCGGGTTACCTTCCGCATCGCGATTTTTATACCGCTCTCCACACAACAATGTCTGATACAACTAACTTCTACCGCCGAAACCTGCCTCATATACATCCAGCAAATGCAGAATATTTCATCACATTCCGACTGCAAGATACCCTTCCACGAGCAATACTTGAACAACTACTAGATGAGCGCCACCGAGAAGAACAGAAAATCAACACCCTAATCTCACCTGCTCGGCAAGAGGGAGAACGCTATCGAATACAAAAGAAGCAATTTGGTCTTTACGATTCTTGGCTTGACCGTTGCATCCATGGGCCTCGCTGGTTGGAGGAAGAAAAAATTGCTGCAATTGTCGCAGAAGAGATCTGCCGTTTAGACAGAGATCGTTATCGTTTGTTGGCATTCTGCATCATGCCCAATCATGTGCATTTATTGATTGACACGCATGGTTTCTTTCGGACTTCGACATCAAATCAAGCAGGCGCAACACGCAACTATCCCTTAGCAGACGTTTTGCGCTTGCTCAAAGGGAGAACGTCGCGTTATTGTAACCTTGCTTTAGGTAGAAGCGGCGCTTTCTGGCATCAAGAAAGTTATGATCATGTCGTACGGGATGCACACGAACTAGAAAATATTATCCGCTACATCCTGAATAATCCTGTTAAAGCAGGGCTCGTTGAAGAATGGCATAAATGGAAATTTAGTTACGTTGCTGAAGACTTGGGAGATTGGTAAATAAAAGCGCCCCATTACTCAGAGCATGTCGGGGCTCCCCGTATCGCGGCATTTATGCCGCATGTATCGGCCGACATAAATGTCGGCTTACTCTCCGTACCGCGGCATTTATGCCGCTTGTATCCGTATCGCGGCATTCATGCCGCTTGTATTGCCCGACATCAATGTCGGGTTACTTTCCGTATCGCGGCATTTATGCCGCTTGTATCGTCCGACATTAATGTCGGGTTACTATCCATATCGCGGCATTCATGCTGCATGTAACGCAGAATAATCTAATTTCTGCGCTGAATTTTCACCCCTGAAGTCAGGAACAGGATCAGGCCCGCCAGACATAAGGCAATCAGGCCAGCGAGAAACGGATCTATACGCGCCGATCCACCCAGCCTGGCCGGCGATCGGGTATCGGGATCGGTTGGCGAAAGAGCGCTAACCGATTGACCGACAAATGTAGGGGAAGATGTACTGCTAGCCTGAGTAACAGCAACACTTGTTGCTGTACTGCTGGATCGAGCCGCGGACGTGGCTGTCGGCGTCTCAGGCGGCGGAGTCACAGAGCCTGCCGGGATAATAAGCAACTTTTGCCCGGCATAGATATCTGTCGAACCCGGCGCCATCCCATTTAAACTACGGATCTGATCGCTGGTCACTCCATAGGCAATGGCAATCGCCCATAACGATTGCCCATAACCTACCTCGTGGATCACCGCGCCGTTAGCTTTAGGAGTGACCGTAGTTACCGGCACAATTGCTGGCAGCGTGGGAGGTGGCG
>DYGV01000149.1:0-1735 GCA_020724505.1 Anaerolinea thermophila
TTGAATCCTGAAGTTCTACTTCAGGTGGAGTTTCCGAAAGTAGAACTTCGGGTTCCTTTCCAATTTTTGAGACTTTCCCAAGAGGTCTATTCAGGAAAGCAAAGGGTTTATTGTTCTTGCCATCAAGAGAGCATCTTCATGCCTGCCCTCTTTGAATACAAATTGTTTCATGGTTCCTTCAAGATCAAACCCATACTTTCGATACAGATTGATGGCACTTTCGTTCGAAATCCATACCACCAGGCTTAATCGCGTGATCTGCATCCAGTTTTCGGCAAGATCAATCATGGATCGCAACAAGGCTCCACCAACTCCTTTCCCCTGCCATTTCGAATTCACAATGATGATGTTTATCTCCCCCACATGCCTGTGACGGGGCGCATCGGGATGGGTCGTGAGTTCGGCATAGCCGACGACTTCACTATCGACACAGGCGACAAGTTTGATCACGTTGTCGTTTGGTTCAATCCGTTTTTCGACGTAAGCCAGTGATTGGTGTGGAATTCGCATGGTTCCATTAATGACATGTGAACTGACAAACATTTCATGAATTGCAGCCAAATCCTGCGATTGGGCATGACGAATATCGATTTTCATATTAAAAGTCCTTACAATTCAGACCTCCTGCAAAACCCATGCAATGAAATCATGCGGACTTTCGCAGGAGGGCTGTTCATCTTTACTGAGCGCGAAAAGGCTATACAGCCGCAACCAGGAACAACGGAATGCAAGCCGTTGCGATCTGCTCAATGTGACGATGATCTGTGCCGCAACAACCACCCATTACACTTAAAGTTGGGATGCGTTGTTTGAGGCGGGCGTACTGCATCCCAAGTTCGACGGGGTTTCCTTCATCCAATTCGGGAGCCTCATTCAACTCATCATGACTCATGTGCGAAGCATTTGCCCGAATCCCGCGGATGCGCTGAAGCCAGTCGCCACCGTCTGAAACAACATGCTCAAAATGAGTGGGATGCGCGCAATTGATCATGTAATAAGCAGGATAGCCGCCGGTTTCTTTGTCCACTTGCTGAATGGCGGATTTGAGTGTTTGTCCTGTTGGCAGGTTTCCATCCGTTTCCACAGTAAAAGACAAAACCACAGGGATGCCCGTTTTCTTTGCTGCCTGCGCAATGCCAACGGCTTCCTCGACATAATTCATGGTGATCGCGGTCACGAGATCGGCGGATGATTTCGCAAAAATCTCGATCTGGCGGTGATGATAATCCTCCGCCTCTTTTGCAGACATGACATCCCCTGGCACATATCCATCTCCGCGGGGACCCACACAACCGCTGACAATGATCGGGGTTCGTTCGGTTTGGTATTCCTTGCGAATTTCCTCCAAAAGCCAGATCGCCTTGCGATTCGCTTCATCCAATTCCTCGAGTGAATAACCGATGCGTGCGCCCCAATCTGGGCTGGAACGCCAGGTTGCGCTCTCCAACACCAGCCCTGTACCAAAGCGCTTTGCCAAATCCACATAGGCGCGAAAATATTTTCGCAGGGCTGCCTCGCCCGCCGGAGTCTTAAGTACATGGAAAGCGGCGAAATCAGGCAAGTCCAAGCCATCGTGGAAGATCAAGGTTGTCTCGATCCCGCCGTCTGAAAGAAACAGCCCATCTCTGAGTTGTGGTAATGCGTTACGATATGTTCTCATTTTAAAATTCTCCTATAAAGTATTAATTGACCATCCTGCTACCGGCTAAAGCAGGCTATCCAATAATGGCGGGGG
>DYGV01000149.1:1745-10289 GCA_020724505.1 Anaerolinea thermophila
GCCGCCCATTCACGAAAAAGGTGAACAGCCAGCCAGCTCAAAAGAGCGGCAACAAGAACAAAAACAACAAGTTCCGCAAGTGCCAGTAAGAATTTATTCATACCAATAACTCCTTTCGATGACCTCATTGTATGGGTGGCGCGTCTTGTGAGCGTCTCGTAGAGCGTCTCAAAATGCGTCTTTTCCGTTTTTGGAACAATTCAAGGATATAATTTTGCTTATTGGTAAAATTGGAGTTTTATGGTCCCAAGATTGAGTCTGTATTTTCTGGGCACCCCAAGAGTCGAATTAAACGATCAACCGATCGCGTTGGACCGCCGCAAAATGGTGGCGCTCCTTGTATATCTTTCCGTCGAGCGGGGACAACACCAGCGGACATCCCTCAGTTCCCTCCTATGGGCAGATTATGAACAAGCCAAAGCCTTCAAAAACCTGCGACAAACACTCTGGGAAATTCAACGCACCCTGGGCGAAAATTGGCTCGAAACAGACCGCGAAACCATTGGTCTAAACCTCAAGGCGGATATCCAACTCGATGTGGAAACATTCAACTCCCTCATCGAAAAGAGCCGCGTGGAAGCAGACCCTTCGCTTCGCACCGCCCTGTTGGTTGAATCTGCCACCCTGTACCGTAACCACTTCCTGACCGGGTTCAGCCTGAAAGACGCGCACCCCTTCAACGAGTGGGCTTTTTCCGTTTCAGAATCTTTAAAGCGAAATCTTTCATACGCACTCACCACCCTCACTACTGATTATGGTTCGCTCAGGCGTCCCGACCAAGCCATCCCGTATGCAAGCCGTCTGGTCGCGCTCGATCCGTTGAACGAGGCTTCACATCGCCAGTTAATGGATGCATATTTGCAGGCAGGTCAACAAAATGCGGCGTTAAAACAATACCAAACCCTTGAGCAGACCCTGCGTCAGGCATTGAACCTTGACCCTCAACCGGAAACCCGGGACCTGTATAAAAAGATTCGGAAAGGGGAACCAAAACTGCTCCAAGTACAGCCGGAACAAAAGCCGATTGCAAAAAAACACAACCTCTCTCATCCGGTATCCAAGTTTATCGGACGCGGGAGGGAGATGAACGAAATTAAGAATCTGCTCAAGACAAATCGTCTTGTAACGCTTGTTGGAGCAGGCGGTATCGGCAAGACAAGCCTTTCACTACAACTCGGGCATTCTCTGACCGAACTATTCACCGACGGTGTTTGGTTTATTGCGTTGGATGCCCTTTCTGATCCGTCTGCTGTTGCCAAAATAACCGCCGATGTATTCAACATCAAAGAGAATCACTTTGTTCAGATATTAAGTAAATTAAGGGAACATCTCCAACCTAAACATGCCCTGCTTATCTTTGACAATTGCGAGCATTTATTGGATGCCTGTGCAGAACTTATCAATGCCCTGCTGGGACATTGCCCAAACATCAGGGTGTTAGCCACCAGCCGAGAGGGGTTGGGAATCTCTGGTGAGGCGGTTTATACCATGCCATCCCTTCCGATCCCGGAACCGGGGATGGACTTTAGCCTGCTCGACGTCAAAACCAGCTATGAATCGATCAACCTGTTTGCCGAACGTGCCAAACTTGCGCTCGCCTCGTTTCAACTGACCAAAGACAATATCGAAGCCGTTGCCCGCATTTGCTGCCACTTGGACGGTATTCCACTCGCCATCGAACTTGCTGCGGCACGGGTGAACATTCTGCAAGTAAACGAAATCCTCGCACAGTTGCTCAATTCTTTTTCTCTGCTGACGAACAATGGGCGGACGATTCTGCCGCGACATCAAACCTTGCAAGCATCCATTGAGTGGAGTTGGGATTTGCTTTCAGGATCGGAGAGAGTGTTCATATGTCAACTCTCCGTGTTTTCCGGCGGCTGGACGTTTGATGCAGCCCAATCCATCTGCCAAGGTGATATTCTCGGATTAACCGATGCCCTGGTCAAGAAATCGCTCATTATTGTGGATCAGGCAGCGGGGCGGGAGACGCGGTATTACTTCCATGAAATGGTGCGAAAATTTGTTCAAGACAAATCCCGTAGTTTGGGTATGGAGGAGGAAATCCGCGCCCACCATTTGAGGTATTTCCTTGACCTCTCGGGAAAAGCGGAGGCTGGGTTGCGCGGTCCCGTGGGGAATGAATGGATCGAACTTCTTGACATCGAGAGTCATAATATTCAATCCGCTTTGCGATGGGCAGAACTAACCGATCTGCAGGCGGGTTTAAGTATGGCAAGCCGACTGGCGCGGTATTGGGAGTTTTCCAATCTGCGCGGCGGCATTCAATGGTTGGAAAGATTTATTCAGAACCCTGCATCCAATGACTTTCCCAACGAACGCGCACGCGCTTTGTTCGTTTATGGATGGTTGCTGACCTGGCTTCAACAATTTACGAACGCGCAATTTGCCATTGAGGAAAGCCTTGCATTGTTTCGTTCGTTTGGCGACCGGCATGGCGAAACGGATGCCCTCACCCTGCTAGCCAATGTAAGACAATTTCTCGATAAACCGGCGGAAGCCGATAAACTCTTAAATCAGGCGCTGGTGCTTTCACGTGCCTTGAAAGATGAATGGCGGGAGGCGAATGTCAATTACTACTTGGGCTGGGATCGAAGATATCCCGACCGCGCGGCTGTCTATTGGGAAAAAGCATTGTCGCTATACCAAAAGACCAATGATCGCATTGCTCAGGTAAATGCGCTTGGAATTCTCGGTTTGTGCAGGGTGGTGGATGGAAAAATAGAGACAGGAGAAAGATACCTGCGTGAAGCCAACCGTTTATGGGAAGCATATCAACAAAAGGACATTTGGCAAAACCCGCAGGTTGCCAAAAGCCTGATCGCCCTTTCGCGTGGGGATAAGGATCGGGCAAACGCCTTGTTGGAGGAGGCGGTGGCAGCGGTTCGCGGAACATCCAACCGGGTGGCATATTACTGGCTGCGCACCCGACAGGGATATGTAGCCCTGCGGACAGGTAAACTCCAACAAGCGCAAGATATCCTTTTGGAAGCGGCGCAAAATTTCATCAGCGATGGATACATGGCTGGGGCTGTCTTTGCAATGGAAGGTCTGGCAGGGGTGTACATCGAAAAAGGGAGGGTGAAGCAGGCTGTCCATCTGATCGGCTGGGCAGAACATATCCGCACAGAGGCGAATGCCCATGTTCTACTTGAACAGAATGACTTGGATGTCATGAAAACAATCTGCATGACCAAATTGGGCGATGCCGCTTATCGTCAGGCGCATGAAGAGGGAAGCCAAATGACATTGGATGAAGTGATTAATCTCGCCCAAAATCTGGGCTGATCTGCCCAATCTTCAACCACGATCTGTATTTTGCAGGTTCTCTTTTTACGATATACTGATCATATTAATCTGCTTGTCTGGAGAGTTATGACGGATAAAAAACTGCATCACATCGGAACCCTCTCTCCTGAAATGGCACTGCTTGGACTGCTCTACAAAAAAGCAGGACACGGTTACGATCTGCACCGCAAGGTTGTTACAGATCTTGGGCAGGTCTGGCATTTGAGCCAAAGTCAGGCATACGCCATTTTGAAACGTCTGGAAGCACAAGGCGATATTTCCACCGAAGAAGTGCAGCAGGAAAAACTTCCATCCCGTCAGCTGTTGCACATGACCGAACAAGGGTGTAAAAAATTTCTGGATTGGTTGAATACTCCCAGCGGAGGCAGTACACGCGCCATCCGAATGGAGTTCATCACCCGGCTGTATTTCCTCAAAATGTATTTTCCAAAAAAGATCGGTCTGGCCTTCGAGCAGCAGCGTGTTGAAGCCAGAACCCACATCCAGCGGCTGGAACAATCCCTTTCGGCATTGCCAAAAGACCAGGTCTATAACCGTATGAGTCTCGACCTGCGCCTAAGACAATTAAAAGATGTGCTTGCATGGCTCGATGAAAGTCAGACGGAAATTCGAGGAGTGTAATATGGAGTACCAAGCCCAAATCGCAGTCTAATGTTCATCGCGTGGAAAAACTTGGGTGGTATGCCGCACGGACGCGGAAGTAAAGTAAAACAACAATTCACAGATCATTGAGAACAAATGCGAGCTGATCAAAAGGTGGATTTGAATCATGATATACTCACTTGGTGAGTATGTTTCTCGCCAATTCCACCTCCCGCAAGTTGCTGCTCACACTTGTATTTACATCCCTATTTACCGCCTGCAACTCGCCTGCCACATACCCAACCAAAACCCCTGAGCCTGTCACTCTCACAGTCTTTGCCGCAGCCTCCCTCACCGATGCGTTCACAGAGATCGGCGCCGCGTTTGAAGCCGCGAACCCCGGTGTTACCGTTACGTTCAACTTTGCAGGGTCTCAGGGACTGCGCACGCAGATCGAAGAAGGCGCGCCAGTGGATGTCTTCGCCTCCGCCAACACCAAGGAAATGGATGCTCTCGTCGCTGGAACCTTTATCGCCCAAGACGCACCCCGCCTCTTCCTGACGAATAAACTGGTCGTCATTCTCCCGGCAGATAACCCAGCCGAAATCGCTTCTCTGGAAGATCTGGAAAAGCCTGGAATCAAATTGGTCTTCGCTGCCGAGGAGGTTCCGGCTGGAAATTACTCTCGTCAGGCATTGGAGTTGATGAATGCGGCCTATGGTGCCGACTTCAAGGATAAAGTCTTGGCAAATATCGTTTCCAATGAAGATAATGTCAAACAGGTGGTCGCCAAAGTCCAGTTGGGCGAAGCCGATGCGGGCATTGTGTACAACTCCGATGCGGTTGCAGCGCCTGATCTACAAACCATAGAGATCCCCATTGAATCGAATGTAATCGCAACATACCCCATTGCGCCTCTTATTGAATCAGCCAATGCTGAGATTTCAGAATCATTTATTGCCTACGTCCTTTCAGACGAAGGACAGGCGATCCTTGCAAAATGGGGATTTGGCTCCAAGCCTTAACAGCGGGTACAAGGTACACTTGTATTCTCTGAAGACTTATGAAAAGACGTAATCCCCGCAACCATCCTGCCGCTCCAAAAGGATATTTACTTTGGGTATTTCTGCTCCCAAGCATCATCTTGCTGCTTTTCTTTGCAATCCCGCTTGTGGCGTTGATCTTTCGGTCATTCACGCCTGATTTCTTCGAAAATGCTCTTTCACCGCAGGCGTTTCAAGCACTCACCCTCAGCCTTGTCACCAGTTCGATCACAACCATGGTAACTTTTGTGTTTGGAACGCCGCTGGCGTATTTGTTGGCGCGCTGGAAATTCAAACATAAAGCCTGGGTCGAGTTATTTCTTGACCTGCCCGTAGTTCTCCCACCTTCCGTGGCAGGGCTCGCCCTGCTGGTGGCGTTTGGGCGACGCGGTCTGTTTGGCGCCTTCCTGGGAGATTTGGGCATCAACCTGCCTTTTACTACCGCTGCAGTTATCTTCGCACAGATATTTGTGGCAGGTCCGCTATACGTCCGTTCGGCGCGCATTGGTTTCGAGCATGTGGATAAGCAGCTGGAAGAGGCAGCCCATGTGGAAGGCGCAAACCATTTGCAATTGTTCTATGAGATCATGATCCCCCTATCCATGCGAGCGCTTGCCAGTGGTGCGATCCTGACGTGGACACGCGCATTGGGTGAGTTCGGCGCCACCATCCTGTTTGCAGGCAATCTTGAAGGCGTGACCCGCACCATGCCCATTGCCATTTACATTGGTTTTGAACGTAATCTGGGGGTGGCGCTGGCGCTCTCGGTGGTTTTGATCGGGGTATCTGTGATCCTGCTGATGATCACAAAAAAGTTAGAGACTGCCGATCCAGATTGAATTTGGTAACAAAGAAACTCCGGATTTTTTAACAAGAGAACAGACCACTTCAGCATAATTGCCCACTTTATACTGGAGCACTTACTTTCCCGGTAAATTCAAATCATCAATGAAAATTTTGATAGGCGATCGCAGGGTTAAAAGCACAGCATAATTTATCAAAATTTAAGGTAGTTGAAAGATTCAAGAAAAAATAAAAACGTGGAAAGTGCTCCTGTTCGCTGCACTTTCCACGCCTTATCTTTTTCACCTACATCTTCCTCCACTCCATAAATTGCAGGGTGGCGAATACATCCACAACCACAGCGACAACTCCAATTGCCCATTTTGCATCCGCTGCAAAGTTGAACATAGGCAGAATGAGCAGCAAAACGCTAAACACCACCCAAGCCGAGTCTGCAAGCACGGTAAACAGAGTGAAGTCTCTGGTAATAGCAGAGCGCATGGACATGTACATTATAAACATGCCATAGAGCAGCAACCCAATACCTAAAATGGTCATCACCAGCGGCAGGGTATTGAGAAAACCTGCCAGCGGATTTGCAGCAAGGGTGAAGATGAGTCCACTGGTGGAACAGAAAACGCCATTGGCAAGTAATATCCTGCTAAGGTTGAGTTGATTGTTCATCAGCAGTATTCTCCTTTAATTTCGTCCTACCTGGTTTGAAACATGCGATACGTTGCCGCAAGCGGAATGGCAAACAAAATGACAAAAACCGTGTTGAGGATCGCGTTCTGCCAAAACCCCGTCTGCAATGAGAGATAGGTATCGGGCAGGTACCAAAGCCCAACGGATACGGCAAGGTTCAACCAACCAGTGCGCACACCTTCTCGAAATTGACTGAAGAGCGTGAACATCATTGCTATTCCCCAGCCGAACATGACCGACCCCATCACGCCGTGAGAGAGCGTAATGTAGTTCGCTGCTTCAGACGGAAAAGCATCGATCGCCGATGGGTCAGAAAATACCATCAGGCTGAATGCCTGGCGGGCAAGGCTCGGAAAGAGAACCAATGTCAAGCCAAAGAGTATGACACCAATATCCGCAGCAACCAGCCAGCGCCACCAAAAGTTCAGATTATTTTTTGTATTCATGTTGTTTCTCCTTTTTTCCCCATTTTAGGAGTTTACTCACTGCCAAGTCCACGAAAAAGACTGCCATTTACTGCCAGTTAAGTCGTTGTGAGCGACCTTTTTATATCCTCTGCAATCAATTTTGCGGCGGTGTTCTGCCAGTTGTGCAATGTCCGTTCGGGGACGGAGGTTTGGAACCATTCCAAAACAATACGGGTGGATTCATCCTGCAAAGCCAGATCGGCACGGCGAGTGTATGGTTTGAGTCCCAGCACATAGGGATAATAGACCGCGTTGTAATACCGCCATGCGTCGCTTGTGCCAAAGGATGCAACGCCTCTTGGCTTGAGTTTTGAAACACTCGCCACCAGCAGGGACTTCAACGCATGTGCCCGCTCCAGCGGATTTTGACTCTGCACCTGAGGCAAATTCACCAACGGACTGGTCGAGAGTCGCGGCAGGTCACCCAAATGACTGAGCGCGCGTCGCGTCAGGCGGGCGAATTCAGCGTCAGAAACAGAAAACAGGTCGAGGGTGGAAAGAAGCGGAAGCGCATCCGCTGAATCGGTCAGTAGGTTGCGATCCGCTCCCAGTGTGGATGATTTCGGGAAGGTGACAACATCCAGAATTTTTTGAATAGAGCGTTCAAAGGTCTGTGTCAGAATCCCAAACGAGACCAGACTGACGAGCAGCAAAAGTTTTCCAAAACCGAAATCGCCTTCAATGACAGAAACGATCACAACCACAACGGCAAGCGCACCTGCATAATAAAAGGCGGAAACAAAGGAACGCAACAAATGCAAGCGGATACTTTCACCTTCGTCGAAGGCATCCCAAACCGTGACAGCGCCGCCCAACAAAAGCAGGTCAAAACCGAGCAGGACAATTCCCCAAAAACTGGAAACAAATTCAACAGGCAGAATCAGTACCCCCGTGCTAAGCCCAAAGAATAGCGCGATCACACCGATGACCGCATAGGTGTTTCTGAAATACGATGACGCCGCAGATCGCACAACCAGCACTGCGCAAACCAGCAGTGAAACAACAACCAGAATGGAAACCCACGGGGTCACCAGCGCAAGAATCAAGATCGGGATAAAAGAAAACATCCAAACGCGAATCGCATATGTGTGCCCAACATTTTCATCAGGGAGTAGATGCAATGCTGCACCCGTCCAGAGCAGTGCGGGGAGCAACACCAGTACGGGGATGATCTCTCCAAACAGAATCTCAACGACTAGGACAAGCGAATAAGTCACCAGCCCCCAGCCTGTTAAGCACACCGTGTTTTTCTCTGACCTTCGCGCAAGCAGATACGCCCCAAGCCAGAGGGAAAATCCGAAAAAGAATAATTTTATAATAAGTGAGAAGGGAATATTCATGCAATATCCTGGCGGGCTGAATTATATTCCCAATACATTATCCAACCCAAGGTATCATCACATCATTATAAACACCCGCAACTTCACTGCGCCACCTCAAACAAATGCTCGGCAGGCAATTGCACAAACACACGCTCGCCATGGGCAAACAGCATCGGCAGGCACGCACGCGTCGTCACATTACCAAGCCGCACCTGCAATTCCAACGCCTCACCACGAAACAAACAACTCTGCACCACCCCTGCCAATGAATTTTCTGTTTCCTCTTTTTGAATGCGGATATGTTCTGGTCTG
>DYGV01000150.1 GCA_020724505.1 Anaerolinea thermophila
GGTCGCCCAACCGTGCCACAGCGGTTTGCATCGTCGCTTCGGTGGTTTGCGCTGCGCCAGCAGCGGCAATTCGGCTGCCATAATAGGCGTAAGCGCCACCAGCCAATATCAATAGCATAACGAGAAACGCCCAAAACATTTTTTTACGCAGCATGACAACTGCCTCCTGAAAATTTTGCTTACAGCCAACGACTGCGAAGAATTCAATCCATGCCTTATAGCATAAAGGCATCCTGTTAGGAAATTATGAAGATTGGATTTAGACATCATGTAGATTGACGCCACATGCCCGATGTCGTTTCGTTCTTGACAGCCCGCCTTCTCTCGGATACAATTCCTTCGCTCTAGGGCCTGTAGCGCAGTTGGGAGCGCGCCTCAATCGCACTGAGGAGGTCAGGGGTTCGAATCCCCTCAGGTCCACTGACGCCGATTTTTGAATTTCAGACAATTGACGGAACGCCTCAATCCAGGTAAAATACGTGTCCGTCGTGCAAGCTAGTTCTTGGGCCCATAGCGCAGTTGGGAGCGCGTCTCAATGGCATTGAGAAGGCCGTGGGTTCGAATCCCACTGGGTCCACCTTTTTCTTCCAGAGGGTGTTATCCTGCTCATAAAGCAAGTTGTTTCATAACCCTCAGTGCTTCCTCCGTTTCTAATCGGGACGGGGGATTTTATTTTTTGATGGGGAAAGGATCACTGGATGTCATTTCGTTGTCCACAGTGCGCCACGCGAGATGGTTTGGAGATTGAAGGTTCAATTGAGCTGCCGCCAGATCGGGATGCGCAGGAATTATGCCTGCAAGTCGTTGTTTGTAAAGCCTGTACGTTTCGTGGGTTGGCGGTGTATTCGGAAGGGCGCGGCGATTGCCCCGAATCGGAAACCTGGAACCATATTGGCTATTGGGTCAGTCCCGATGCGGTTGATTCAGTTGCAGCGGCAATTCGTTCCTGTCCAAACCCACACGACTCGCAATGTACATGCCCGGCGCATGTTGAACTGGGGCAAAAAGACTTACGCGGCCGCTGGCGAGGCTTGTTGGAGTTAGAGCATGGTCACACTTTTGCCATGCGCTTGTTCCTGGGTTGAGGGAGGAATCGAATGCTGAAAATTGGGAAGAAAACTGAACTTGCATAATTATTAGGGCAAATGACGTAATTTTAAATTATTATTGTCAACAAGCAAGAAAGGGGTTGTACAATTAAGTTGGCGCAATCCAGACGCAAAATCTGTGATTCGCCCTGAAAATTGAGCAAAACAAGAGTAAAGATCGGAGGACAATCATGAAAGACAATGCATCATTCCAGGTGCGCACAGATGTCCAGGCTGGTCAGCCAGGAAACGCGCAATACTATCCAGGCCAGCGCGGCTGGTGGTGGATGCCCGGCGGTTACATCGCTCGCCCTGGCCGACCGGTAAAAGCCTTCACTGGCTGGTGGTTTGGCCCAGCGCCAATCTTTTATTACCCGATGGGTGTCGCGGGCGCTGGCGCGCTGGGCGCGGGGGAAGGCGGCGGATCAGTGGATGAAGGCACACTTGCGCCATCTGCGCCGTGATATAATAGATTTTAATGATTAAGAAAATTCTCTTCATCTCATTACTGGCTTGGGTCATAGCTGGCTGCGCCGCGGCAGGTACCAGAACGCTAACCGCCCAGGATGCAGGCAAGACCGTGAATCTCAAAGCCGGCGAAACATTCAAAGTGACGCTGGATGGCAACCCAACCACCGGCTACGTGTGGGAAGTCGCCGCGGATAGCAACGCGCCGGTTACCCAGGTCGGCGAATGGGAGTTCAAGGCCGATTCGGACGCTGTAGGCGCGGGCGGCAAACTTACCCTTACCTTCCAGGCTGGCCAGGGCGGTCAAGGCGCCCTTAAGCTGGTCTATCACCGCCCTTTTGAGGCGCAGACCCCGCCTGCGGAGACCTTCGAAGTTCAGATCATCATCAATTAAGCAAAGTCTTAAAACCAGGAGCAAAAGGCGTGGGCTGCGAGGAAGTCCACGCCTTTTTGTGTACGAAACAACGAAATTGGATATAATCGCACGGAAGCAATCATGATGAATGACAAACTAATGGAAGCCAATCCAGCATTGCATGTACGGATCGCCGTCTTTCTATCCCGCCGTGCAATCATTTTACAGGAGAAAGAGAATGCCTGAATCATCTATAGCCTACAATCCCGCAGAGATTGAACCCCGATGGCAGAAGCGTTGGGAAGCCGATGGTTTATACCATTCAGATATTGATCCCTCGCGACCAAAACACTACGCCCTCACCATGCTGCCCTATCCATCCGGAGATCTGCATATCGGCCACTGGTACGCCATGACCCCTTCGGATGCACGCGCGCGTTTCAAACGCATGTGTGGCTACAATGTGTTGTTCCCCATGGGGTTCGATGCTTTCGGTTTACCCGCTGAAAACGCAGCTATCAAGCATGGCATCCACCCAAAGGTGTGGACCTACGCCAACATTGATCGTATGCGCCAACAACTCAAGAGGATGGGCGCCATGTTCGATTGGCGGCGCGAAGCCATCTCTTCCGATCCCAAGTACTATCGCTGGACGCAATGGTTTTTCATCAAGCTGTATCAGCACGGGCTGGCTTATCGCAAGATGGCGCCGGTGGACTGGTGCCCCAACTGCAACACCACGCTGGCGCGTGAGCAAGTGTGGGGCGAAGATCGCCATTGCGAGCGCTGCGGCACGCCGGTCATTAAAAAGAACCTGGAGCAATGGTTCTTCCGCACTACGGCTTACGCCGAAGAACTGCTCGACTTTTCGCATATTGATTGGCCCGAGCGTGTGCGCACACTGCAAACCAACTGGATTGGACGTTCAGAAGGCGCTTCAGTCATTTTTCACACCGAACAGGAAGATCCACTGGAGATTTTCACCACCCGGCCAGACACCCTGTGGGGTGCGACTTTCATGGTGCTGGCGCCGGAGCATCCGCTGGTGCAGAAAGTGACTACGCCAGAGCGACGAGCGGAAGTTGAAGCCTACATCCAGCAAACCGAGCGACAATCCGATATCCAACGCGAGGCGGCGGATAAAGAAAAGACCGGCGTGTTCACTGGCGGTTATGCCATTAATCCGGTCAATGGTAAACGCATCCCCATCTGGATCGCCGATTATGTGCTGATGACGTATGGCACTGGCGCCATCATGGCGGTTCCGGCGCATGATGAGCGCGACTTTCAATTTGCCCTGAAATTTGGATTGCCCATCTTGCCCGTGATTGAGCGCCCCGACGGGCTGACCAAGTCATCGGTCAAGCTGGATCGCATGAAGGACGGTTTTGACGACGCGCTGCGTGCCCATGGCTTTCCCCACGAACAACATGACAGCCGCGTTTTCATCACCGTGCCGACCGACAAGGTAGATGAGTACATCGAATTGGCGCGCGGCTTTGTCTCCCCTAACGGTTGGGTGGAAGTTGTCGGCACGCGCTGGCTGTTCATCTTCCACGATGGCGTGATGGAATGGGATTCCGTCGAAAGCGAGCAGCGTATCCTGAAGCGGCTAGCTGCTCTGTATCCGCCTATCGCAGAGAACCGCTCCTTGATGGAAATGCTCTGGGAGCGCCAGTATTATCACGACGTGCTGTACCACGATAGCTATGGAAAGATGGTGAATTCGGGGCCTTTCAGCGGAACACCCGGCGATATCGCCAAGAGCCGAGTGATCCAATGGTTGGAAGAAAAAGGCATTGGCAAAGGCGCAGTCAATTATCGCTTGCGGGATTGGCTGATCTCACGCCAGCGCTATTGGGGCGCGCCGATCCCCATCATCTATTGTCCGGTGCATGGCGCGGTGACAGTGCCAGAAGATCAACTGCCTGTTCTGCTGCCCGACGATGTAGAGTGGCGTCCAACCGGCGAAAGCCCCTTAAAACTGCACCCCACCTGGAAACATACCGTTTGTCCCCAATGCGGCGGGCCGGCCGAACGAGAAACAGATACCATGGACACCTTCATGTGCTCCTCCTGGTATCACCTGCGCTATCTGTCGCCGGATTATGACCAAGGGCCGTTTGACCCAAAAGAATATGATTACTGGATGCCAGTAGATACCTATACCGGCGGCATTGAGCACGCTACGATGCACCTGATCTATACGCGCTTCTTCCACAAAGCCGGTCGGGACATGGGCATCATGAAAGGCCCGGAACCTATGCTGCAATTGCGCAATCAGGGCATCATCCTGGGCGAGGATTCTGAGAAGATGTCCAAGAGCCGCGGCAACGTGATCGCCCCGGATGACCTGGTTCGAATGTACGGCGCGGATGCGGTGCGAGCATACCTGATGTTCTTTGCCCGCTGGGATATGGGCGCTCCCTGGAACAGCGGCGGCATTGAAGGCGTGGCGCGCTGGCTACGCCGCGTTTGGGCGCTGTTCACCGAGCCGGCTACGCCGGGCGAACCCGACCCGCAAACGCTGCGTAACCTGCGGCGTAAGGTGCACCAGACGCTGCGCCGCATGACTCACGATTTCGAAAACTTCGAGTTCAACACTACCATCTCCAGTCTGATGGAACTGTTGAATGAATTGTATAAAGCCCGCGAACATGGCGCAGTCGGTACACCGGAATGGGCTGAGGCGCAGGATCTATATCTGCGCATGATGGCTCCGGCCACGCCGCACATTGCCGAGGAGTTATGGTATCGCCTAGGCAAGCCCTATTCCATCCATCAACAATCCTGGCCGGTAGTGGACGAGGCAGCCGCCGCCGAAGAAGAAATAACCCTGGTGTTGCAAATCAACGGCAAGGTGCGCGACCGTCTCCAGGTTCCTGTGGACATCACCGAAGATCAAGCGCGAACGTTTGCCCTGACCAGCCCCACAATTTCGAAATACCTTGAAGGGCGAGAGCCCAAAAAGGTGATCCTGGTGCCGGGCAAATTGGTCAACATCGTAATTTGAGTGACGGGATCCTAGCTCATGCGCCTGGAAGATCTGAATTGGATGGACGTTGAGCGTTATCTTCAGACGGATGATCGTCTGATGATCGTGTTGGGCTCTTGCGAGCAGCATGGTTATTTGAGCCTTTTGACCGATGTGAAGATCCCTTTAGCGCTGGCGGATGCGGCCAGTGAACAAACTGGCGTGCTGGTCGCTCCGCCGCTCAACTTCGGTAGCTCGCCATATTTTCTGGCTTACCCAGGCACGCTCAGCCTGCGCCTCAACACCTTGCTGGATTTGGTTGAGGATTTGATTCGCTCTGCCTACCAACATGGTTTCCACCGTATCTTGCTGCTCAACGGGCACGGCGGCAACGACGGGGCTCGTGGACGGTTGTATGAAATCGCCAACCAACTGCCCCACCTACAACTAGCCTGGTACGCCTGGTGGACTTCTCACTCGGTGCAGGAGATTGCCCAGCAATATGGCATGAAGCCCAATCACGCCAACTGGTTGGAAGCCTTCAATTTCACACAGGTGGCTGAATTGCCAGACGGAGAGAAGCCTCCGCCGCGCGTCCCTGGCCTGCTTGGTGCACAGGAGGCGCGGAAGATATACGGCGATGGCTCCTTCGGCGGCGCCTATGTCGCGCCGGAGGCTGTCATGCACGAGGTGTTTACCGCCGCCTTACAAGACGTGCTGATGTTGCTGCGTTTTGAGTGAGGTTGCCTATTTTTCAACTGAATCGCTTTAAGGTCCTGGCGGGAACTGAGCTGCACCGTTCACTGTACCATCCTCGATATGGGGAATGCCATGATCCACCAGCACATTGCCATACCAATCCGTCACTCGGAAGGAGTAAGGTCCCACCCCCATCCCCGGGTGCGTTTGGATAAAGTAATTGTAATCACTGCGCGGCACTGAGATCCACTGACCTTGCTCGTTGAGATATTCCAGCTTTGCAATCGGGTTGCGGTGATTGCGGATCTGCACTGCTGTCCACCATTGGTTGCTGCCGTCCTTAAAGTGATAAGCGATCGGCCCGTTGATTTCCGGGCTGATCACCTGCCAAGTGATAGGAACCCTTCCCTCTGGCAGGTCAGCGATCCGCGCAAAAGCCTCTCTACTCAAATCCAGGTGACCTGCCCGACATCCGGGACACATGTCCACAATTCGCACGACAACCGTCCCTTTTGGGCCGGTCACGGTCACGAACGCCCCGCAATAATCGGACTGCCCAAACTCCACTTCATTGATTGCAGCCACGTTCAAGTCCTGCGGCGATGGATCGAACATGCAAGAGCCTGTCCCATCTGCGTCATAATAGGTGGCAATACCCTGATGGATCGGATTGGCTGCGGCCCGTGAAGAGAGCACCAATGGTAGCCAAAGCGTTCGATTCTCAGGCGACTGCGCGCCAGCAGGTGAAAAGCCGATCAACCCTGTGAGGATCAGCCATATCGCCAACCACATTGCTTTCCTAGTCGCTTTATACTCGCTCTGCATCATTCGAATTTCACCATACCAAACCACGGCATATCGAAAATTCATTGGTTAATCTATTACAATTTTGTCTGATCTGGCAATCACCCATTAGTCCCAACCATGCGAGCCTTACAGATTTATTGATCTTAACCCGGGTAAAATTATTCTATGACATTGGAACTCGATCCTCAGCGTCAGGAGCAAGCAAAGCGATATGCGCGCATCCAACGGCGGTTGATGCTGGTTGACCTCGCTCTCGGCGCGCTCTACCTGTTTGCCTGGTTATTATCAGGTTGGTCGGAAATGCTGCGCGACGCGCTCCAGAACCGCTTGGGCAATGAGTGGCTGGTCGTCGCCGCTTATGGAATAATATTTGGCGGTCTCTACGCCCTGTTCAACCTACCCTTGTCCTATTACGAAGGTTTTGTGTTGCCCCACCGTTTTGGCCTCTCCCACCAAAGCCTGAAGGGCTGGATTGGCGATCAGCTAAAAATGGCGTTTGTAGGCGGCGCGCTGGGGTTGCTGTTGCTGGAGGTGATCTACCTCATCTTGCGCAGCGCGCCGGACACCTGGTGGGCGTGGGCCGCCGGCGTTCTGTTGGCGTTTAATGTGATCCTGGCGAATTTGGCGCCCGTGCTGCTTTTTCCAATTTTCTATAAGTTCAAACCCCTCGATGAAGAGCACGCCGGGCTGAAAACGCGCCTGATCAAACTGGCAGAGCAAGCCAACACCCACGTGCGCGGCGTATATACTTTCGATATGAGCCGCCGCACCAGCGCCGCCAACGCTGCGCTGGTAGGTTTGGGCAATACTCGTCGCATCATCCTGGGCGATACGCTGATCCAAGAATTTACCGAGGAAGAGATAGAAACCGTTTTAGCCCATGAATTGGCTCACCATGTGTACCATGACATCCCCTGGGGAATTGCCGTCGAAACAATCATCACCCTGGCTGGCCTTTACCTGGCATCTCTCGGCTTGGATTGGGGAATCGCATATTTCGGATTTGCAGGGGCGGCGGATGTTGCGGCCCTGCCCTTGCTTGGGCTGACTCTGGGAGCATTCGGGCTGATAACAATGCCGTTGCTCAATGCGTACTCTCGCTGGCGGGAACACCGCGCCGATGAGTATGCGCTACGTCTTACCGGAAATGGGGCAGCTTTTGCCTCCGCCTTCATCCGTCTGGCGAACCAAAATCTGGCCGACGCTGATCCACCCGCCTGGGAGGAGTTTTTACTGTATTCTCATCCTGCCTTGAGCAAGCGCATTGCTTTGGCGCAAAGTTATCGTCGTTGAAAACCAGGTATTGAACGCAAAAAGCGCCGTAGTGGTGCGTCGGCGCTTTCTTGTGGGTGAACTTACGATCTCTCTGGCGGGATAACGATCCAAAGGATGAGATAAATCAATAGCCCAGGAACCCCTCCTGGCAACAACGCCAGCAACATCGCCAGGCGAAACCAGATCGGGCTGATGCCAAAGAACTCGCCCAGACCGCCACAAACGCCTGCCAGCACACGATCATGGCGTGAACGACGCAAAGCCTTACCTGTTTCAGACATGCTAACCTCCTCGATTCTAAGTTCGTGACCTTACTATCTTTGTCTACGAAACTCTCCGTAAAAAGTTGCCGATCAATACGTCATGCAAGACGCCGCTCGAGCAGCGTATTGTGCAGCGATCCGAAACGTTGTCAGGTGAATTTCAACCACATCTTCGATCCGTCGGGCGTAACCGCCTCCCATCACAATTGCAGCCGGTACGCCTGCCTGACAACATAAATCCAATACCAGGCGGTCGCGCTCCATCAAGCCGGCTTTGCTGATTTTCAAGCGCCCCAGGCGGTCATCTTCATATGGGTCGGCGCCGGCAATATAGATCGCCAGCTCGGCTCGCGATTTTTGCAGAGCATGTTTCGCTCCCCAACGCACAGCCGAAAGGAATTCATCGTCGCTGCTCTCGTCTGGAAGAGCAATATCCAAATCGCTCTGCTCTTTATGAAAAGGAAAGTTCTTTTCCCCATGCACGGAAAAAGTGAATACCGTGGCGTCTTGGCGAAAAATCGAAGCAGTGCCATTCCCCTGATGCACATCTAAATCTAAAATAACGACACGTTGGAGACGCCCTTCCGCCTGCATAACCCGTGCAGCCACGGCTACGTCATTGAACACGCAGTACCCCTCGCCATGGTCAGCGTAGGCATGGTGAGTGCCACCCGCCAGATTCGCGGCAATGCCTTCCGACAGGGCAGCGCGGCAGGCGTTAATCGTGCCTCCCACGGAGTAGCGTGAGCGGATAACCAGTTCACGCGTCCATGGGAAACCCATTCGGCGCTCTTCTTTCTCGCTCAATCCACCCTCAAGCACCTTTCGCAAATATTCCGGCTCATGAACCAAAGCGAGTTGCTCATCCGTCGCCGGCTCGGAGGGCAGCAACTCAACTCCCGGCAACCGCGCTTCGATCACGCGCTGATGGAGCAAATTGTATTTGGGCATCGGAAAACGATGCCCTTCAGGCAATGGGACGCGAAGATGGTCGGAGTAGAAAATTTTCATCCAAACTTACCAATGATCCCAATGAACAATTTCTTCGATCGGTTTACGCCCGCCCTTCCTTGGTGGAGCGGAGAAATATTCTTCGTTAAGCGGATAACCGAACGATATGGCGATGCGCAAATGCAAATCTTCTGGGAAACCCAAAATTTCCCTCACCCGCTCTGGTTGATAAATCGAAGCCAAACAAGAACCGACGCCCAACTCCCAGGCTGCTAATTGCATATACGCCGCCGCCTGGCCCAGGTCGAACATGGTCTGGAACTTTTCCTTCGGGTCGGGCGAAATCAACGCTACGCCCAACGCCGCCCCAGCCAGATGTCCTGCCCACTCGCCGCACTCGGAGAGCTGCCTCAGAATCGCCTTATCGCGGATAGCAATAAAATGCCACGGCTGAGTGTTTTTAGATGACTGCGCCCGCCGCCCAGCGTTGAGAATAGCTCTCACAACATCATCGGGCAATGCTCTCTCTTGAAATTGACGTACCGCGCGTTTGGCGCGGATAGCTTCCAAGACGTTCATCTGAGCCACCTCCTTTTCCCTGCATTGATGGCAATGCCTAGGACATCAAGTTTATATTTTACCTTCTTTGCCTGAGCGAAATATATATCGGATTGGAAACCGAGCGGTTATAATCATCAAAACCTGTTACACAAGGCGACCACGAATGTTCCAGTCCAAAAGTCCTTTGACTCGCCTTATCTTTATTTTTATTGTCATGCTGGCGCTTACCGTCACATTGTTGTCGTTTTCCGCTATGTGGACGATGAGACAAATCGAGCAATCGCAGGCGCAAGCCAATGCCCGCTTCGAACTCGCCTCGTTGAGCGCACGCATCCGCTCCGAATCGCTAGCGCTCACTAGCCTAGTGCAACGCTACATTAACCAGCCTGACCAGCGCCTGGCTCTTGGGCAACAGATTAATGAACAAGGCGCTTTTCTAGATCGGCTAATTCATCAAGCGATCTCAAAAGCCCACACCCAAAACAGCGATGAGGTAGAACAGCTAAAAATCATCCATGACGACTTGATAGCCTTCAACGCCCAGGCGAATCGCATCCTAAACAAATTAAACCTTGGGGAACTTCCCGGTGAAAGAATCGCTCAGGAACTGAATTTGCTGGTGGAAGATTATCAAACGCCGTTGCTCGATGAATTGCATAATTTTGAAGAGTTAAGCGTACATCGCGCCCAGGAGGCTGGTGCGCAGACACAACGACGTATTCAAGCTATCATTAACGCCCTGGCGGGTATCGTCCTGGCGATTTTCATCGTCACCGCGCTGATGATGAGATGGATTATACGACG
>DYGV01000006.1:0-36119 GCA_020724505.1 Anaerolinea thermophila
AAAGCTGCAGCGGTCATATCCTCCGCCAGGGCTTCGCTGCGCCAGTTGCGCTCCAGTTGAGACAGACTGCGACCCAACGCTTTTTGTACACCGCGTTCGCAGCTCAGTCCGTTGGCATAGGCGGCGACGAGGTCCTGCATACCGCTGACGCCATAAACGCCATGCAGGTAACGGGTGAAGGATGTAGCCTGCGCATAAGCCAACAGCGCATTCGAGGCGTCGCGCGGAAAAGTCTGACACAGCGCAGCCATGGGGATGAGCGCCTTTCTTTCGACCGCATCTTTTAGTAACAGATCGTAATCCGCGTTAGGATAGAGTTCAGTCAGCGAGGCCAGCCCTTCGCTGAGCCATACAGGAAGGTTATCATAGCCGCTGCCCATGTATTGATAAAGCAAGATATGCATCAGCTCATGCGGAATGCGCTGCTGGATCAATATCACCTGGTCGGGGCCGGAGGGCAGCGCAGCGACGATCACCCCCAGATCCGGTTCAGCGTGTCCTGCCACCCAATCGCGGCTGCCCGGCTGAAGTGCAGCCTGCAGCGAGTTAGAATCCGGATAGATATAAATCTCCATAAATTGCGGTTTCGGGATGGGCAGCAATGTTTGCGCCTGGAAGAATCCTTTTTCGGCAGCGTCAATGATGCTTTGGGCGTATGGAACGTCACCCTCGAACCAATGCACGCGGAATGGGTTTTCTTCCAAAGAGTTCCATTCATAGCGGTTATCTTCGTAGAAAAACTCATACGCCGGGCTGTTCACCTTTTCGCCATTCGAAATGACGACCTCCCAACGGAAATCCACCTGCGAAAAGGCGCGCAGATGATAATCTGCCAGCAGATGGGTGTAACTGAGCAGATAAAGGCCCTCTTCCTGCGCCTGGATTTGCGCCTCGCCCACCACGGTGCGTGTATCGGCGTGCGCCTGAAAAAAAACATGCGCTGTATCAATGAAGGCAGACGATCGCACTTTGGCGTAGAAGGTGATCCGTTCACCAAAGCGATAATCCGCCCAGGATTCGACAAATTGAGCCTGGGCGCGCGCCGGATAAACCGTCCAGATTGCTAGAACAAAGTTGATCAAAAGAGAGAACGTTGCTCGGCGACGCATATCAAGCGCCTAAATAAGCCAGCAAAGGAGTGAGAGTGAGAGGCGTCAAAATCGTGGTCACAAATACCACCGCAGATACGAACGGCGGCTCAGCATTATACTCGGTGGCCAGCAGCGTGGTGGACACCGCGGCAGGCATGGCGGCCTCCAGCACAATCGCCTGGCGCGCCACGCCGTTCAAACCAAAGAGCGGCAGCAGGGCGAGGGTCAGCAACGGCCCTGCTAAGAGGCGCATCCCGCTCGCCAGCGTCATGGGTACAGGGTGGTTCGACCAAGCGGCTGTCTGCAACTGCAACCCCAGTAAGATCAACATACTCGGAATGGTCGCGTCGGCTAACAGCTTGACAGATCGTTCCAGCGGCGCCGGGATTTGCCAACCCGTGGCAATGAAAAGCATTGCAAGAATCAAGCCATACAGAGCAGGGACGCGAACCAGGTTCATCGTCGCCCGTAGGAAGCTCTGCGAACCCATCGAAGCGATCACCCCTCCGAGCGTGTACGTGAGTATGGTAGTGGAGACAAAGTACAGGCTGGCGTAACCCAACGCCAACGAGCCAAAGGCAAAATAAACCACCGGCAGACCGAAATTCCCTGCGTTCATGAACATGCTGGCCAGCAACACGCCGGAAAGCACATTGCGCTGAATGCGCAAGGCGCGGGCAATGATCCAGGTTAACCCGCCCAGGAGCAGGGTGGTAACCGCAGCCAGGGAGATGACACGCAATATCTCGCCGCTGCTGACTTGATTTTGAGTGAGCAACGAGAAAAGCAGACAAGGGGTGAAGACGTAGAACACCACCTGAGAAAATGGGCGCGGCTTTACCCCGCCAAAGCGCCCCAACAAATAGCCAGCGCCGGCTATGAGAAAGACGGGCAGTAGATTATTCAAAAACAAAGCGAGCAATTCGCTCAAAAGGCCTGATCCTCTTCTTCGTCATCTTCGTCTTCGATCAGGTCGTCCCAATCCTCGTCGAATTCCTCATACCAATTGCCGTCGCCCTCCGCTTCGGGAAAATCGAACAACGGCATCATCTGGATCCCTTCATTGAATGCCAGGTTGTCCAGAGCCGATTCGAGGAAGGCTGCATCCTGATCGTTGTCTGCTTCCTCGTACAATTGTTGCAGCACCTCTCGCACCCCTTCCCCGCCGATTTGCGAAAGCGACCAGATGCTCGCCTGGCGTGTGGCTTCGTCTGGATCGTCCAACAATTCGAACAAGAGAGGCAAAGCCTCGCTGATTTCCAGCTCGCCGGCGGCGCGCGCCGCCTCGCTGCGTAGCAAGGGCAGGTTGCTTTGCAACATCGCAAGCACCTGAGGCTGCCACTCCTGATTGGCGGAGCGTCCCATTGCCAGCAAGGCGCTGGCTTTCCAGTGTTTATCTTCGGAGGCGAACGCATTTCGAATCAGCCCATCCACCTCCGCGCGGCTGGAAAACCCCAGCGACTCCAATGCTGAACGGCGCACCTCCACCACATCGTCGCCCGTGACCGTTTTCAGGAGGACATCCTCGATCTGTCGCAAGGTCTTTTCGGGGATTTCATCCAGCTCGCCAGCGTAAACAAAACGCCCCAGCGCGCTGGCTGCAGCAGCGCGCACTTCCTCGTTTTTGTCGCCGGCTAACATTTCCAGAAACAGCGGAATCAGGCTGGTTTCCTCGTAATCCCACAAGGTGCGCAGAGCGACCACGCGCACTTTGGGATCCTCGTCTCGCAGCGCAAAGCGGGAGAAGGTTTCGAACGAAAGCAGCATATCTGCCTCATTCAGCTCCTCGATATCTTCCATCAGCGCCAGCCGACGCCAGGCAGGCACTCTATGCCACACCTTTTCGAGCTGCTCTAATTCAGCCTTCTCCAGGTCGGACAAACGATACAGGTAGCGCGGGTTGAGCGGTGTTTCGGCGTCCAGCAGCGCATCGAGCAATTGATTGAACGGGATTTCAGCAGGAGATTGCATGGGAATAACTTTCTAGGAATAAGATTACGGGAGCTGAATAGGGTTAACAAAGTCCTGCACGTTGATATAGATCAGCAGCAGGATCAACAAGACAAAGCCCACCATGTGGACGACGTTCTCGAAATTCGCCGGGATGCGGCGCCGGATCAGAATTTCCGGCAGAGTGAGCAGGATACGTCCGCCGTCTAACGCCGGAATAGGCAGCAGATTAATCACCCCCAGCGATATGGAGATGGCCATGAAAAACCACAGCGGGCTTTGAATGCGCTGGTAGATATCGAACATGCCCTTATAGCCTACCAGCCGCCCCTCTTGAGGCGACGCCTCGCCGCGCAGCAAACGCACCGGCAACAACAGAATGCTGCGTGCGTTTTCGTACACTGCCCCCACGCCGCGTTGAACGGCTGTCCCCAGCCCGATGGGGCGGGTGGGGTTATCCAGGGCAACACCCAGCGGCCCCTGGCCCTCAGGGGGATTGGCGCGTGGGGTGAGGCGCAGGGTGAGCGTTTGCTCGCCGCGCTGAACGAGCAGGGTCACCGGCGTTCCCAGATTTTCGGCAACAATCTTCTGTAAGGCAGGGATGCTGGTGATAGGCTGGTCGTTGACCTGCAACACCAGGTCGCCCACCCGCAGGCCGGCCACCGCCGCTGGCGATTCCGGGGCGATGGAAGCGATCAGCACCTTCTCCGGCACCCGTTCTCCAATCGAGTAGAACAGGAGGACGCCCAGGATGACGCCGACGATCAGGTTCATCAGCGGACCGGCGAATAACACGCCCAGCCGCACCCAGGGGCTGGCGGCTGCCAAACCACCCTCGATCGAGGGGTCGTTTTCACCCTTGGGACGCACAAAGCCGCCCAATGGAATCGCGTTCAACGAATAGATAGTGCCGTTGCGCTCAAACAGCTTAACCAGCCGGGGCGGAAAACCGATGCCAAATTCTTCCACTTCCACCTTCAGCAAACGTGCTGCCAGGAAATGTCCCAGCTCGTGCACAAAGATCAGCACGGCGATACCCAGGATAAATGTCAACAAATCCATCGCTTCTTTCTCAATCTCTCTTGCCTGCGGGAAGAGCTACCTTAATATGTGAATTCTCACTCATCATGAGTAATCGCGCAAAGCCTCTACATCCGGCTGTTGCGCAAATGAAAATTATAATGCCGTCCTTTCAATTCGGGTAGAAGCGCGGCGAATTTGCTGCGCGTTTCTAACACTGCTTTAACAACGTGGGGAGTAACTCCTGGCACGGAAATGGGCTGCATAAGATGAAGCCCTGGCGCGCTTTGGCAAGTGCAGCGCGCCGCTCAGGGCAGATCCAGACGCTCAATCGTTGATCCGGCGCGCCGCGCCGCCAGGGCGAGCGGTAAGCACAGTTTGAACGCCTGGAAGTTCTTGCAATTGGCGGGCGACCTGCGCGGCGTAGGCCTGTTCGCAGATCACATGCACATTGGGTCCCGCGTCTATGGTGTAACAGACCGGCATGCCCTGAGCGCGCCAGGCGACGACGGCGTGCATTACCGTCAGCGTGGCCGGCTGCCAATACAGAAGAGGCGGTGAGGAGGTCATCATCACGGCGTGCATCAGGTTGCTATCCAGCTCCGTGACCTGCGCCAGGGCTTCGAAATCGCGCTGCAAGATTGCCTGGCGACAGACAGCCAATCGTTGCGCGGCGGAGGCCACGCGGGCGGCCTGCAGCGGACTGGTCTGCGCCAGGCGATGTCCCTCCTGCGAGGTGGTGGGTTTGTGCGTCTGGCTGAGCACCGCGATGCAGTCCGCCAAATCCCAATGCTCCGGCGGGGCGATGGCGAATGCGAAGGAGGTTTGATCATCTTCGCCGGCCTGCCATTCGACGAACCCGCCAGGGATGGAACGGCACGCCGAGCCAGAGGCGGTGCGCGCCAGGCGGGAGAGCTGGCGTTCGTCCAGCTCCAGCCCTGCGGCGCAGGCGGCGGCCACGGCCAGGGCGGCGAAACCCGAAGCCGAGGAGGCGATCCCCGCGCCGGTGGGGAAGTTGTTTTCGCTGCGCGCTTCGGCGCGCCAGCTCAGCCCGGCCATGCGGCGCACCCGATCCAGCAGAGCCGTCACACGTTGCAAGCCTGCTCCGCTCACTTCCTGCCCATTCAAAGTCAGGCGGTCGGCGGGCAACTGGGGGTCGAAGCTTACCGTGGTGCGGGTGGTCAATCCATCCAGGTTCATGGAGAGCGAACTGTTGACGGGTAGACGCAATACGGGATCGCGGTTGCCCCAATACTTGATGAAGGCGATGTTGGGATGAGCGATGGCAGCGGCGTTCTTCATAAGAGCTCATCCAGCGGGCTATGCACGGCCAAACCGCCCCGTTGCAGGACGTGGGTGTAGATCATGGTGGTCCTCACGTCCTTGTGACCCAGTAATTCCTGGACGGTGCGGATGTCGTAGCCGTTCTGCAGGAGATGGGTGGCGAAGGAATGGCGGAAGGTGTGGCAGGTGACACGCTTGGTCAGGCCGGCTTGTTGGGCGGCCTGGCGGACGGCGCGTTGCAGGCCGGAGGGGTCTATGTGGTGGCGGCGTTCTCTGCCGGCACGGGGATCGAGAGAGCGCCGTACAGCAGGGAAGAGGTATTGCCAGCCGAGTTCGCGGGCGGCGTTGGGGTATTTTTCGGCCAGGGCGTAGGGGAGATAGACTTCGCCATCGCCGGCGGCCAGGTCTTCCTCGTGCAGGAGGCGGACACGTTCGATCTGGCGGCGCAGGTCAGAGACGACGGAATCGGGCAAGGGGACAAGGCGGTCTTTTTCGCCTTTGCCATCGCGGACGGTGATGGTTTTGTACTCGAAGTCGAGGTCTTTGACCCGCAGACGGACGCATTCCATCAGACGCAGGCCAGAGCCATAGAGCAGTTGGGCCATGAGTTTCCAGACTCCGTCGAGGCGGTCGAGGACGAGGCGGACTTCCTGAGGGGTGAGAACGGTGGGGATGTGTTCGGGGCGTTTGGCGGTGGAAAGGAGGATGGGGTCGAGGTCTATGTGCAGGACTTCACGGTAGAGGAAGAGGATAGCACTGAGGGCTTGATTCTGGGTGGAGGCAGAGACACGTTTTTCGCCAGCAAGATGGGCGAGGAATTCCCGAATTTCGGGAGCGCCCATTTCGGCAGGGTGGCGTTTGCCGTGGAAGAGGATGTAGCGTTTAGCCCAATCGAGGTAAGCCTGCTCGGTGCGGTAGGAGTAGTGTTTGATGCGCAGGGCGTCGCGCATCTGGTCGAGGAGTTTTGGGGCCATAGGTGTTGACGCTTGAAAATGGTTGTTATATACTGATGTGGACGGTGGACGATGGGTAAGACAATATTAACACAAAATCAGAGTTTGGACTATATTTTTGCGTATTAGGCGGAAAGTGTCTTTTTTTCTACAAAAACATGGAATTTGCCGACTATAGGCGGTTAGGTGGAAGGTTTCCACATAAACCATAGTTAGGTTGCGAATAAAGAATCTGATATGTGTCGACTTGCACACTCTCAAAAAATAGTCAGGAGAAGCGCAAAATGAGAACCAAAACAATAAAAATGGCATTATTACTCCTGCTTGCAATCGCAGGATTTGCTCTTGTATTTTGGGTAGCCAAAAATATGCCAACTAAGCAAGAAATTCGAGCTAAACAAATCATCCAATCTTTTATGGATTCGAAAGGAATGGATATAGAACCTGGTACAGAGGAATACAAAACTTTCATGCGGGGTATCGTATGGGGTGAATATCCTGAGTTAACAGGAAATGACTCGGATTTCGTCAAGAACCAGGAAGAGTTAGATTATGTGTTCGATTATGCCTGGAAGTATTCGGGGTACAAAGACCTATATGGAGACTATAACGAACCAGATACAGAAGAAGCAGTACCAACAACTGAATCTAAGAAATGACTGCAAGCAACAACTAACGTAAACATAAAAAAGCAAAGGAACTTCACAATGAACGCAACCAAAGTTATCTTACTTCTGTTAGCTGTTTTGGGAATTGCTATCAATCCATTATTGGAGATTAATGGGCAAACGGAAACACAGACGGAACAAATCATCCAATCTTTCATGGATTCGAAAGGAATGGATATAGAACCTGGTACAGAGGAATACAAAACTTTCATGCGGGGTATCGTATGGGGTGAATATCCTGAGTTAACAGGAAATGACTCGGATTTCGTCAAGAACCAGGAAGAGTTAGATTATGTGTTCGATTATGCCTGGAAGTATTCGGGGTACAAAGACCTATATGGAGACTATAACGAACTAGATACAGGGGAAGCAGTCTCGCCGGATATATTTGGAGAGCAGAGATTGGCAGTAATCAACCTTTCAACATCACAGGGGCGTTCAAATGCAATTGCCTATGCTTATCAGTGGAGTACATCCGGGGGCACAAGTCGAAACCCAGCCTACCCTGACTTTGGAGTTGATGACTGTACGAACTTTGTGAGTCAAGCGATGAAAGCGGGCGGATTTATTGAGAAGGGAAGTGGTGATGGATGCAAACATGAGAATACAAGTACAGAATGGTACGTCGAATCAAATCCATCCCCTCCGTGGTGGTGTACTGGTGACTTCCGCAATTGGGAATGGTCAACGAGTTGGAGCGTTCCATGGCCATTTCGGGATTATTTTGCATATCAGAATGATTATGCTATTTCTCACGGATGGACAACAAGTGTATCTACTGCCAAATATTATCTTTCTCCAGGAGATGTGATACAGCTTCAGTATGAAGATAACGGGGATTGGATAACCTTTCATACAATGATGGTTACCGATGAGGATGAAAATGATCTCTACGTTACTTATCATTCTAACGCGGGTGGATTTGATGAGGTTGATAAACCTCTCAGCACAATAGATTTAGGGTCAAACAAGCGCTTCGTATTAGTTGAAATCAAATTCCCTGCTCTAATATTTTTGCCAATGATACTTAATGGCGAAGGAACAACCGGGAATCCGTTGAATTCCCAAAACCCCTATCCAGCACCAATGGAATACAAGGAGCCACAACCACTCGGGCCTTATCCAGCACCATAATAAACATGGCAAATATATTTTCCTGTTTAGCGCAACCTAACAACCAGGTGGAGCGGACGGGCGGGGATTTCCCCGCCCGAGGGTAAGCGTGCGCCTGAAAGTACTCTGACCTCGAAGGGTGTCCCGTTGAAGTCCCGCCCGCCGCTCACCTGGGACGTTGGGCCATTTCTACAACTCATAGACCTGTGTGTTTATATTGGAAGCTTGACTTTTTCCTTACTATGCCTTATAATCAGCGTGTACTGATATGATTATGTGAGGACGTATGATTATAACAGCTCAACCTAAAGTGGTCGATTTACAAGCCAAGCTGTTTCGCGGCTTTTCCGACTCTTCTCGGCTCGTCATTCTCAGCGCATTACGTGATGGCGCGAGAACAGTCAGCGAATTAGTGCAAGTCACCGGCCTTACGCAATCGAATGTCTCAAATCATCTCGCTTGTTTGCGCAACTGTGGGTTAGTGATTGCTGAACAACACGGGCGTTTCGTGCAGTACCAACTGAGTGACGAACGAGTTGCACAGCTTCTTCGGCTTGCTGACGAACTCTTAGCCGATGTTGTTAAAGGTGTGTACGAATGTACGCGCTATAACCAATAATACGCTTGTGATAGGGGTTAAACGCACATGGAAGAGAGTATGTTTCGTACAACATTGCGCGTCCCACAGATGGATTGTGCCGCCGAAGAACAGATGATTAGAATGAAGTTGGCTCAGGATACGACGATCAAGCGTCTTGACGTTGATCTTCCAAGCAGACAGCTTGTAGTTATCCATGCAGGGAATGATGCCGACATCGAACGAGCGATACGCGAATTACGCCTTGATGTTGAAGTGATAGCGCACGAAGCCGCCGATGACGTGCTGGAAGATGCTGATGAAACAAGCCAGCGCACCCTTCTCATCACCGTGTTACTCATAAACCTCGGCCTGTTTTTTGTTGGGAGTATCACTGGCTTTATTGCTCATTCAATGGGCTTAGTGGCTGATGCGTTGGATATGTTAGCCGACGCGCTTGTGTATGGGTTGAGCTTGTATGCTGTGGGCAAAGCAGTAGCACGGAAGAAGCGGGTAGCCGCTATCAGTGGCTACTTTCAATTATTCCTTGCCATTTTGGGGGTGGTCGAAGTGCTGAGACGGTTTTTCGGAAACGGTGAAGAACCTACATTTCAACTGATGATTACGATTTCCATAATCTCACTTATTGGAAATACCGTCTCGCTCATTTTGTTACAACGGTCAAAAAATCAGGAGGTTCATATGCAGGCGAGTAAGATTTTTACCTCCAATGATGTGATTATCAACTTGAGCGTGATTGTTGCAGGTATCTTGGTGTACATGACGGGTACGAATATACCAGACTTGGTTGTTGGTGGAGGTGTCTTTCTTATCGTTGCGTCAGGTGCGTTTCGGATATTGAGTTTATCAAAATAGACCTCGGCAAACGAAATAATGGCCCAACAAGGCGCTGCAACGGACGCGGCCTACGTCGGCAAAATTCGTACAGCTAGCTCTGTTCAGTTCTGCACGAAAATTCGTACAGCTAGCTTTGGGCCGCGCCGCTGAGCTTAGCCGTTGGGCGTTTTCTGATGAACACGTGGGATAAGCTTGGAACTACTGGTGGACAGATTGAAATCGTTCCTTACTCCGCCGAATGGCCGGAGTTATTTGAATTGGAAGCCCATCGCATAAAGTCTGTTTGTGGAGACATAATCACTGTCGTTGAGCATATCGGGAGCACTGCCATTCCTGGCATGCCTGCCAAACCAATCCTCGATATCATGCCCGGACTGGATTCTCATCAAGACGGCTTGAAGACAATCGCACCTTTACAGCAACTGGGCTATGAGTATTTCGGAGAAAATGGTATTCCTGGGCGATTCTATTTTGGGCTCCGGTCGGAGCAGCGGTCGGTCGTACATGTTCACATTTTCGAGATCGGCACCGAAAATTGGTTTCGTCATTTGATCTTCCGTGATTACTTGCGTAGCAATCCGGCAGTCGCCGCACAATATGCAGAACTGAAAAGGGAACTGGCGGTTCGTTTTCGCAATGATCGAGAAGCGTATACAAACGGGAAGAGTGAGTTCATAAACTCGGTTGTTCAAGAAGCCCGCATGAACTATTGGAGAGAAATAAACGCCTAACACCAGCTCCAGGCGACAGCGGCTGCGCCGCTGAGGGCATGCGCCCCGCTAGAAGTGGCGCGATAATCAGAGTCGAGTCTTGCCAGCACCGCCGCTGCGCCTGAGCCATGCCGTTAGGCGGGTTGCTTGCGCCATACAGTCATCAAGGAGGTAACAAATGAAAGGTATAGCGACTGTCAATTTCAAAGGCGGCGTTGGCAAGACAACTGTGACTTGGCTTCTTGCCAAATATGCAGCAGAAAAAGGCAAGAAAGTATTGGTTGTGGACACAGATGCCCAAATGAGCCTCACGCTCGCTGTACAATTGCAGGAAAGTGGTGCTATGTACGGGGAGTTTGAGAATTGGTATGAAAACCAGCACAGGAAAAGGAATAAGACTATTCTGAATGCTCTCGAGCAGTATGACAGAATGGAAGGCGGGCATTTTGACTTTCCAATTGATGTATCTTTTATCTATCGAATGAGTGAGAACCTTCATTTCATACCGTCTGTCGTTGACCTATACTGGCTTGAACTTGAGGTTTTTGACAGAGAGAAAGTCAAGCACTTTATCAGGGCGTTACTTGGTAAGATCGAGCACTCAAGAGGATTCAACTACGACTACGTTTTCTTTGATTGTCCACCAAACTTTACTGCACTTTCCTATTCAGTACTAAGTTGTTCGAGTCTTATTCTGATTCCTGTTAACCCTGATGTTTTTGCCTCTCGTGGTATTGGTTTGATGATCGATGGTCTTCGCTATAGGATACAACCGTGGCCCGACCCCAAAATCGCAGTTTTTATGAACAAGGCCAAGTTATACAGAGGCAATCTTACACGAGAAACCGAAAGATACTGGACGGAATCCAAAGTAGTTTGTGATGACAAGCGAAGAGAAGGCGTATCCATAGAGACTTGGGACTCGTTCATTCCTGAAAGGGTTGATATCAAGCGTGCGATACCAGGGCGGGTCTTCCCCTATGAATTTGAAGAGCACTTTGCAGGATTGTGGCGAAACGTTGAAAGGGTTCTTAATCAATGAATAGACTTGATGCCATCAAAAAGAAAATATTACAAGTAGAAGAACTTCTCGCCGAGATAAAAGGGGAATTAGAAGCCTTAAGCAAAGAAAACGAATTGAGACAGACGAAATCGCGGCAACCAGAGGAAGTCTTGCCATCTGACGAAGAACTTCGCTCAGAATATGACAGGCTATATCAACAATTCATCTCCTCGAATCAAGGAGCCGTAGAAGAGTTTATAAAAGGCAGGAGCAAAGCTTATCTCAAGGTTTTTTGTAGAGCCAACAATTTGCCTGTAGATATAACAAAGGTATCTAAGGCCAAAATCGTGGATGTAGTCCTGCAGTGGTTGGCTCAGCGTAAAGCCATAACTCAGAAAACAACGTAATGCCGCCTAACATGCGCTTGCAGCCGACGCCTCGCTCCGCTCGGCGCGGCTGAAGCGCGTGCCGTTGGGCAGTCAACTCAAATAGTGAGACAACTCATGATGATTAAGAAATGGTGGAACAAACAGGGAATAACCATTAGAGCCGCCCTCATTACTGGAACGATTGGGTTGGTGGCAACGTGTTGCAGTGTGGTTGGTGCTTTTGGAGGAAATTTGATTCTTCAATATTTATCAGATATGAGGGGCAACGAAGAATTATATTCAGATGTGATTCCTACCGCTGGCGCACAGATTGACTTCTCTCCAATTATGGAAATAAATCCATCAACTATTGTGGACGATCTTGAACTTAAACCTAGCCGCTACAATGGCATATTCTTGTCGGCATTGAAAGTTGATAGAGGTACAGCGGAAAGTTGGAAGGCTCACTACAGGAATGGTGAAGTGCGTATTGCCGAGTCAGATATTTGCCTGAGCAATGTACATCCAGAAGCGGGTCCATTAGGTGGTCCACTCAATGTAAAAGTTAGCAAAGTCGCTTTGGATATAACAATTTACACTGATTATAGATACAAATATAAAATCAATAGTATTGAGGTTACTGTTTCCTCCTTTGTTCCCCAACAACCAGACTTGGAAATCGAGTACGTAACACCGTCTATGCCAGGCGCAGGTGGATGGGGTGGTCCGTTTCAAATAGTTCAAACAAAAAGAGTCTTCATAGAAGGCGATAATCGGAAAACTCAAAAAGTTGATTTTCAAGATTTTACTTTGGAGCCCAATAATGGCGTTAGAATCTTCATCCCTGTGACCTTCGTCTCCGCAGGAGATTACAATATTTTCGTAAAGATTTTTGGTAATGCAACACCAATATATGACGATGAAAAAGGGGATTTATCTTTAACTACTGATTCAAAATCTTTTCAATGGACAAAACTTGGCGATCCCCGCGATTACGAGATTAAGGCAGATACTACTTATCCACTGGATTTGATACAATGCCCATGAAATACACCTTGATAAAACTGCCCAACAATGCGTGCAGCCGACGTGTGGGAGTCGCCGCGTTTTTCAAGCCTTTTTCTGGCTTCGAGTTTTTTCCGCTCCCAATCCTTGTCCACCCTCCGCCCCGCCGCAGGTAACGCAAACCGTTAGGCGCTTGAAAAAAGGAGACGATCTGATGAGAATCGAACTGACTAGTGTCTTTGTGGACGATCAAGAATCGGCCTTGAAATTCTACACAGAAGTTCTGGGCTTTGAAAAGAAACAGGACTTTCCGGTGGGGCAGTTCAAGTGGTTGACTGTGGTGTCACCCGAAGAACCCGATGGTCCCGAATTGCTTCTTGAGCCGAGCGACAACCCAGCTGCCAGATTATACAAGGATTCGATATACGAACAGGGGATCGCCGCCGCCGCATTTGCTGTCAATGACGTTCAGACAGAGTATGAGAGATTGAAGCAGCTTGGGGTTTACTTCAAAATTGAACCCACGGACGTGGGAATGGCAAAGATCGCTGTGTTTGACGATACTTGCGGGAACCTGATACAAATCTATCAGGCTGTGTAATGACTGCCTAACAAATCGCTCCAGCCGACCCCTCGCGCCTCCGGCGCTCGGGGCGGCTGAACAATAGATAATCATTTGAATCGGTATAGGAAAGCAAACCGTGTTCGATACGCACAATGGAAAGATCAATACCGCCGGAGCCTATGTTTGTATCAATGGGCGGTACTTATTCGCGATTGGAATCAAACTCCATAATGGACACATTCCTGTTGTGCGAATTGGTGGTCATCAAGAAGGTAATGAAACGGGCTGGCAATGCGCTTTTCGAGAGGTTTTCGAAGAAACCAGTTTACAGATCGAACCGCGTTTTCCACATTCTACTTACTTGTACGATTGGGATCATCTTGAAGCAGAACCATCTAGAATTCACTGGCAACCGGAGAGCAAACACGAGCCTGCTCCTTTTCTGGTGGTGACTTATCATCGTGATGCACGAACGACTTTATCCCTCATGTATTTTGCTGACGCAGAAGGAATTCCTGTTCCATCGTCTGAGGTCAAAGGATTGTTACTACTTACAGAGACAGAAATCCATCGTCTTTGCCAGGAACCACTCACGTTGCAAGAATTTCTAAGGAATGATGGTAAAGCGATGTTGAACGGTAATTTCGATAAGAGTCTTGTTTTGGAACCATTTGCTCAACTTCGGTTATTATCAAGCATACTGAGAAGTCAGCCCAAGAGAAACGCCGCCTAACAATGCGTGCAGCCGACGATGGGTGGGCCGCGCATTTTTTAGCTTTTTTCGCAGCTTCGAGTCTGTTTCGTCTCGACAGGGAATCCAAGCTCCAACCCATCGCAGCTATCGCTTACCGTTGGGCCGCTCGGTAAACCGAACATTTTTGGCAACCGAGGAGGAAGTGATATGAACGGGAGAGTATATGTCGCCTTGTTAGCACCGCTTGCCCTCGTTATGGCAACCCTGGCCTGTGGAGAATCTACGCCAGAGGTAAGGGTGCCAAAGGCTACACAGCAGCCGAGTGAGGCTCAACCAACAGCACCACCGGCAGCAACTGCGACGGAACGTCCAGTGCCTACCTCGACCACTGCACCGTTGGGTTCGTCTCGTAGCAATCCCGCGCCGATAGGAGCAGAAGTCACAATCAATGATATGACGCTCAAGGTCATGGAATTGACTCGTCTCATGGATTGCAATGGGTCAACAGAATTTCGGGCGCGATCATCACAGGGTTTGGTTTTTTTGCTCTTCTAAGTGCGCTATGATGGCAGCACGATACCCAGGGCAAAGGGCGCGGGCTAACACCAGGTTGCAGCCGACTCGCGTTCCGCTTCGCTTCAAGCGAGCGACTGAACCCGACCGTTGGGTGAGCTAAGACAACCATGCTAGTGATATAGGGAGATGCATTCAATTCTATGTCTTCGACAAATGATAGATACATTGAAGGAGCTGTGAACTGGGCCAAGAGCAAGCTCGGCTCGACAGAGTACGCATACAGATGCTATGCATTCTGTGAGGATGCCTACGAACTAGGGAATGGCATAATCTTGGACGGGCAGGGATGTACAGCCAAAGAAGCCGCAGACGCCTACGATGCCCAAGGTCATAAGGGGGATCCGCCCGCAGGGAGTTACGTCTGCTATGATTGCACAGGGGTAATTGATGGCGAAATCCGCAATTGGGGGCACATTGGCTTGTCTATCGGCGACAATCAGGTCATTCACGCCTGGAAAGAGATTCGTATTGACCACTACGAAGATATTCAACAGTTAGAGGCGCCAGGATGGACCAGACCAAGGTATATTGGGTGGGTTCCGGTAGCAGAGATATTACGGGGCATGACAGTCGTCGGCAACCCGCAATAGACACTATCGGCAATACGTCTTCTAATCGGCGACTAATGCACTACCATTTGGTCTAATATTTTCATAGGCCATAAATAAAAATACTCCTGTGTGAGCCTAACGGCGAAGCTCAGCCGATGCCTCGCTTCGCTCGGCGCGGCTGATGCGCCCCGTTGGGCGGTGTCGTCCGTTACAATACTTATGGTTATTTTTGATATGGCGACCGACGCGATCGAGTATGGAGATATTTGATGAAAGAGAATGCTTCATTATACTCCAAATCCTTTCCTCAAACACCTTGATTTATTGGTTGGTGATTGGAATATGGAATTGTCAAATGCATATTTTCTTCCCAGTTCATCAGATACCGTAAAGGGCCGTGTCTCAATTGAGTGGTTGGTGGACGGCGCGTTCCTCACTATATATAGGCAACAAACCACCAGGCACACCCGATGCGATGTGGTTAATCAGTCGAGATGAATCTACATCAAACTACACCGTGCTCTATTATGACGCTCGAAAAGTATCAAGAGTGTATGAGATGAGCTTCTCGGATCGTACCTGGAAAATCTGGAGAAATTCCCCTGACTTTTCGCAACGATTTGAAGGGAAATTGAGTGATGATGGCAAAATCATCACAGCCTCCTGGGAGAAGTCCAGTGATGGCTCGACATGGGAACATGACTTTGATGTAACCTATACGAGGGTCAAGTAGTGATGGAAGAAAACTGTCAATTTGTGTAAGGTATTTTCTACACGTGTTGGTAGCTTTGCGTTCACAAAACACCGCCCAACCCGCGTCCTGGGAAACAGCTCTTTTCAATTTCCCGCTGGATGAACGATGACCGCGCCATCGGGGGTGTTGCAGCGGACGCTGGGGATTCTGCGGCTTTTTGGGGCTTTTTCCTACGCCCAAACCGAATCTCCACCTGCCCCCATGCAGATAACATGCACCGTTGGGCATCCCCTTGACGCTGGAACGATGACAATGGCATTGGAATCCTGGGATTCGGGCTGGTGAAGGCTATTCAATTGCGCTAACATTAGAATATTAACATACAACGGTTCTCATTGCGAAAGGCAGCGAATAGCGGAATGATCTATCACTCATTTATCCACGCACACAGCTCGCCCATCAAGCAATGTCGAGCTGACAGGAGTGATACCCCCTTGGTCTAATTTTGAGCGGAAGCCGCCTCAAATGACCAGAGGATGGGCTATTTCATAAGGTGATCCTGAAAATATTCGATCCAGGGTCCGCAACCAGAGAGAAATGGTTGCATGAGGGCGCGCTCGGCCTGAATGGTATGGTTCAAATCGTGGGCTGCCCACTCGTGGATCATCTGATCGAGGATGACATGCCCAAGTAAAGAGTGGCGGGCAGTGAGTTGCAAATCTGCCTCTGTCAGCTTCCCTAGTAATCTCAGACTAGCCGAGCGACGGCTCGCAAACTCATTCGCAAGCTCAAGGGGTCTTACTCTTGGATTGAGCTGGTTTTCCGGGGCGTCTGGATTGTAAGCGGGAAATGACGGCGTCCCTGATAAAAATGCTTCCAGGCGATAGAGGGTCACATTTTCCGCCGCGGCTAGGTGATGCAAGCACTCCATTGCTGACCATTCGCCCGCCGCAGGGGGACGCCTTATTAGCTCGTCAGGAAGATTCAATGTCAGGCGCATCCAACGCTCGGGGGTGGTTTCAATGATTGAAATCACCCAGGGGAGAATCGTGCTCATCTTGCCTCCAGTTCAGATAATTCACCGTTTCGTCCTAGAAGGCGGTAAATAGATTCGGTGAGCGCCTCAACGACAACCAATCCCTCACGCTTTGCGATGAAAATATCGCCTCTCTGAAGAAAATAGTCCTCGATGTCGTCTTCTTGGGTCACCCATAAGATGCCGCATGTACAGAGCAGTGCATCGCCAACCCCCATGCAGGGCAAACGCTCAACCGAGTGGGTTGCCAGACTGTGTTCATCCGAAACCAGGGTTATATCATCCTCGGAACGATCAACTCGGATTATCATCTCACACCTCCACAGATCAGGTAAATCACGCAACAATACTCCCTCAAATACTGAAATCGGATATATCTGACAATGATTATGCAGATGCTGGCGATAAATACCACCCGATTCTTGCTAAATTCTTGCCTCGCCTCTCTAAACGAATTCGCGCACCTCTGCCGGCAACCAACTTTACGATTTCGGGTAAATAATGTACACTTCCTGACATGCAGATTGACCTCGAGCTTTATCGCCAGCCTGTGCGCGTTTCCATTCAGCCAGCCTTGCGCCTATCGGTCATTGACATCGCACCCGATCACGCTCAGCGCACGATAGTGTTTCTGCACGGTTTTGGCGGTCGAGCGCTGCAATGGCAATATCAACTATGGAAATTTTCGGACGAAAATCGGGTCATCGCGCCGGATCTGCGGGGGCATGGCCGCTCCGATAAACCCGCTGCCGGGTACACCATGCCCCGACTTCAGGAAGATCTAGCCGCGCTGCTGGATCGTTTGGGGGTCACTGCGCCGATCGTACTCGTCGGTCACTCTTTTGGCGGCGCCATCGCGGCGGAATACGCCGGCGCCAACCCCAGGCGCGTCAGCCATCTGATCTTGATTGCCACTGCCGGCGAATATCAGCTCAATGCCCTGTACCGCTTGCTGCTCCGCCTGCCCCAATCGGCCCTGAAAGTCTTCACGCCTTTCACCCGGCAATGGTTGGGCGCTCCGCCGCACGTACTAAAAGCCATGTACGAGGATAATTTGTGCTGTTGGAATGGATGGAATCTTTTCCGCAGCCTGTCTGTACCTGCGCTGGTGGTTCGCGGTCACATGGACGCGGTCTTTGAAAAACCCTACTTTGAAGAGGTTGCCCGCGCTATTCCCGGCGCTGAAGAGGTGGACGTAGGGGCTTCCGGTCACATGGTCATGCTGGAACGGCGCGATGCGGTGGATCGCGCCATCCAGCGTTTTATTGACCGCAGCCCGCCAGTCTTGCCGCATCTTTCCACAGCCTCGCCGGAGCGTTTACGCGCTCAACTTATCGAGGAACGCCCCTGGCTGCGTTATTACGAGGAAAAAGTACCCTACACAATCGCCGTGCCGCGCACACCCGTGCACAGCCTGCTGGATTCGGCGGCGCGCCGCTTTCGCCGAAAAACCGCTCTAATATTCGAAGGTCGCCGCATCAGCTACCAAAAATTGAACCAGGACACCGCGCGCTTCGCCAACTTCCTCCGAAAACTGGGGGTGAACAAAGGTGAGCGGGTGATGTTGTTGCTGCCCAATTCGCCTCAGATGGTGATTGCTTTCTTTGGAACATTGAAGGCTGGCGCTACGGCTGTATTCACCCTGCCTACAACTGAAGCTCAAGAGCTAACGCGCCAGATTCGCGATTCGGGAACTGGCGTGCTGGTCACGCTTTCTCAATTCAAAGAGCTTGTGCGCCAAATCAAGGAACAATTAGAGGTGGAGGGCGCTTCGCCGCTTCAACATGTCATCTTCACCCACATTGCAGACTTTCTCCCGCCTATCAGCCGCCTGGCTTTGCGCCTCTCTCGCGAAGATCGCTTACACCACCGCCTGGATATGCCTCTAGATGCCAACTTTCACCTTCTTTCCAAAGCATTACGAGAGCAGAGCGCGGAGATCTCGGAAGTCGAAACCACCCCTGGCGATCTTGCTGTGATCCAATATACCGGTGGAACAACTGCTCAACCTAAAGGGGTGATGTTATCCCATTACAACCTGGTCGCCAACGCCTTGCAAACCAGGCATTGGATCCCCGAAGCGCTGGAGGGGCAGGAGCGATTTTTGTGCGTGTTGCCTTTTGCCCATAGTTACGGGCTGACCGCCGCTCTGAACGTGGCAATTGCGCTGGGGGCGACATTGATCCTCAAAGCGCGCTTCGAAGCAGCAGATGCGCTGAAAACCATCCGCAAATACCGGCCGACGATCTTTCCCGGCGTCCCGGCGATGTATGTGGCGATCAAGGATTTCCCCGGCGTGCGCAGATATGGCGTTTCCTCGATCAAAGCTTGCATCAGCGGATCGGCGCCCTTGCCTGTTGAAGTGCAAGAAGCCTTTGAAAAACTCACTCGCGGCAGGTTGGTGGAGGGATATGGGCTGACGGAGGCCTCGCCAGTGACGCACGCCAATCCGTTGCGGGGCTTGCGCAAAGTAGGCAGTATTGGCATCCCCTTGCCCTCGACGCAAGCGCGCGTGGTTGACCTGAACAAGAGCGACGCGCCCGTACCCATCGGCCAGATCGGCGAGCTGGCGGTGCGCGGCCCCCAGGTGATGTTCGGCTATTGGGGGGACGAAGCAGCAACACGCCGCGTCCTATCCCCGGATGGCTGGCTGCTCACCGGCGATGTAGCCCAAATGGACAATGACGGTTATTTCCGCATCATTGCTCGCAAAGCCGACATGTGGTATCCTAGCAAACCGGGCAACCCGGCCTTTCCGCGGGACGTTGAAGAAGTATTATTCGAGGTTCCTCAGGTGAAAGAGGCTGCAGTCGTGGCAATCGCCGGGCAACCGATCGCTTTTGTGATTGCCGGGAAAGATCGCCCCTCAGCCGAATCGCTGATTGCCTATTGCAAGCGACGATTGCCGCCCGAATTGACGCCGCGCCTGGTCATCTTTGTGGATGATTTTCCGCGCACCTTCATTGGAAAAGTATTACGGCGCGAGCTGGCGCGCATCTTTCAAGAGCATGAAAGCGAGATTCTCTAATTGCTAAACTACACTGAAATCGGCAACGGCGATCCCGTGATTTTGATCCACGGCATGGCTGCCTCGCTCTACGATTGGCAAACGTTAGCGCCTGCGCTAGCGCAGGCGGGTTATCGTGTGTTTGCCGTGGATTTGCTGGGACACGGCGCAAGCCCGAAACCCAAAAAACCGGATCTGTATTCGGTTCGATCCGTTTATGCAGTATTAGAAGACTGGATCTGCGGTCTGGGATTGGAAACGCCCATCCATCTGGTCGGTCACTCCCTGGGCGGCTATCTGAGCCTCCGCTACGCTCTGATGCGTCCCCAATCTGTAAGCTCGCTGACGTTAATCAATCCGCTATACACGCTCAATCAGATTTCACCCGTTTTACGGCTGTTTCACCAGCGGCCTGGGGTAGGCATCCAGGTGCTGCGCCTGGCGCCGTTGAGTGTAATCGAATGGGCGCTGAGCTGGAATTCAGCCAACCAGGAAAAAATCGGGTTTCAAGCCCGTCGGCAAATTGCCATAGATTACAAGCGCGCTTCGCCGCACATCCTGAACATCACCCGCCACCTGCCAGATCTGACGCCCGACCTGGGGCGCATTCAATCGCCGACTTTGCTGATCTGGGGCGAGCGCGACCCAACCCTGGCGCCGAAATCCTATCCCTTGCTGGCAGACCATCTGCCCCACTGCATCCAAAGCAGCATACCAGATGGGGGGCACCAGCCGCATATCGCCAAAGCCGAATTTGTCAACCGCGAAATTTTGCGCTTTTTGGACGATCAGTCACGCCGTTCGCGCTCTTTGGCAGAAACGCGCCTTGCAGGACATCCACCGGACACGGTTGAAAAGTCGCCCAAATCGGCTACCATCACACCAGCCTATTAATACACAATGAAATATGTGTATCTCGTCGGCGCAAAACGCGCCGCGGGTTCCGCATTAAAAGCCTTATGGGGAGTATACTGTCTCACCCTCTCCACGTGGGGATGTTTGCACCGATGAATTTATGGGTAATCACTCAAGTTGGATGACTTGACACAAACTTACCTATACGTATAATGAGTAATCATCCTTAGACCCACTGCGGTTTCGTAACAGAATCGTAAAGGTTTTGAAAGGAGGCGACGCGCCAAAAGTAGATATTGAAGCTTGCCCAGTCTTATGACAAAACTGACGATTATATTTTTTCCTTTCTAAGGAGGAGGACGATGAAACGAAATTTGCTTTACACCCTTACTGCAGCAGTGGTTTTGCTGAGTATGGTCTTGGGCGCATGCGCTCAGCCGCCCGCGGCGACTGAAGCGCCGGCGATGACCGAAGCCCCTGCGGCGACTGAAGCGCCAGCGGCGACCGAAGCGCCGGCGATGACCGAAGCCCCCGCTGCCACAGAAGCTCCAGTGGAGACTGAAGCCCCCATGGCTTTCGAACCCCTGTCGTTGAGCGCGCCAGATTGTGAATACGGCGGTCTCTTCAAATCCATCGAAGCGGTGGATGAGTTCACCGTCAAATTCACTATGTGCTCTCCCGACCCGGCGTTCCTAGCTAAGATCGCCTTCTCTTCTTTCGCCATTCAACCGAAGGAATGGCTGGAAGAGACCGGTGGCGGCGGCGCGGGCAGCCAGTTGCTCGAAAGGCCGATTGGCACCGGACCGTACATGATCAAGGAATGGCGACGCGGCGACCAGTTGATTCTGGAAAAATTCCCCGATTACTGGGGCGAGCCAGCCAAGAACCAGACCGTGGTCTTCAAGTGGAGCTCGGAGGCTGCGCAGCGGTTGCTCGAGCTGCAGGCTGGCACTGTGGACGGCATTGACAACCCAGGGCCCGATGACTTCGCCACCATCGAGGCAGACGCCAACCTCCAATTGATCCCTCGCCCGGCGTTGAACGTCTTCTATATCGGCATGAATAACACCTACCCGCCCTTTGACAACGAGAAGGTGCGTCAGGCGATTGCCATGGGTATTGACCGCAAGCGTATTGTGGACAACTTCTACCCGCCTGGTTCGGAAGTCGCCACACACTTCACCCCTTGCGCCATCCCCAATGGCTGTGCTGGCGAACCGTGGTATGAGTTCGACCCCGAAGCGGCGCGTGCCCTGCTGGCTGAAGCCGGCTATCCAGATGGCTTTGAAACCGAAATCGCCTACCGCGATGTGGTGCGCGGTTACCTGCCGCAACCCGGCGTGGTGGCTCAAGACATCCAGGCGCAGCTTAAAGAAAACCTCAACATTGACGCCAAGATCAATGTGATGGAATCCGGCGCATTCCTGGACGCAGCCGACTCAGGGCAGCTTTCTGGCCTGCATCTGTTGGGCTGGGGCGCTGACTTCCCGGACATTGTCAACTTCCTGGATTACCACTTCGGCGCCGGCGCCTCCAAGCAGTTCGGCAACAAGTTCGATGACATTATCGAACAGCTCAAACAAGGCGCTGCGTTAGCCGATAATGATGCGCGCACCCCGTTCTACACCGCCGCCAACAACCTGATCAAGCAGCACGTGCCTATGGTGCCTGTTGCTCACGGCGGTTCGGCTACTGCCTACAAGGCAACGGTCGAAGGCGCTCACTCCAGCCCGCTGGGCAACGAGAACTTCGCCGTGATGGGCATCCCCGGACAGGACACCTTCGTCTGGATGCAAAACGCGGAGCCGATTTCCCTCTACTGCGCGGATGAAACCGACGGCGAATCGTTGCGCGCTTGCGAGCAGGTGACCGAATCGCTCTACGGCTATGAAATCGGCGGAACGGAAGCGGAACCCCGCCTGGCCGAGGTCTGCGAACCGAACGCCGACCTGACCGAGTGGACCTGCAAACTGCGCCAGGGCGTCAAATTCCACGACGGCTCAACGTTGGACGCCAATGATGTGGTCATGTCCCTGATTATCCAGTGGGACGCCTCGAACCCGCTGCACAAGGGCAACACCGGCGCATTCACATACTGGAATGGTCTGTGGGGTGCGTTCCTGAACGCGCCGCAACAGTAATGGACGTTCTCTCATAAGATGATGTAATTTCCCCGGCGAGGGGGGCGCAATACAGCCGAGCATCCAATGGCTTATTGCGCCTTGTACCCCTCGCCGGGACACATATCTCTCCCATGACCACCTATATCCTTCGCCGCTTACTAGCCAGCATTCCCGTTCTTCTGGGCATCTTGTTTGTAACCTTTGCCCTGGCGCGTCTGATTCCCGGCGATCCCTGCCGGGCGATCCTGGGCGAAAAAGCAACCGATGTCATCTGCGATGAATTTATTCGCCGCCACGGTTTGGATAAACCCATCCCGACTCAATTCGTCATCTATGTCAGCGAGATCCTGCGCGGCGATCTGGGTACTTCGATTCGCTTGGGCAAACCGGTCACCGAGCTGCTGGTCGAGCGTCTGCCCACCACGCTGGAACTTAGCCTGGCCGCGATGACCTTCAGCATTGTGGTTGGCATCCCGCTTGGCATCATCTCTGCTGTGCGGCACAATTCCGCGATAGATGTGGGGACGATGGTGCTGGCCAACGTGGGCGTCTCGATGCCCGTCTTCTGGCTGGGGTTGATGCTGGCGTATGTCTTTGCATTAGTTTTAAAAGGGACGCCTCTGCAACTTCCACCATCGGGCCGGCTGTCGCCTGGGCTGACGATCCCACCATTTTATGATGTGTGGGGCTGGCAACTGGGCAAAGAAGGCTTTCTTAGATCGTTACTCGTCTTCATCAGTCAGATGAATGTTCTAAATTCGCTCTTGATCTGGCGAATGGATTTACTGTGGGACGCCCTCAAACACCTGATCCTGCCCGCCGTCGCGGTGGGCACAATTCCATTGGCAATCATCGCCCGCATGACGCGCTCCAGCATGTTGGATGTTTTAGGGCAGGACTACATCCGCGCCGCGCGGGCAAAGGGCTTGCCGCGTGGTATGGTGGTGATCAAACATGCCCTGCGTAACGCTCTGTTGCCCCTGGTCACGATCATTGGCCTGTCATTCGGCGCGTTCTTAGGTGGCGCAGTGCTGACGGAAACCATTTTTGGCCTTTCGGGCGTTGGCAGGATTATGTATGACTCGATCACAGCGCGAGATTACGGAGTGGTGCAATCCTTCACCGTGGTAATCGCCGTGTTCTTTGTCATCCTCAACCTGATTGTGGACATCTCCTATACTTTCCTGGACCCGCGCGTCCGTCTGGACTGAGTGAGCAAATGGCTGCACTAAAAGAAGAAAGCATTGAAAAACGACCCAAAGTGGCGCGCCTGGAGGCGGAGGGTCTGCGCACGACCGAAAGCATCTCCTTCTGGGGGACAGTTTGGAGGCGCTTATTTCGCCGTAAATCCGCCGTGGTGGGGTTATGGATTCTGGCGTTTTTGGTGCTCATTGCCATCACCGCGGATTGGATCGCCCCCTACGATCCGGTGCAAGTGTTGATTGGTGTCGAGCCGGTGAAGATGCGCCAGAAACCCTGCATCCACTTGCTCGGTTGCCCGGAGGATCAACCTCAGCATATCATGGGTATTGACGGCAATGTGCGCGATCAATTCAGCCGCATTTTATACGGAGCGCGCTTGAGCCTGCTGGTGGGTCTAAGCACCGTCACTTTTGCCATCATCATTGGCACATTTTTGGGCGCCATCGCAGGTTATCTGGGGGGTGTGGTAGATAACGTCATCATGCGCTTTATGGATGTGTTGCTGGCGTTTCCCTCGCTGCTGCTGGCGATCGCCATTGTCACCATCTTGGGGCCGGGTCTGATCAACGCTCTGCTGGCAATTGCCATTGTGTCTATCCCGACCTATGCGCGAGTGACGCGCGCCACGGTGCTTTCGGTGCGAGAGATGGATTTTGTGGAGGCGTCTCGCGCCATGGGCGGAGGATGGGGGTATATCTTGTTCGGACGCATCTTGCCCAACTCTTTGACACCACTCATCGTAACCGGCACATTGGGAATCGCCACTGCCATCCTGGATGCGGCTGCGCTTTCCTTCCTGGGCTTGGGCGCTCAACCGCCAACCCCCGAATGGGGTACCATGCTCGGCGCAGAGCGCAACCAGGTCTTCACCGCGCCGCATTTGGTATTCTTCCCAGGCTTTGCCATCATGTTGACCGTGCTGGCCTTCAACCTGTTAGGAGATGGGTTGCGCGACGCCCTAGACCCGCGCCTGGCGCAACGCGGCGAAGAATAATCCGGAGCGACCATTCGCCCCTGAACAACAGGGGCTTTTTTTATCCATACTATTCCCCTACCTTTGACATTCTGGGCAGGGCGGAATACAATGGGAACGCAGTAACCCTGACACGCCGTAGCTTGGAGGACAAATGGGAGCCTGGCCAGGCAAATATATTATTGGACTGACCGGGAACATCGGCACCGGGAAAAGCGTTGTCCGTAAAATGTTGGAACACCTGGGAGCTTACGGCATAGACGCGGATGCGTTAGCCAATCGGGCAATTGCCAAAGGCGCCCCTGGTTATCAGCCGGTGGTTGACACCTTCGGTCGGTGGATCCTGGGAGCGGATGGGCAGATTGATCGCGCCCGCCTGGGACGGCTGGTTTTCGCGGATGCAGAAGCGCTGCAACAACTGGAAGAAATTGTGCATCCGCTGGTTTTTCAGGCGATTGACATCCTCATACGCCGCTCGAGTCAAAACGTCATTGTTATCGAGGCGATCAAACTGCTCGAATCGGGGCTGGCGGAGCGCTGCGATTCGATCTGGGTAACATATGCGCCGCAAGAACTACAAGTATCACGACTGGTACAAAAGCGCAAGATGGATGAGGCAGCAGCCCTACAGCGCATTCGCGCTCAGCCTCCACAAGAAAAAAAGGTCAGCGCTGCCCACATTGTCATCCGCAACGATGGTCCTTTCGAGAATACCTGGATGCAAGTGGTCAGTTCCTGGAACAAACTGTTCCCGACGGTGGAGGTCGAGGCGCCTGAGACGGTTGCTGCGGCGCCTGGGGAAATCCAGGTGCAACGCGCTCGGCCAAGAGATGCGGATGAAATCGCCATCCTCATCACCCACCTCAGTAAGGGAAAACGCCGCATGAGCCGCGATGAGGTGATGGCGGCCTTTGGCGAGAAAGCCTTCTTGCTGCTGCGCGTGGCTGGCCGACCCATGGGCGTAGCTGGATGGAAAGTGGAAAACCTGGTGGCGCGCACCGATGATGTATATATTGATAACGGATTGACATTCGTTGACGCCCTGCGCGCGCTATTGACGGAAGTGGAACGAGTGTCGCGAGAGCTGCAATGCGAAATATCACTGCTTTTTTTGCCCGAAAGCTATGCAGAGCAGGAAACGCTCTTCCAATCACTGGGTTATCAGTTACGAACCATTCAAAGCCTGGGAGTGCGTGCGTGGGAAGAAGCCGCAGAAGAGTCAATGCCGCCGGGTTCGATCATGCTGTTCAAACAGCTTCGTCAGGATCGTGTGCTTCGACCTGTATAATTCAAAGACATAGAAAAAACCGTGCTTGAATTTCTCAGCAATCTAATTGCCAACCTGACTTTTATCTTCGAACGCCTGAACTGGCTCAGCCTGATTGATATTCTGCTGGTTGCGTCGGTCTTTTTTGTCATTTTGCAATTCATCCGTGGCTCTCAGGCGGTGGTGCTGCTGCGCGGCGTGTTGTTATTGATCGCCCTGGTGGGAGTGTTGACGAGCCTGGAAGTGCTGCCGGCGCTGACCTGGTTGGTGCGAACGACGTTGCCGGCGCTGCTGTTCTCCATTCCGGTAATTTTTGCGCCCGAAATCCGCCACGCCCTAGAGCGCCTGGGGCGGGCAGGAGTCAGCCAGCCGGATGTGCAGATGGCGGCGCAAATGCAAGACACGATCGGCAGCGTTGTCTCTGCGGCGGCGCGCCTTTCGGAACGCCAACACGGAGCTTTGATCGTGTTGGCGCGCCGGGATAGCCTAGATGAATATGTACATACAGGCGTGCGCATGGATGCACGCGTCACGGCAGAATTGTTGTTGCAAATCTTCTATCCAAACACGCCGCTGCACGATGGCGCAGTGGTCATCTCCGGTCAGCGATTGATCGCCGCAGCCTGTGTTATGCCCTTATCCGCCAGCGGCGTCTTGACGCCCACCCCCGACCGGCAAATGGGGTTGAGACATCGGGCGGCGCTGGGCATTTCCGAAGCCAGCGACGCGGTGGCAGTGGTTGTTTCGGAGGAAACTGGCGCCATCTCTGTTTTTCATTCTGGGCGAATGATCCGTCGGCTGGAGCCAGAGCGCCTGGAGAATATTCTGCGAGCTTTCTTCAAGCCCGCCCCGCGGCGTGGTTTATTCGAGGCATTGAGCCGTTTTCTTTCCGATATTCAATCCAAAGATCAGGAGGGGTTTTGATGCGCGCTTTGTTTGGCTGGCTGGCGCGTAACCTGGGCACGTTGCTTCTCTCACTGTTGCTGGCTCTGGTCGTGTGGGTTTCCGCTGTGATCACGGCGGATCCCAATCGCCAGCAAACCACACGCCCGGTTGAAATCCAGGTGATTGGGCAGGATCCCAATTTGCTTCAGGTTGGCTCTGTGCCGCGCCAGGCTGTTCTAACCCTGCAAGCGCCTCAATCTATTTGGGATCAATTGAATAATAACCCCGGGTTAATCAGCGCCTGGATTGACCTATCCGGTCTTGGAGCGGGGAAACATCAGGTGGAGGTGAAAGCTCGGGTGGACATCAGCCCTGTGCGTTTGATCCGAGTTGAGCCGGAAGAAGTAAGCGTCGTTTTAGAACCGTTGCTGCGGAAAACCTTTCCTGTAGAACTGACACTGCGCGGCTCTTTGCCCCTGGGGTATCAAAAATCCGATCCGACCATTGTCCCGAAAGAAATCACCGTTACAGGAGCAGAGTCGGTGGTGAATCAGGTCGCACGCATCCAAACCACATTGGATATTTCTGGGGCGACACAGAATATCCAACAAATTGCCCCCGTTGAGGCGGTTGATGGAAACGGCCTTCCGGTGGTTGGAGTTTCTCTCTCGCCGCGCGAGGTGAATATAGAAATGTCGGTGAACTTGTTGGGAGGCTTTAAGAATGCGGCGGTCAAGGTGGTTACGAAGGGACAGGTGGCGAACGGATATCGTTTGACCAATATTATTGTCTCTCCGCCCACTGTGACGCTCTTCTCAGATAATCCGAAACTGATTGAACAAATCCCCGGTTTTGTCGAGACGATGCCGGTAGATTTAACGAATTTAACGGATGACCTTGAAATCGCGGTTGACTTGAACTTGCCTAGCGGCGTTACCCTGGTGCGCGAGCCAAATGTGCTGGTGCAGGTCAGTGTGGCAGCCATCGAAGGGACGATGACCCTGTCCGTGCCGGTGGAAATTGTCGGGCTGGCGCCTGAATTGCGCGCCATCATTTCCCCGGAGACTGTGGATGTGATCGTCTCAGGTCCCATTAACCTCCTTGAAACGCTGACACCGGCAAATTTCCGGGTCATCCTGGATCTCACCGGATTGCCAGCCGGCGTCTATCAACGTTCTGTTGAAGTTGATTTATCGCCGAAAGAGGTGCGCGTGCAGACGACGCTGCCAGAAAGCGTTGAAGTGACGATAGAGTTAGCGCCCACTCCATTCGGGGGCCAAACGCCAACGTTGACACCGACGTTCACGCCGCCTCCCGCAATTACACCTTGAGGTTTTGATTGAATGCGTATTCCCATTGTAGCGCTGGTTGGCCGACCGAATGTCGGTAAAAGCACTTTGTTCAACCGTTTGGCGGGAGAACGCCTGGCGGTGGTGGATGACACGCCAGGCACCACACGCGATCGGCTGGTGGCTGAAGCGGAGTGGAGCGGCGTGAACTTTATGGTTGTGGACACAGGTGGTATAGACCCAACGCAGTATAGCGCTGGCCGCCAGCCGCTTTCGGTAGGCTCCGCCGAGTATATCGCGCAGATCCGCTATCAGGCAGAGATCGCCATTCGGGAAGCGGATGTGGTATTGTTTATGGTTGACGCAGCGAGCGGAATCACGCCCGCCGATCATGAGGTGGCTCAGATCTTACGCGAACATCAAGTTGAAAGGGAGGGAAAATGGGTGCCGCCTGTTCTGTTGGCGGTGAATAAAGCCGATAGCGCAGCGCGACGCGAGCAGGCGCTGCAATTCTACGAACTGGGCATGGGCGAGCCTTACCCCATTTCTGCATTGCACGGAACCGGTACAGGGGATTTGCTAGATGCGTTGGTGGCACAATTGCCAAAACCCAGCGCACAGGAAGAAACAGGCGAAGAAGAGCGAGTCAAGATCGCCATTGTGGGCAAGCCTAACGCAGGCAAATCCAGCCTGCTCAACCGGCTGCTTGGACAGGAGCGCGCCATTGTCAGCCCCATCCCGGGTACAACGCGGGATGCAGTGGATACGCCCATGGAATACAACGGCGTGCCAATCACCCTGATAGATACTGCTGGCATTCGACGACGGGGGAAGATCGAACCGGGAGTGGAGAAATATAGTGTTCTCCGCGCCTTGAATGCCATTCAACGCGCGGATGTGGTTCTATTGGTGGTTGACGCCGTCAGCGGCATCACTGCGCAAGATACCCATATTGCCGGCTTCATCCTGGATGCCTGGAAAAGCGCCGTCTTGTTGATCAACAAATGGGATGCAGTTGAGAAAGACGCGTTCACGATGGAAGAGTACACTCGCCACATCCGCCAGCAATTGAACTTTATGGATTATACGCCGGTGCTTTTTATTTCCGCCAAAACGGGGCAGCGCGTTGACCAAGTCTTGCCTCTGGCTTTGCAGGTGCAGGAAGAGCGGTTGGTTCGCCTGTCCACTTCGAAGCTCAACGAATTGTTTCAAAAAGCTCAGGATCAGCACTCTCCGCCCACCCATGCCGGACGCCAGTTGAAAATCTACTATGTCACCCAGGTGCGCAGCGATCCGCCGACGTTCCTGCTGTATGTGAACGATCCGAAGCTGGCACATTTCAGTTACCTGCGTTATTTAGAAAACCGTCTGCGGGAAGCCTATCCATTCTTGGGAACGCCGGTGCGCTTGGTGCTGCGCCCCCGGCGGTGAACGCTTTTGGATGAATGCACTCTAATATTCTGAACCTTGCCCATGCATGGAAGCGGCTTTATAATCCGCGACAGAATGAATAACCAACCTTTTGATGATCTGTTAAAACCCACTTCTGAACACCCCGCTCAACCAGGCGAAGTAGAACCGCGCAACAGCGGCGGAGCGCTGCGCTTCTTTCTGGATATGTTAGAAACGGTGGTGCTGGCGGCCATCCTGTTTGCGGGCATTAACATGATTTCGGCGCGCATTCGCGTGGATGGCTACAGCATGGAGCCTACGCTGCACGACGGCGAATTTGTAATCGTCAACAAGCTGGCATATCGCTTTGGCTCTCCTCAGCGCGGGGATGTGATTGTCTTTCGATACCCTCGCGACCCAGAACAGGAGTACATCAAGCGGGTAATCGGATTACCCGGAGATCGCATCCGCATTGTGAATGGTCATGTTTATGTGAACGATCAATTGATTGACGAGCCTTATGTCGCCTCGGCGCCGCGCTATCAAAGCGAGTGGAGCGTGCCGGAAGATTCGGTGTTTGTGCTTGGCGATAACCGGAATAACTCCTCCGACTCGCATAATTGGGGGCCTGTGCCGTTGGAAAATGTCATCGGACGGGCATTGTTTGTTTACTGGCCGCCTCGCTCCTGGGGCGCCATCGAGCAGCCGCTAACAGCGAGCGCAGCGCATTAGATATTATATTAATGGTTGAGGATGGATCGGTGAGCTGCCAATCAGGGAGCCAATAAAATGGATGAGGACAAGATCGTCTCACAACCCCCGAATTCAGGGCTGTGCTCGGAATGTCAGACCGGCGTACTGCGCCTGAAATCTGTGACTTATTTCACCTGGCTGGATGATGAACTGGTGACCGTGCAAAATTTTCCCGCCTGGGTGTGTGATGTATGTGGACGGCGCGAATACGACGCGCGCGCCATTGCGCGCTTGAATACGCTGCTGAGCCACGATGTGGGCCGTCGCGCCCATTACCGTCGCCGCTCTGGCGCTTCACGCGCCGACCAGGCGCGAACTTAGGTGGTCTAAGCCCATCCCATTTTCTGCAGATGAGGACGCGCCCAAAAGAGCGCCACCAACGATTTCGAGTCCTGTAAATCGCCCTGCTCAGCCAGACGAAGCGCACGTCTGGCTTCAATTTTTTCCACCCGCAAGATTTCGGTCTCGTCGCCCGGCAACGGCGCCCGGTTCAAGCCGGTCGCCAGGAACACGTGCATATATTCCGTCGAATAACCGGGGGCGAGGAAGAATCCGCCGATCTTCTCCAACCGATCCGCAGCCATGCCTGTTTCTTCACGCAATTCTCGCTGGGCGCAGATTTCCGGAGCTTCGCCCTGCTCTGCTACGCCAGCCGGCAACTCGAGCAATTCCCGCCCCGCAGCATGGCGATACTGGCGGATAAACCAGATCCAGCCGTCTGCATCCACCGGCAAGATGGTAACCGCGTCGCGGTGAGCGACAATATCTAATAAGATCTGCCGCCCATCTGGCAAGAGTAAACGATCCTGGCGCACATCGAACACTCTGCCTTGAAAAACGGTGTTGGAATTCAACAATTGTATGCTCACAAGCTCACCTCCGCTCTGAAAACAGATTGTTGCATAGATGACACGGTTACTTTTGGGAAGGGGGTGGTTTTATGGCGTCCTTCCGTGGAGCCGGTTAATGAACTTATGCAACGGATTTATGCAATCAAAGGAGCAGCCAGGAGACAGATCTGGCTGCTCCCAGAGAGCAGAAAATCTCAGAGGCAGGTCCGGGATAAATTGCCCCTGAAAGCAATTATGGGATTTGCAACACCTGGCCTGGAGTCAGACGATACGGCGGCTGCAAATTGTTGACCACGGCAATGGCGTTCGGGTCCACGTCGCCGAAGGCGCAGGCAATGGTATGGATGGTGTCGCCGGCGCGAACAGTATAGCTGGTGGGATGGGGCAACAAGGCGCGCCCGCCGGGGAAACCGCGCCCGGTTTGAGGAATACGCAACACCATTCCGGCGTAATAGACCGAATAGCTGCTCAAACCGTTCAGGCGCAACAGTTCGCCGGGGTCCAGGTTAAATCGCCGCGCGATGCAGAAGGGAAATTCGCCTTTTTGCAATGTATAAGTCGTTGGCACCACCAGCGGCGGAGCAGTTGCTAACGCCACTGGCTCAACCACCTGCGCCGGTTGGGTTGGAGTGGCAGCCACGACAGGTTCGGTCGCTGGAGCGGCAGGCGTTACTTCAGGCGCAGCCGGAGTTTCCTGCCCTATCGGAGCAGCGGGAGTGATCAATCCTTGAGTTGCCAGCGCAGTCTGGGTGGCAAAAATATAAATCTGGCTTAAGACATCGGTGGCGTCTGTAGGCAGCGCTTCTGCTGTACCTTCAGGCGCTTTAGTTCCGCCCGCGATGGAGCGGGTACAGGCAGACATGCCGATCAACAATAAGCCGACGATTACAAACAGATACGCGCGCTTGGTCTTCATCTCTGTCTCCTTGAGTTATCAGATGACCCGTCTGGCCTGGCTAGGTTTTGCGCAAGATAGTTCTACCCGTGAACGGCGGGATTTATTCTCAATCTTTGCAATGATACTAGCACAAACCCTTTTGTGCGTCAAGTTATTTGCACATTTTATTATGGTTGCAAAGATCGTACCAGGGTTGACAGTTCGAACGCCTAAGGTATAATGATTACATTGATAGTCCGTTTTGTCTTGTTTTTGCGCGTCGGGAGCATGGGATGATCCAAGACCGTTGGTTGGGACAAACCCTGGGGGGTAGATACAGGATAGAGGAATTGCTTGGCCAAGGGGGGATGTCATCGGTGTATCGCGCAATTGACCCCAACCTGCGCCGCGTGGTGGCGATCAAGATGATCCATCCCCATCTTTCCAGCAATGAAGAGTTTGTGCGCCGTTTCGAGGAAGAAGCCTCTGCCGTAGCCCAACTCCGCCACCCAAACATAATCCAGGTCTATGACTTCAACAATGATCAGGGTCTCTACTACATGGTCATGGAGTTTGTGCTTGGCGAGACGCTGCAACAGCGCATGAAACGCCTGAGCGCCGATCAGCGCCGTTTGCCTTACACTGAGATCGTCCGTTACCTGATTGATGTTTGTGAGGCGGTTGACTATGCCCATAAACGGCAGATGATCCATCGAGATATTAAGCCGGCCAACATCATGCTGGATGTCAACGGCCATGCCATCTTAATGGATTTTGGGATCGCCAAGATCATCGGGGGGCACAAACATACGGCAACTGGCGCCGTGATCGGCACAGCCATGTACATGTCGCCAGAGCAGGTGCGCGGCGACCGCTTCGATCATCGCACAGATATTTATTCGATTGGGATTACACTGTTCGAAATGGTACATGGCCGACCGCCGTTTGAGGCGGAATCGACCATGACTTTGATGATGAAGCACCTCAATGAGCCGGTGCCAGATTTAAGAAAACTGCAGCCGGACGCGCCTGAGGATCTGATCCAGATCATCGAGAAAGCTCTGGCAAAGAACCCTGCTGAGCGCTTTCAAAGCGCTGCGGAAATGTCAGCCGCTTTGCGCAAGGTGAACGCTAACCTTCAGGCGCAGGCGGTGGTTGGCGGCGCCTCGGCGGGAATGGTGCAGATTTACGCTTCCACTGCCCCGCAGCCGGCGGCGGTTGAATCTTCGGTTCGCCCACTCGTCTCCGGTGGCAACGGCCCACCAGCTTCTTTCTCAATAGAAGGCAGCGCTGTTCAGAGCGGCGTATTTACTGGCGCCAAAGCGCCGGACGTCGGCGCTCCGGCTGATCCATCCAGGCGGCGTAACTTGATGATGGCTGGCGGCTGCGCTCTAATCCTGGCGGCTTTAGTTTGTTTGACCGGCGGCGCGGCGTATTTGTTCAATCAGTTCTTCCCCGGCGTCAATGCCCAGGCGACCGAAATTGCTTCGATCTCCACCCAAACCGCAGTAGCTCAAACACGCAGCGCCCTATCTACAGCAGCGATTACCAGCAGAGCCTCCCCAACGCCAGCCTTCACGGCTACGGAGCAGGCGCAACACATATCGCCGATGCCAACCTCAGCGCCGACTCAAAGCCCAACCCTGGACGCGAATAAACCCACCCCCTTGCCGCCCGGCTTTCCATTCGTGCAAATCATCTCCGTGAAACAAGAGGGCGAATTCTATCAAGTCGAATACGAAACGATTGGTTTTATCGAGTCTTCGACCGGACGGCACATCCACTTCTTTTTCAACAACATCAACCCCAACGATGCCGGCTTTCCGGGCCCTGGGCCATGGTTTATGCATACTGGACCGCGGCCATTTATAGCAGCCACCCCTGCCGACCGACCGCCGGAGGCAACGCAAATTTGCGCTCTCGTTGCTGAAATGAACCATGAAGTCATCCCAAACAGCGGCAACTGCATGGACTTGCCGCCCGTCATTCTTTCGGACGTCCTCACTCCAACGCCGGGCGCCATACAACCCACATCCAAACCAACCAAAGAACGCCGCGAACCCGGCTATTGATCATCGGCGCAAGGTTTGAGATGGTTTTGCAGCGCCTCGCTCATTCGCTCCAGAGCCTGCTGAAGCAATGGGCGCGGGCAGGCGAAGTTCAAACGCACAAACCCCTCTCCGCCGGGACCAAATTTGTCGCCGTCGTTCAGCGCCACACGGGCTTTCTCCAAGAAAAAGCGATATGGGGTGGTTGGCAGGTTTGCCTTCCTGCAATCCAGCCAGGCCAGATAGGTGCCTTGTGGGCGACCTATATGAACGCCGGGTAGATGTTGGTGGGCGAAATCTAGCAAATAATCCCGATTGGCTTTCAGATAAAGTAACAACTCTTGCAACCATTCCTCACCCTCTTGATAGGCGACCTGGGCGGCCAGAAGACCGAAGATGTTCACCCAGGGTATGAGAGCCCGTCCGGCAAACGTATAGCGCTTGCGCAATTCCCGGTTGGGGATAATGGCGAACGAGCACTGCAGCCCAGCCAGGTTATAGGTTTTACTGGGCGACATTAACGTGATGGTGTTTTGAGCGACCTCGGCATCCATTGCGGCGATGGGCGTATGGTGACCTTCAGGATAGATCAAATCGCAATGCACTTCGTCGGCGACGATGGTCACGCGATGGCGGAGGCAGATTTCCGCCAGACGAGCCAGTTCATCTGGTTGGAACACCTTGCCCACCGGGTTATGCGGGTTGCACAGGATGAACAGGCGAGTTTCCGGCGTGATGCTGGCTTCCAAAGCATCCCAATCCACCGAATACGAGCCGTCCGTGTTGCGGCTGAGCTTCGTTGTCTGACCCTGGATGCCGGTCTCGTGGGCGGCGACCAGAATGGGCGGATAGACCGGCGTCTGCACCAGGACTGCCTCATGCGGTTGCGCCAGAGCCAGGCATGCCAGATGGAACCCCACCACCACGCTAGGCGCAAAGACGATATCTTCTGGATTGACCTGCCATTGATAACGCTGCGCCAGGTGCTCCACGATGATCTGGCGAAGTTTGGTAAGTTGACCTGACGTGTCATAAATACTGTCCGGATAACCATAAACGCCATGTTGCGCGCGGGCGGTAAGCGCCCGAACCACCGGTTCAGGAGATGGAAAATCCATATCGGCGATCCATAAGGGAATTACATCCAGGTCGTAAGCAGTCCATTTCACGCTATCGCTGGCGCGTCGATCAATGATCTGGTCAAAGTTATATTTCATAGATCAGATTTCCTGGGGGTGTAATGGGATGTGTTTTAGGTAGGACGATTATAGGGTTAAAGTGGCGATATGATCAAGATCAAGAAGCCGTCGCTACCACGGTTGAGGGGAGAATGCCGAACCGTGACCCGTGGAAGTATAATCAGGCCATGTTGACTTCATCGGAAACGATGGCAGATTTAGCACAGGCGCGGCAGCGACGCCTTCAAGCCGACCTGATCTTGTTAACCGTGGCGTTGATTTGGGGCGGCGCGTTTGTTGTACAACGTCTGGCGGCGGCGCAAGTAGGCGTGTACACTTTCAACGGAGTACGCTTCTTATTGGCGGCGCTGGCGCTGACGCCGCTGGCGCGCCTTCGCTTGTTCCACCTCCCAGGCGCGGCAAGTTTCCATCGACGCTCCCTACCGGGGGTGATCCTGGCCGGCTGTATCCTGACGGCGGGAGCCGGCTTTCAACAGGCGGGCTTGAAAATGACCACCGCCGGCAATGCCGGTTTTATCACCGGGTTATACGTGGTGTGGATTCCTCTCTTTATGTCTGTGTTTTGGCGCCAAAGAATTCGCCCGACGATCTGGATCGCCGCGCTCATGTCGGCTGGCGGGCTGTATTTACTAAGTGCCAGCGGGCCGTTGCACCTGAACCGCGGGGATGCTCTGGAACTGA
>DYGV01000006.1:36129-59263 GCA_020724505.1 Anaerolinea thermophila
TTTGGGCGTTGCATGTGATCGTCACCGATCGCATGGTGAAGCGGATGAACGTGGCGTACTTCGTCATCGGTCAATACATTGTCTGCGCGCTAAGCAACCTGTTGATCGGCATCTGGCTCGAGCCCGGCGTTCTCCCCATTCTTCTGGCCAATGGTTGGATGATCGCTTACGCTGGCTTGCTTTCGGTGGGCGTAGGTTACACGTTGCAAGCCGTGGGACAGCGTGTGGCGCCCCCTGCGGATGCGGCGATTATTCTGAGCCTGGAGGCGGTCTTTGCAGCGACCGCCGGTTGGGTTTTCCTGGGCGAAACGCTCACCCTGTTTCAAATCCTGGGCTGCGCCATCATGTTGGGTGGTATGTTGTTATCGCAATCGGCTTTGTGGAGCGAACGCGCCTTGGAAGGTGAACAGCATGGCGCAACACAGGCGTAATCGCCTCTTGATCTGGTTCTGGGTTACCTGGATTCTCATCAGTCTGGCGTGTAATTATCCTTCTCCGCCAGCAGTTGTCACGCATCCAGCGGTCGAAGCTTTGCGTCAGACGCTGGACGCCGTCGCGACCGAACAGCCAGCGCGGCACGCCACGCAAGCGGCGATGGGCGTATGGACGCCCACGGGAGCTGTGCCGCAGGCGTCTGTTGAGCCCGGTCGTTTGATTGTAGAAGGCAACCTTGCTCATTACATCGTCCGCTCCGGAGACACACTGGCAGCGTTGGCAGGCCGGTTCGGCGTGGATCCGGCCAGCATCCGTTCTGAACTGCCAATCCCTGCCGATGGCTTGATCCCGGAGGGGCTGGAGTTGCTAATCCCTTACACCCTGGGGGAGATAATGCCTCAGCCCCCTCTGTTGCCGGATAGCGAAGTCATTGAGTCTCCCACTTCAATAGATTTCAATCCGGTTGATTTTATCAACCAAGCGGGTGGTTACCTGGCTTCTTATCATGAACAATTCAACGGGCAAACCCTGAGCGGGGCGCAAATCGTCCAGCGGGTGGCACGCGAGTCGTCCATCAACCCCCGCCTGCTGCTTGCATTGCTGGAATTTCGTTCCGGCTGGGTTACACAGAAGCTGCCGCCGACGAGCAGCATAACTTATCCTCTGGGATTTCGCATCCCAGCCTGGCAAGGGTTGTATCGCGAGATGATCATGGCGGCGACCCATCTCAACGCCGGCTATTATGGCTGGCGCAGCGGGGCTCTGATCGAGATTCAATTCAGCGAGGGACGCAGGCTGCGCCTCAACCCCGAACAAAATGCCGGGACCATCGCCTTGCAAAATCTTTTTGCCAGGCTCTATCCAACGGAGACGAGCTGGCGCGAAGCTCTATACGGAGCGCAAAATTTCTACACGCTGTACCAGCAGTTATTTGGCGACGCCTGGTCGCGCGCAGATACTTTGGGGCCATTATTCCCGCCTGGAGTAACGCAACCCGAACTCGAATTGCCTTTCCCGCCAGGCGAGCGATGGAGCTTCACCGGCGGGCCGCATCCTTCCTGGAAGACTGGCAGCCCACGCGGGGCGATTGATTTTGCCCCCGTCACCGGCGAGCCGCGCTGCGCCGTTTCGCGTGCCTGGGTCACTGCCTCAGCCCCTGGGGTAATAACCCGCTCAGAGCGTAACGTTGTGGCATTAGACCTGGATGGGGATGGTTACGAGCAAACCGGCTGGGTGTTGATTTATCTGCACGTGGCGGATTTTGAACGCGTCGCGGTGGGTCAAAGAGTGGCGCAAGACGAACGCATCGGGCATCCTTCTTGCGAAGGCGGCGCGACAACTGGCACACACATTCACCTGGCGCGGAAATACAACGGTGAGTGGATCGCCGCCGATAGGCCGCTGCCCTTCGTGCTCAGTGGATGGCAAGTGTTTGCAGATGAGCGCAATTATCTGGGGGAACTGCGCCGAGATGGGCAAGTGGTAGTCGCCCTTCGATCATTGTCCGTTGAGGTTCACCCCACTTGGAGATGCCGCCTCCGCGGCGCGCTGATCAACCAGTTGAAGCAACGTCCAGGCGAAGCGCAGCGTGTTCTCTAAATCTTTTGCGCTCAGCGTTTCGAGGGTATCCGTCATGCGATGCCAGTGGGTAACGCTCCCGGATTTGGGCGCCGGGACGGTGCAGATGGTCAGCGCCATCAGGCCGCGCTTGGTGGCTTGTAGGGCGTCAGTATACGCTAGCCCAACCCCTTCAACGATTTTAACCTCCGCTAAAGCGCGCTTTGCCTGACGCGCCAGCTCCAGGGCGCGAGGGTGAGTCTTGTGCTTGAAAATCAAGCCATCCGCGGTCAGATATTTCAAATCGCCCAGACCAACCTCGTCCAGGATGATATAGACTGCGTCTTTGCCCAGTTTTTCGGCGTTTTGATCCAGATAAGCGGCGATCCCCCAATCGCCCACCTCTTCGCAGCCGGTCAAGGCCAGATGAACCTCCGTGTGCTTTAAAGGCTTACGGCGCAGCCTTCGCGCCAGCGCCAATGCAGCGCCCACCCCTGAAGCATTGTCGTTCGCCCCTGGCGAATAGGGGGTGAAATCGGCATGCAGGCACATCGCCAGGCCAAACAATTGCACCGGCAATAAACCCAGACAAACCCACCGCGCGCTTGTCCAATCCAGGAAAATGCTCAACCCCAGAACTGTTGCGCCTACCGCCATGCTCAGAAAGGAGAGGGCGACAAGGGCAGTAAACGCCGCGTACCAGACCTCCGACGAATAAAAGATCGGCGTGCGATGGGTGTCCAAATGAGCGCACAGGACGACGCGCGACCAGACGTCCTTTTCGGCAGGGATGACCCCGCAGATGTTCTGGCTTTCCTTGCGAGAAAGCGCCCAACGCGTCCAACTGGGGGCGAATTCCGTCTCAGCCAGAAAACCCCATACTCCCGCCAGGCTTAGCAACGCCGCCAGTACTCTCTCTCCCAGCCCATCGGATAACAGGACAATCAGCAACCCGGTCGACGCGGCGGCGAAGGAGAGTGCATAACCCCAATAAGTGGATGGAATAGCGGTGAAAGGCTCGGCGCGTATTTCTTTCACGCCGATCTGTCGCATTTGTTCGGCGGCGTACTCGCCTGCCCGGCGCTCTTGGGCGGTGCAACTGCCGCGCCCGCCAATCGCCTGAGACAGGTAGTGAACGTGTTGCAGCGCCTGTTGAACATCTTCGGAGAAGCTAGCAGGTTGCATAATCGAACGTCTTTCGTGGGTTAAACTTCTGGCCATACAGGATACCAATCGAACGCGACCTCATGGGGATTTCAGACTCATGGGCGATCATCTTGAAATTATCCAATGAATCGCCCCCTGGGCGCGGGTGAAGATGCGTTCTATTATAATTGGATTTTATCAGGAGGCCCGATGACCTATCATGGTTTGTACTCTCGCTACCGGAAATTCTTAGACATTCCCGCATATAGCCAGGAGATAACCCTGCTAGAAGGCAATACGCCGTTGATCCCCATGCCGCGCCTGGCGCACCAAATGGGAGGGGGATTTGATTTATGGGTCAAGTTTGAAGGAATGAACCCAACCGGCTCCTTCAAAGACCGCGGCATGACCATCGCTATTGGCGAGGCGCTTGGGCGCGGCGCCCGGGCGGTGATCTGCGCCTCCACCGGCAACACAGCCGCTTCGGCGGCGGCTTATGCCGCACGCGCCGGTTTACGCGCTATTGTGCTGATTCCGCAGGGAAAAGTGGCCGCGGGGAAACTGGCCGGCGCGGCAGCCTATGGCGCTCAGGTGATACAGATTGACGGCTCTTTCGACGATGCGTTAGCGATGGTGGTTCAAATCACACAACGACACCCCATTGCATTGGTCAACTCGCTAAATCCCTACCGGCTGGAAGGGCAAAAGACTGCCGCCTTCGAGATCTGCGACGCGCTGGGCAGCGCCCCAGATTGGTTATGCCTGCCGGTAGGAAACGCCGGCAACATCACCGCCTATTGGATGGGGTTTCGACAGTATGATCAAATCCACAAGACCGGGTTGCCGCATCTGCTGGGAGTGCAAGCGGCTGGGGCGGCGCCGCTGGTGATCGGCCGGCCAGTGGAGCATCCTGAAACCCTGGCGACGGCCATCCGCATTGGGCGCCCGGCGCGCGGCGAGCAAGCGTTACAGGCTGCCGAAGAATCCAGCGGGCGCATGATCGCCGTGAGCGATGATGAAATCCTGGCAATGCAACGCGCCCTGGCGCAAGAAGGGGTGTGGGTGGAGCCTGCTTCTGCGGCGGGTTTAGCCGGGCTGGCTGCGGAAATTCGCGCCGGGCGATTGAATGTACGTGGAAAACGCGTGGCGGCAGTATGCACCGGGCATGGTCTGAAGGATCCAGAGATCATCACCCGCGCCTTTCCTGCACCGCGGCTGCTTCCGGCGAAACTGGACGCCTTAGAAGAATTGCTCCTCTCTGAATGAGCTTAGTTTTCTCGCCGCACCACCAACAAGGTAATGTCATCCGCCTGCGGCATGCCGCCAGTAAAACTCCGCACATCTTGTAGGATTGCCTCCAACGTCTCCTGGGCGGGGCAAGCACAATGGCGGATTACGTTGAGCAAGCGCTGCTCGCCATAAAACTGACCACGTTGATCCTGAGCGTCGGTGACGCCGTCCGTGTACATCACCAGCGTATCGCCGGGCAGCAGGCGGACGACTTTCTGCTTCCAGATGAGATCGCCCATCACGCCCAACGCCATGCCGGTGGATTGCAGACGGTCGAGAGACTTGCTCTTCTGGCTGCTGATCAGGATCGGCGGATTATGTCCGGCATTGACGTAGCGAATGCGCCCGGTGAGCGGATCCAACACGGCGTAAAAGGCGGTAACAAACATTCCGCTGCGCGAGTCGCTTAATATGCGCTCGTTGACAGTGCTGATGGATAGCGCTGGCAGCGTGGGATATTGCTTGGCGTAGGTGCGGATCAGGGTGCTGGTCAGCGCCATAAAGAGCGCCGCTCCCATGCCCTTGTCGGAGACATCTGCAATAACCAACCCCCAATGGTTGTTGAGCAAGGGGATGAGATCGTAAAAATCGCCCGATGTCTCCAGCGCCGGCTCCAGCCGCGCCGCCAGATCCCAGCCGGGCAAGACCGGCATGCGCAAAGGGAGCAAATCGGTTTGGATTTTGGCTGCCGCTGCCAGTTGCTGTGCCAGATTCTGAGAACCCGGCTGTCTGGCAGCAGCCACCATTTGCGACAGGGGACGGGATAATAACTCCGTCAGATTCTTCACCGCCCATTGCAAATGATTGATCTCGTCGCTGGCGTTTGCCGACCAAACCGCCAGACCGCCGACCGCTTTGCCGGCCTCGTCCAACACCGGCGCCAGGAGCAGGTCGCAAGCGCATGGCGGTTCAGGTCCCCATGGAAGAGGGTCGCCAGCATACATGACTTGAATCTCAGTCTGCGCCTGTAGCCAGCGCCAGCCATTTTCGGATAAGCGATGGATGCTTTCTGCGGGATATTTTAATAATTCCCTCACAGGAAGCAGGCGGACCTCCATTTCGCACTCCGGTAACGCCGCCGGCAGATGTCTTCGCAGTAGGCTGGCCAACCGGCTGGCGTCTATGTCCTCTTCGCTCAAGGCCTGGCGAATGTACTCGAGGCTGGTTTCCTGGCTGGAGAGTTCGCGGGGAGTGACCGGACGCCGTTCATGATATGCTTTATGGATGGCCGTTGTCAGCTCTTCGGCGGTGATGTCCTTAATGAAATAGCCAATTGCCCCGGCATCCAGGGCGCTCTGCGCCATGCCTTTTTCGAGGAAGGTTGTCAGAATCAATACCTGGATGTTCGGCCAGCGGGCGCGGATGGTTCGTGTCGCCGTAATCCCATCCATCACGGGCATCTTTAAATCCATCACCAGAATATCGGGCTGCACCAACTCGCAAAGCTGGATGGCTTCTTCTCCATTCACCGCCTCCCCCACTAAGACAAGCCCTTCGGCAGCCATGATAAAGGCGGTCAGCCCGCTGCGAATGAGGGGCTGATCATCTGCAATCGCTACTCGTATGGGCATGGTTCACCTATCCTCACCGATGCCAATTGTAACAAGAAATACAGCCTGGGTGAAAAGATCGCTCAAGTCAATTTTGGTGCATGGGCGCTTATTCAAAGGGACGCAACTTTTGAGCATAATCCGCTTTTTTGTCCATCTTGACGCAGCCGCCCGGTGGATGTATGATGGGGGATCATCCCCGCAGGCCTCTGTGATCAATGACTTCTAATCTTTCCCCTTGGCAAATATGGTTGTTGGCTGCGCGTCCAAAAACCTTGCCGGCGGCGGCCGCCTCGGCAATCGTTGGTTCGGCAGTCGCCTATCACGATGGCGCTTTTCATTGGGGGGCGGCATTGGCCTGTCTGCTGGGGGCATTGCTGCTACAGATCGGCGCCAACCTGGCGAATGATGTCTTTGATTACTACCGCGGCGCGGATGCGCAAGGGCGTTTGGGCCCCTTACGTGTAACTCAATCTGGGCTGCTCACGCCGCGCCAGGTGTTGAGCGGAATGTGGCTGACGTTCGGGTTAGCGGCGTTGTTAGGCGTATATCTTCTCCTTCGAGCTGGTTGGCCGGTAGTTGCTATAGGATTGGCGAGCATCGCCGCCGCCGTGGCTTACACCGGCGGTCCCTTCCCCTTTGGCTATTACGGCCTCGGCGATGCAGTTGTATTCTTGTTCTTTGGGCCGGTGGCGGTGTGTGGGACGTATTTTGTGCAAGCCGGCCAGGTGAGCGCCCTGGCGCTGTGGGCTTCCATGCCTATGGGTTTTTTGATCACTGCGATTCTGGTAGTGAACAATCTGCGCGATATTGCCAGCGATCGCGCCGCCGGTAAGCGCACCCTGGCGGTTCGCCTGGGCGCGCAAGGGGCGCGCTGGGAGTACGCCATTTGCCTGGCGGCGGCTTACCTTACTGCGCCGCTGATCTGGGCGGCGGGTTTAACCAACGCGATGATTCTGCTTGTCTGGCTGTCTTTACCGCTGGCGCTTTCGTTGCTGCGCGCCGTCTGGCGGTTGGAGGGGCGCCCGTTGAATCGGGTTCTGGCTGGCACCGGCCAATTGACTTTGTGGTATGGCGTGCTGTTTTCTATCGGCGTCCTGTTGAGCGGGCATAATCCGTTGTTCTAAACCATTGCCCAATCGTTGTCCTCATCTGTTGCCCGAATTCGTTGTTCAATTTGCATACAGCCAGGGACACCAACGACGTTCCAACCAGTCCACGCCGAAATACAGGCTGACGCCCATCAGACTGAGCGCCAGGATGCCGGCGTACATCGCGGGGTAATCAAAGAGCGTGCTTCCACTGTAATAAATGTAGTAACCCAACCCACGCTGCGTAGCGAAAAGCTCGGCGACGTACAACACCGCTACGGCTGTGCCCACCGATTGCCGCAAGGCGGTCAGAATCGCCGGCAGGCTGGCCGGCAAATACACGAAGCGGAACAAGGCTCGCCTCCCGGCGCCCAGGCTGCGCACACTCTGGATCAGTTCCGGGCGGATGTTCGCCGCCTGATCGCGCACCAGCACCAGGATTTGAAAGAACAAAATCATAAAGATCAGGATGATCTTGGGAAGGTCCCCAATGCCGAAGAAAAGCAGCACAATAGGCACCAGGACCACCTTTGGAATAGGGTAGGTCAGGTAGATCAGCGGGGAGAAAAAGCGATTCAACTGCTGTGATTGCCCCAGGACTAAACCAGCAGGCGCAGCCAAGGCGATGGATAACGCCGTCCCTGCAACCACCCGCCACAGGCTGGCGAGGGCGTGTTGCAACAAATCCCCATTTTCCAGCCCTTTGAAGAACGCTTGCAACACGGCCAACGGCGGCGGCAGAATGGGCAGATTCAGGGTTTTGGAAAGCGCCTGCCAAACCACCGCGATTCCGATTAAAGCCAGAATTACATCACGCCGCCTCATGCGTTGCTTTCCATCCTGCCGCGCAATTCTCGGCACAAAGACAGATAATCGGCGGTGTCGCGGAAATCCGCTTGCGCCGCGCCAGGGTTATCAATGATCGTGGCCTGCCGATTGGGCGGGAGGCCGAGGAGGAGAATCTTCTGCCCCAGAATGGCAGCCTCTTCGATGGCATGGGTCACGACGACCAGGGTGAGCTTTTTCTCTGACCACAACTCCAGGGTCAGGTTTTGCAAGCCTTCTCGCGTGGGCGCGTCCAGCGACGAGAACGGCTCATCCATCAAAAGTAGATCCGGTTGGAGCGCCAGGGTGCGGGCGATGGCAGCGCGCTGACGCTGACCGCCCGAAATCTGCCCCGGATATTGATCCTGCACCGCGGTCAATCCCAATCGCTCCATCCACGGCAGGATGTCCACATCCGGGCGAAAGTCTTCGGGAGCGTGCTTGCCGTCTGGGCCATAGAACAGACGCACGCGTAACCCCAGCTCGACGTTCTGGCGCACCGTCGCCCAGGGGAGCAGGCCGTAATCTTGCAAGATCAGCCCGGTATGCGGACGAGGGCGGGTCAATGGCTGACCGTCAACGATCACCCGACCGGCGGTGGGCTGGCGCAGCCCCGCCAGCAGGTACAGCAAGGTGGTCTTGCCGCAGCCAGATGGCCCCAGCACCACCCATGCCTCCCCGCGCTGCGCCTGCCAGTCGAACGCCTCAAAGATCGGCGCGTGATTTGAATAGGCGTAAGTGAGCGCCTCCAACCGGATCATCGGCGCGCCCTCTACAGATCGGTCAGGGTAAGAAGCTGGCGTTGACCGAATCTGCGTAAGGTACATCTTTATCCAATAATCCCTTCTCCTTCGCCCAGGCGAGCATATCTGCCCACTGTTCCGGCTTGGGGACACCGGCGGTCACAAAGGGCGGTGTTTGGAACGTCGCCGCCAGCGGAGGCGGCAGGATCTTCTGATCTATCAACAATTGCGTAAATTTTCCTGGGTCGGCGTTGATCAGGGCAACAGCTTCCTCGATTGCAGCCAAAAAGCTGCGGATGGCTTCGGGATGTTCATCAATCGTCGCCTTGCGAAAGGTGATGGTGCTGAAGCTGTATTCGGGGCGGGCCGTGTCATCCAGGATCAAGACACCGCCTTGCTGCAAAGCCAGGGAAGTCGCCGGTTCCGGCAACATGGCAGCCTTCAACTCCCCGCTTCCCAGCAGGTTCACTCGGTCGGGGATTTTGGGGACGGCGATGACCTTGATCTCATCGGCGGAGAAGCCTTTGCTTTGCAGCAGCCGATCGGTCAGGTATTCGATCACCGTTCCTTGAGAGATGCCAATCTCTATGCCCTTTAGGCCCTCCACCGAGGTAATGCCACTTTTGGCAGAGGCAACAATGCTGAACAGCGCGGCTGTATCGGTGGCGGCGCGGGCGTAACGCACCGTCTGCACCTGAACTTTGTCCTTATTATACAGAGCAGTGGAAAGCGCCTCGTTAATCATTCCATCCGCCTGAGCGGCGACGATGAGTTGATCACGTTCCGGCGCCGAGGCGACCGGGATGAACTCCACCTGGACGCCATGCTTTTGGAACAGCCCCTCGCTTTGAGCTACATACATGGGCAACGCGTCCAACACGGGCAACGCTGCGATTTTTAAGGTCGTGGGTGGAACAGGCGTGGCCGCCGGCGCACACCCGCTCAATCCGACGCCCAACAGGGCGACGAAAAGGATGAAGGAAAACACTTTACGTTGGGTCAACACAAAATTTCTCCTTCTACGTTTATTGGAATGAGGTGAAATATGTTTCTTTTTCGGAATTTTGGCGGCGTGAGGCAGCGCGCTTTCCAAAACTGCAAGATTATAGCACGATCCTTTGGATCACTTCTGAGGATTGTGTTAAAATAAACCTCGCTGCTTGACACTTTTAATCGCCTGTGCTACATTTAGAACACGCTTCTTCAGAATTGCGTTGCGCTGATTCGTCGGACGCGCTCAGGCGAAACAGGTTTAGGGCGACGCCAGGCGTGCGGGCGGTTATCAGAATTCAACAGCAGGTGCGATCCCATTCCAAGAAGGAGTGATAAGCCTTGACGAAGTCGCGTTCCCAACTCATGGTCGAACGGCTGCGCGATCTGCAGGCCTCCTCGCCCGATATCGAGGCTTCCGCAGTGGTCAGCGTAGACGGTTTGAGTATTGCTTCGGCCTTGCCGCAGGGGGTCGAAGAGGATCGGGTGTCGGCAATGTCGGCGGCCATGCTCTCCCTGGGCGAACGAATCGCCTCCGAACTGGGCCGAGGCTCTTTGGAGCAAGTTTACATCAAGGGCGAGAAAGGCTATGTCATCTTGATGTCGGTGGGGGAAGAAGCTGTGCTCACCGCCCTGGCGCGCGAACAAGCCAAGCTGGGCTTGATCTTTTTGGATATGCGGCGCGCTGCGGAAGCTCTAGCGCATCTCATCTAGCAGGTGACAGGTTATGGATCCCATCCCCAAAAGCCCCTATAACTACGCGAACAAGATTGTCCTCATTTCCCTGAAAGCTCTGGAAGAGGTGATGGGAAAAAATGGCTTAAATGCGATCTTGAATCTGGCGCATTTGCCCCACTTGATTGATAATTACCCGCCAGATAACCTGGATCGCGAGTTTAATTTTGCCGATTTTTCGGCGTTGAATCTGGCACTGGAAGAGATGTACGGTCCACGCGGCGGGCGTGGACTGGCGCTGCGCGCCGGCCGCGCCGCTTTCGCCGACGCGCTGCGCAATTTTGGCGCTTTGGCCGGCGCCGGCGATCTGGCCTTCAAAGTGCTTCCGTTGCACGCCAAGATGCGCATTGGCATCCCGGCCATGGCGCGCATCTTCACCCAAATCAGCGATCAGTATTCCACCGTCGAAGAGCGGGAGAACGAGTTTATTTACACCATTCATCGTTGCCCCGTCTGTTGGGGACGCTCCGGTTCAGATAAGCCGGTCTGTTTCATCGCCGTTGGATTGCTTCAGGAAGGTCTGAAGTGGGTTTCGGGAGGCAACGAATTTCGCGTCAACGAGTCGAAATGCGTTGCCATGGGCGATGAAGTCTGCGAGTTCGTGATCCAAAAGACCCCCATCAGCTAGGCGGATCCGGACGTGTCGGAAGCGAAGGCGACTCTCTTGATCGTCGAAGACGATGTGGATGTGGCGGAAATGCTCACCGCGTATTTCCGCTCGCAAGGCTATGAAGCGGTATCCGTCAATTGGGGCGAAGACGCGATCAAAGCCTGCCGCGCCGCGCGCCCCGATCTCATCATCCTAGATATTCGCCTGCCGGATATTGACGGTTTTGAGGTGGCGAACCGCTTGCGCAGCAATCAGCGCACGCAAGATATTCCGATCATTTTTCTCACAGAAAAGCGCGAGCGTCGCGACCGGATGCGCGGCCTGGAACTGGGCGCAGACGATTACATCACCAAACCGTTCGACATTCAGGAGTTGCGTTTACGGGTGCGCAATTCGCTGCGGCGTACCGCCCAATCCACCCTGACTAACCCGGTCACCGGCCTGCCGGAAGGCGCGTTGGTGGATGAGCGGCTGGAAGAGTGCCTGCAAAGCCAGGATTGGGCGCTGCTCTTGATCGGTTTAGATAACCTGACCGGGTTTCGTGAAACCTATGGATTTGTCGCCTCCGACGACCTGCAACGAGCGGTCAGCCTGATGATCCATAACGCCATGCGCGATGTGGGCGGCGCCAATGATTTCCTCGGTCAGAGCGACAGCGCGCGCTTTATCCTGGTCACTCAACTCTCCAGCCTGGCGGCGCTGGAGGAACGCATCCGTTCTCGCCTGGAGTCATCGCTGGATTATTTTTACCCCTTGAAAGACCGCGGCAGCCAGGTTTCAACGGGGAAACTGACCCTGCACATTGCCAGCCTCACCGTCAACGATGGACCTTTTAAGAGCCTAAACGACTTGAAAGCCCGCATCTCCCGAAAGCTGAGTTAGCCGACATATCTTGGTGAATATTACGGTTGTCATTCCTACATATAACGAAGCGGAGAACCTCCCCAAGCTGGTCTCCGCTTTATTTGCCTTGCCCCTGGAGGACCTGCGCCTGCTGGTGGTGGACGATAACAGCCCCGATGGTACCGGCCAGATGGCCGACGAGCTGGCTGCGGCGCGCCCCGGTCGTATGACGGTGATTCATCGCGCTGGCAAATTGGGTTTAGGCACCGCCTATGTTGCCGGCTTCCGTCGGGCGTTAGATGACGGCGCTGACGCAGTGGCGCAAATGGATGCCGACTTCTCTCACCCGCCAGAAAAGTTGGTGGAGCTTTTCCAGGCGTTGCAATCCTGCGATGTCGCTTTAGGCTCGCGTTATGTCCCTGGCGGCAGCGTGGACCGGCAATGGCCGCTGTGGCGCAAAGGTCTGTCCGCCTGGGGTAACTTCTATGCCCGCACGATCTTAGGCCTGAAGGTGCACGATGTCACCGGCGGCTTCCGCCTGTGGCGACGCGAGGCTTTGAGCGAATTACCTCTGGAACGGATCAGGTCCAATGGTTACTCCTTTCAGGTGGAGATGTTGTACCTGGCGCATCTGTCCGGTTGTTGTTTTATCGAAGTGCCAATTTATTTTGCCGATCGGCGCTGGGGGCAATCCAAAATGTCTTTTCGCATCCAAAGAGAGGCCGCCATCCGCGTTTGGCAGTTGCTCTTCGAATATCGCCACCTGAAGCAAAAACGCGAGCGACGGCATTCAAGCACTCTCAGACCAAAATAAATTTCCGGGCGTATTTCAACATCTGGCTTGGACTCGCCAGCCGGTTTGCCGGCCCTTCTCAGAGGGCTGAAGCGGCAGAGCGTTCATAAGCCTCCACCAGGCGCTGCCACTCTTCCAGGCTCAGAGTCTCGGCGCGCCGCTGTGGGTCAATTCCAGCGGAGAGCAACAGCGCTTCGCTCTGTTTGGCTTTCCAGCCCAACCCGCCGGCCAGGGCGTTGCGCAGCGTCTTGCGCTTTTGGCTGAAGCCGGCTTTAGCCAGGCGAAAGAAGAGCGGCAGATGCGTTGCGGCGAGGCGCGGATGTGGGTACAGCTCGACCTGGATCACCGCCGACTCCACCTGCGGCGGCGGGTAGAATGCCCCGGCGGGGATGCGGGCGACGAGGCGCGGTTGACCATAAACCTGCACACTCAGCGCCAGCAGGCTCATCTCCCCTGGCGCGGCGCAGATGCGCTCGGCCACCTCGCGCTGCAGGGTGAGCGTTAGCCCGCGCGGCGCAGGGCGCGTTTCCAACAGGCGGCGGATGAGCGCCGAGGTGATGTAATAAGGGATGTTCGCCACCACGCGGTAGGCTGCTTCGCCGGCCAGGCTTTTCTCGCTCATGAGTGCCCCCGCATCCAGGGTGAGGATATCTCCTTGAATAACCTCTACATTTGGGAATGGTGCAATGACTTCCCGCAGGGCGGGCAACAGCCGGGCGTCTAATTCCACCGCCACCACCCGCCGGCAACGTTGCGCCAACCAACGCGTCAGCCCGCCCAGCCCTGGCCCGACCTCCAGCGCCATCTCCTCCGGCTGCAGACCGGACGCTTCCACCACCCGTTGCAGCGCCGCCTCATCTATGAGGAAATTTTGCCCCAGGCTCTTATCCGGGCGCAATCCATATCGCCGCAAGATGGCCGGCGCATCCAATGGAGCGAGTTTCATAGGATGGTAAAATCTCCATCAACAATCATAGTCGGTTGAAGTTCTATCGTAGGATAATGATTACCATTCGCGTTTGCTAAGTGGTTCTCTCGGTAAATTCGTAGTATTTCGCCCTCGTCTCTGCCCCAGACCCCTTCCAAACTCCAGGGAAGGGGCAGAGGTTGGGGTGAGTGAGGAACAGTTCAAATACATAACGAGAACGACTCTTAGTCGTGAACAGTTACTGCAATTCTTTGATTATAATCTGCGCATGCATTTGTAGATGGGGGTTTCAACCCCCGGCGATGGGATGGAAGTTGCGGTTTTGATGGTTGCTGTAACAAATTTAGCGCCGATGCGTTCCAAAGGATAGATGCATGCCTGATCGGCAGCACGCAGACGAGACGCGCCTCGTCCAGCAGGCGCAGAAAGGTGATGTGGAAGCGTTTGGCCAGCTCTATGAATTCTACGCTCCGCTGGTGTTTCGCTTCTTGTTCAGCCACCTCGACGACCGGCTGGATGCAGAGGATTTGACCGAAGACGTCTTTATGCGCGTTTGGGAGGCGCTGCCGGGTTTTCGGGCGCGGGGCGTCCCGTTCGGCGGATACTTGTTTCGGGTGGCGCGCAACGCCCTCTACGACCATTATCGCCGCAATCGGCGGCGTTCGAGCGATGCAGAACTGAATTTGGAGTGGGAAGACAATTTCCACCCCGACCCGGCGGAAAGCGTCCCCATGAACATTGAGCATGGCGAGTTGCGCGCCTCGTTGGCAAAACTGCGCGAAGATTACCGCACCGTGTTGACGTTGCGTTTCCTGGTGGGGCTTTCCACCGAAGAGATCGCAGTTGCCATGCGCCGCTCGGCGGGCGCGGTGCGGGTGTTGCAACATCGAGCGTTATTGAGCCTGCGGCAGGAGCTCGAACGGCAGGAGTCTGAAGAAAATGATCGCCAGACTTTTAAAGAAGAACCACTCAACGGAGTATGAAGAGCTGCTGGAGCAGATTGCGCAAGGGCAGCCGCTACCTACAGACGAGCTGGAGGACGAAACGCGCCCCATGGCGCAGGCGGCGAACTGGCTGGCTCAGCGGCGGGCGGCGCTCGACCCACGCCCTGGTTATGTGCGCGCCTCCCGTCAACGGTTGGTTGCCCGCCTGCAGGCGCGGGGCGGCAAACGCCCCTGGTTGCACCGCCATTGGGGCGACATCGCCTGGTGGCAGCATCCGCTGGCGCACCTGGCGCTGGTGATGTTGCTGGTCGCCTCCGCTTTTCTCAGCGCCAGCCGCCTGGCTGTCGCCTCGCGCGCCTGGCTGCCGGGCGACCTGCTCTACCCGCTGAAGCCTATGGCGGAGCAGGCGGCGCTGTTGGCTTCGTTGACTAAAGAAGGGGACGCCCAGTTGCATATCGAGTTTGCCCATCGTCGGCTGATCGAGGCGCAGTCGCTGGTGTTCGAGAATCGCTATGAGCAGCTCCCCGCCGCGGTGGCGGATTTTGATCGCCATGTCAGCCAGGCGGTCATCCTGGTCAACCAGATGGCCGGCGATCAACAGGACGAGGCCCGCAGCCTGGCGACCGAGTTACAGCAGGCGCTTTCCGGTCAGATGGGGATGCTCATGTTACTGACGAACCTGACTCCGGATGCTTCACAAGCGGAGTTTCAACGTCTGCTGATGATTTCGGAGGACGGGGTCTCGGACCTCCGTAACGTGTTGACGCCGGACGGCGGCGATGCGCAACATCAGGGCTGGAAGGTTACCCCTCGCGTTTCGATGCATTGGCTGGGGGAAGGCTAAACCCGACGCGGCGCCCCTTGTAAGGCGTGAGCGCGCCTTACATTTTTGTCAGGCGGCGGTTTTTTCGGTAACGAAAATTCTTTTGCATCGTTCTCAAATTTGAAAGGTTGTTTTGATAATTATCGGATTGGTGGTATCCTATTTTTGCTCATCGGCGGCTACGCCGATGCCCGTATTTAGGAGATACGATCCATGAAGGTCTCATCTGTTGTTTTTTCCACTTTCGCGACTGCGCTGCGGCGACGCCCGGCGCAGCGCAACCGCGGCCAGGGATTGGTGGAGTTCGCCCTCATCCTGCCATTGCTGCTGCTTTTAGTATTTGGCATTATTGAGGTCGGTCGACTCCTGTTGATCTATACGACCGTGCAGGCTGCCAGCCGTGAAGCTGGGCGTTATGCTTCCGCGGCTGGTGAGGTTTCTGACGGGATACCATATTACCTTGATAAACCTGGAATTATTAATTCGGCGCGCCGGATTGCATCACTGCTTGCCTCGCCAACAGCGAGTATCAACATTAGCGGTGATGATTGGTGCGTAGTGAACCCCGATTCTCCCCCTCCTTGCTCCTTGTGGGGAACAATAACCTATGACAGTGGGCCTGGCACCGACACCTTTACGCCCGCTTCGCCAAGCGATGTTCGACTGCGAGACCGAGTTAATGTCACTGTCATTACACATTACGATCCAATTCCCGCGATCCTGGGGATAGTACCCTTGCAAGGCTTTGACATTACCGCCACCACCAGCCGCACCATCATCAAAGAGGTCTCCATCGAGCCCGGCGTAGGAGGCGGAGGAGGCGGCAATAACCCTCCCTCCGTGCGCATTACCTCGCCGGCCAGTGGGGCGGAATTTCTACCCAGCGAAACCATTTGTTTCAACGCCACGGCTACCGATGCTGAGGACGGAGACCTGAGCGCCAGCATTCAATGGTCGTCCAGCCCGAGCGACCTCTCGGGGACGGGCAGCAGCGTCTGCACCACGCTGAGCGAAGGCGAATATACCATCACCGCTCAGGTGTTCGACGCAGACGGCGATACTGGCACAGATTCCATCACCATTCTGGTCAATGGACCGCCAGTGGTGAACATTCTCTCGCCCAATAGCGGCATTCAGGTGGAAGAAGGCACGCTGTTGACCTTCGAAGCGACTGCTTCCGATGCGCTGGACGGCGATTTGAGCAGCCAGATCGTCTGGCTGGATAACGGCGTCCAATTCCGAACCGGCGCCAGCTTCACTTATTCTGCCCTGACGCTTGGCTTCCACACCATCACTGCCCAGGCGACCGACCAGTATGGCCTGACCGGCAGCGCCAGCATCACTTTAGCGGTCATCGCCCGCACCCCGCCGAATGTGACCATCCTCTCGCCGCCCAACGACGTTGATTACGCTGTTGGCACGGAGGTGGTCTTCAGCGGCGAGGCGATAGACGCCAAAGACGGTAACCTGAGCGCCGATCTTCAGTGGTCATCCAGTTTGGACGGCTTTTTAGGCAGCGGTGCCAGCCTCACCACCTCAGCGCTGCGCCCCGGGACGCACACTATCACTGCCAGCGCCACCGACTCGGAAGGCCTGACCGGCTCGGCTTCGGTCACCATCCGCATCGTGGACGGTAGTCCGCCGGTGGTGAACATCCTTTCGCCGATTAACGGAGCGCGCTTCAATCGCGGTCAACCCATCACCTTCAGCGGGACGGCTTCGGACACTGTGGATGGCAACCTCACTTCCAGCCTGACCTGGTATTCCAGCATCAGCGGGCAGATCGGCAGCGGCGGCAGTTTCACCCGCTCGAACCTGCCCGCCGGCCCGCACACCATCACCGCCCGCGTCACCGACTCGGATAACCTGACCGGCGTGGCTCAAATCGTCATCTATATTGACGATGTCAACACACCGCCCACAGTGGTGATCAACTCGCCGGGAGACAATGCTACCTTCCGCCAGCGCGACCCGATCCATTTCTCCGGTACGGCTACCGATCCCCAGGAAGGCAATCTGAGCGCTTTGCTTCAGTGGGTCTCCAGCATTGACGGCAGCATCGGTAGCGGTTCGAGCTTCACCCTCACCACGCTCAGCCCGGGGACGCATGTCATCACCGCCTCGGTGACCGACTACGGCGGGCTTTCGGCGCACGACACAGTCTCGATCGTGGTGCGCGAGCTGATCTGCCCCGCGCCTGGCTCGGCGGTGTTCTCCTACACCGGGCAGAACGTGGACAAGCTGACCTGGATCCTCACCATCCCCACCGGCGTCACCCAGACGGAGCCCTTTGTCATGAACGCCTTGAGCATTGATCTGTTTAACCCTCAAGGCGCGGTGCTGAGTTCGGTGACGGTGGAGGGGCAGCCGGTGCCGTTCAGCCGCAGCGGCGACCTCTATACCGCCACCGCCAGCCCGGTGTGGAGCGGTTACTTCCGCTCCAATGGCACGATTGAGGTGATCTTCAATTTCGATCCTCGCGCCCGCCGCGACCGCAGCGGTCCCTTCACCATGCGGGCGACGTTTAGTCCTTGCGATAGCATCCAATCGGTCGCTTCACCCTGAGCGCACGGTGTAAGTACTCGAGGTCAGGTTCATGAGTTTGAAGAAAGCGTTGCGAACTGGTATTGCGATCACCCTGGCGCTTCTGTTGGCTGGCGGGGAGTGGTTTACTTCCGGCGCGGCGCCTGGCCAGCTCGCCCCGCAGTCGCCGGAGGAGATCACCAGCGACGGCTACGGTTATACCTTGAGCATGGCGTCGGAGGCTTGGGTTGATGCCAACAGCGGGACGCAGGTGATTTTCCCTTCCAGCGACGATGCATACGCCGGGCCTTATCCCATCGGCTTCAGTTTCCGCTTTTACGAAAACACCTACAGCCAGTTCAACATTTCCACCAACGGCATGCTCACCTTTGGCGAAGGGTCGCTGTCATATCAGGTCAGGCCCATCCCCTGGCCGCCCGCGCCGAATAACTACATTGCCCCGCTGTGGGCAGACCTGAATATGGCTTTTGGCAAAGCCTACTACCGCACCCTCGGCGCCGCCCCGTCGCGTTCAACGGTTATCGAATGGGAAATTTATTCTGACCAATTTTATAGTACGCTGTTGTTGAACTTTGAGATCATTTTGTTTGAAAACTCGGGCAATATCTTAATTCAGTACAACGTTCTCGACAACATGCCCGATCGCTATACGATAGGCATTGAAGACGCCGACGGCGTCAACGGTTTGCAGCACATGGTCCCGCCCACAGTGGGCCAGGATTTGCGCTTTGTGCGCCCCAACCCTTCACCGCGCGTCAAGTTGTTGCCGCGCTTCCAGGGCGGCTTCACCTCCGGCGGGCTGGCGCGCTATCAGACAATCGTCTTCAACAACGGCGAATCAGGCAGCGACCGCTATAACCTGCAGGCCGTCTCCTCCAGCCCGGGCTGGCAGGCGCGCCTGCTCTGGCCCGATGGCAGCGCGCTGCGCGATACCAACAGCGACGGCGTGATAGATACCGGTTTGGTCGCCCAGGGCGGGCAGGCGGCTGTCATCCTGGAAGCGCGTCCGCCGGTGGGCGCCGCGCCGGGCGCCAACACCCAGTTTACCTTAACCGCCACATCGGTCATCTCTCCCGCTCACTCCATGACCGCCACGCTGCAAAGCGCCGTGCCGGTTGAGTTTGCCCAGGTTTATGTGGATGCACGCGGCATCCGCCTGGGGCAGATCTGGCAGGAGAACATGATTGACCGCCCGATCCTGGATGAATATACGGGCGCGGCGTTGAGCATGGAAGCCACTTCGCAGGACAATTACCTGATTGCCTGGGAATATCTGACCACGGTGATGCAGGACGGCAGGGTGTTGAGCGGGGTCACGATATCGAAGGACGGCGAACTCCTGTACGAAGGCAAGGCGCTGGAGGGCGTCGTCTCGGAGCAGTTCACCGAGATTCTCTACAAGCTGGCTAACCGCTTCAGCGGCGCCGGCGGCGGGCTGCTCTTGACCGATAGCGCCCAGGTGATCAACGAGCCGAACGTCGTGCAGGCGGACGCGCGCAAACCCTCCCTCGCCGTGGCGCCCGACGGGCGCATCGCCGTCGCCTGGACACTGCTCAAACGGCGTCAGGCGGGCAGTGCCTTTGAAAATAATTCCAATATCTTCCTGGCGGCGTTGAACAGCAGCGGCCAGCTCCTTTCGGGGCGCTACAACGTCACCCAGGATCTGGGCTGGTATGTAGCTTCGCACTTATACGACAATCCTAATGTGGCAGTCACCGGCGATAGCCGTTACGTGGTCTGCTGGGTCCAGCAATTCGACGCCAAAGTGCGTTGCGCGCTGCACACATTCAATGGCACGGCTTTCACCACATTGGGAACGGTGATATTGGCCAGCCTGCCAACCAACGTTTATCCGTTGGATCTCTCCCTGGCGCCCTTGTCGAGTAATCGCGTCTTGGCGACCTATATCGAATCATCGGATGTGGACAACAAAGTGGTTTATGCCGCTGTCGACAGCAGCGGCAACCTGACGCGCAGCCCGACGGAAATCCCAGGCTCGAACGGCTACCAGCCGCGCGCCGTGCAGTTTCAAGATGGAACGGTTTTGATCGCCTGGATTGAGGTGGATGGGCGCGTGGGCTACGCCTTTCTGGATAGCGCCTTGAACCTGAAAACCGGCTCGCCGCGCTTCTTCGACCCAGTGGATCGGCGCAGCGCCGGTAGCCTCTCGATGACGTTGGATCGCCAGAACCGCGCGGTTCTAACTTGGGTGGATGGCGATGATTGGGACTATCTGATCTACGCCTTGCTGACCAGCGACGAGGTGGTGCGGACGCCGCCGATGATCTTCATCTCCGATCCATTTGGCGATCCTTTGTACCAGACCAGCGATTTCGGTTTCGGCAACGCCGGCTACTCCGGCGTGTATCAGACCTTCATGCCGACGGTCAACCGTTAACCGGCTTGAGGAGAGAAAATATGGATAGAAGTGTGCTTCAATTACCCCCTAAAAAAGAAAGCGGCCAGAGCCTGGTGGAGTTCGCCGTCATGCTGACGCTGTTATTGATCTTGGTATCTGGCATCTTAGAGGCTGGCCGGGCTCTGTTCACCTATCTTGCCATGCGCGACGCGGCGCAGGAAGGCGCACTGTACGCCTCGACCCGCCCCACCGATACTGCCGGCATTCGAAATCGTGTTTGCAACGCATCGAATATGATGAGCAGTTTATGTGATTTGGGTCGGATAGAAGAGCAGCGTCGCAGAGATTCCCCAGTACCGGATGATAGACCGAGAGATGGGATTTTTGATGAAGACGATATTCTAGTGGAGCCGACCGTGACCGGCCAACTGTGCATGGGCGCCACCGGCGGCGTGTCGCACGGCGTGCGCGTGACGGTCAATTATCCCAATTATCAGCTGGCTTTCGCGTTAGATATGCAACTGGTGCGCGAAATGTTTGGCCGCGAAACTATATCCATCAGCGCTTCGGCGATTGACACCATTCTCACGCCGGCCTGTCCCTAGCAATTTTGAATTCGGTTTTTACACTCAGGAGGTATTGCCATGAAAAACCAGTCTTATTCTACAGAACGCGGCCAGGCAGTTGTGCTGCTGGTGCTGGCCATGGTCGCGCTGCTGGGCTTCACCGCCCTGGCGGTGGACGGCAGCATGGTCTATTCGGACCGACGCTACACCCAGAACGCCGCCGATGCAGCCTCGCTGGCGGGCGGCGGCGCGGTGGCGCAGAGCTTCGAAGCCAATAACGTAACCTATAGCACCTGGCAGGCCAGCCCGCCCAACTGCCAGGGGAATGTGCTCAGCGCGGTCAACTCGGCTTTGAACGCCGCCCGCGCTCGCGCCCGCGATAACGGCTTCACATTGGACACGGACATCTCCGATAATCACGGCGTGGTTGGCGAGTGTGGTCAGGAGAATATCACCGCCGGTCGGGCGGGCGGCGGTCGGGTGACGATCTTCGTGGACAAGTTCGTGGACATCAAGGCCATGGTCACCAGCCAGACCGAGACCGCCTTTGCCCACTTCGTCTTCGGCGATGACCTGAAGAACACCGTCACTGCGGTCACCCGCATCCGCCCGCGCTCGCCGCTGGCTTATGGCTACGCCATCGTGGCGCTCAACCCGGCGGCCTGCTCCGGCAACCAGAACGGCGCCCAGTTGCACGGCCTGGGTGGCAATGCGGATCTCACCGTGGATGGCGGCGGCATTTGGTCGAATGGCTGCCTGGATGTGGACGGCAACCCTAACGTGACGGTGAATAACGGCGGCGTGTTCTACTTCTTCACGGGCAACAACAACGACTTGGACGACATCCACGTGACCCCCTCTGGAGCGCCGACACAGTTAGCCAACAACGACGCCAACCGCATCCCGGAATCGGCGTACGACCTGCGCCCGCCGGATTGCACCGGCCATGAGGTCAACTCGAACTGGCTGGTCAATTACGCTCGCGAAAACCCCACCAACAAAGAGATCCCCGCCGGGCTGTACTGTGTGACGGATCACCTGCGCCTCAACGCCCACGATGAAATACGCGCCAACACCGGCGTCACCCTGGTGCTGTACAGCGGTATGACTGTCAACGGCGGCGCCATTTTCCAGCTCACTGCCCCCAGCGTCCTGGACAGCGGCACAGAGGGCATCCCGGGCGTGGCTATCTACGCGCCCAAGTCCAACACCTCGACGATTGAGTTTAACGGCGGCGCCAACTCGCATATCCGCGGCTCGGTGGTTGCCCCGGGTGCAAACCTGGTGATCCTGGGCAACGCGGGCGCTTCCATCCGCGGCCAGTTTATCGGTTGGAACGTGGAATTCGGCGGCGATTCTGGCACCTCGGTGGTTTATCAGATGAACAAGTTGGCCACCCTGCCGGCCAAGCTGGAACTACATCGCTAAACACCGCATCGGAATTTCTCTCTCCTGATCCCGTCCTTTGGGGCGGGATCAGGAGAAATGGGTGATTATATTTTGGGCGGCGCTATCGCCCAAAATCCACCCAGCCTGACTATGCGACCGGGGGGATGGGCAAAAAGGATCGTTTTCGTTTCAACTCGGCAAAGAATAGAAAAAAGCCCGGGCAGGCTACCCGGCGGCGCCCAGAATTTCCTCCTTACCGTTGCTTCCTCTCGGACCTGGCGGGGTTCGAAGGTTTCCGCCGCGCCGGACCCACCCGGACGCTCCGTAGCATACCTCAGGTGAGGGGGCTTGTCAAGAACTGCGCTTTATCCTTCCATGCGCGCTTTCAAGTTGACCAGAACTGTCTCTGCCTCCTGTTCGTTCATCTTATGGACAATGGGTTCGGCCAGCTTACCCAGCGCTGCGCCGGGGATGGTGTAATTCACGCTCAGCGAAACCCGTGTACCGCCATTCTCCGGCTGGTAGACCCAGACGAATGTGCTGGGGATGCCGCTCTCGTTTTCATCTACGATGCGCTGGTTCTCGATGAATTCGCTCCACGTCGCGTGTCCATCGAAGCGCAAACCGGCCATTTTGTAACTCCAATCGTAGGAGTAGCCGCCGTTGGGCAAGGGCTGCACGTTCCTGACTTCTTGTAGGCTAGGCCAGATTTCCGGCAGGTTTTCCGGTTTTGCCATGAAGGCGAAAACTTTCTCCACCGGCGCATTGATTAAGATGGATTTTTCGATCTTAGCCATCGCTCTTCCTCCGAATGAGAATAGTAGATCTTCCTGAGCCATTGTTTTCCGATGATCGAGAGGGCTATGCAAAGCCGCCAGTGCTCTCGATTTACTGCTTGGCAGCGAAGCCTAACGGCCAGGACGGATAGGCGCAGGGGTGATCGGCGATGGCCCCCATAGCTCTGCCGTCACGT
>DYGV01000006.1:59273-61472 GCA_020724505.1 Anaerolinea thermophila
TTGATGGCAAGTGTGTGCAACTCGGTCCACACCTTCTGCGCATCCTCGTTCGCATGCCAGGCTGCCCAGGTCGCCAGGTCGGCGAACTCATAGGTCGCCACGATCTGCGGCGCACCGCTGATTCCACGATACCCCCGAAACTCGACCAGCCCCGGCACAGCCAGGGTGCGCGGCACTGCACTCTTGAGCCACTCCATGTAGGCGTCCAGTTTATCCGGGTGGATGTCCCACTTCACCACAAAGAGCACCATTTTGTTTCACCTCCTTTCCGTTGAGATTTTTCAAAGCAATGACAGGCCAGAGCGGCGTGTTTGCATAGCTACCCACGCCCGCAAGCCGGACAACTCATTGGGGGACCCTTGACCGGCACGATTTCCACGTCTGGCTGCCAGGTGTCCACATAGATGAGCCCTGGGTTGCATTCGCCGTTCCTCAACAGAATCCGCAGCGCCTGACTCACCTGAAGCGACGCCACCGCGTGCGTTGTAGCCACCAACGCGCCTTTTTCTTTGTTTCTGCAAGCTTGCGGATCTGCTGGGCGACCAAAGATACAAACGAAGCAAGGCGTTTTGCCCGGCACAATGTTCATGACTAAGCCGTAATTTTCCAGAACCGCGGCAAAAACCCAGGGGATGCCTTGTTTGAGGCAGGCCGCGTTGATCAGGTAACGAGTGGCGTCATTATCGCTGCCATCTAACACCAGATCAGCGCCAGCCACAAGGCTGTCTGCATTGTGTTCACTCAGGCGCGCGGTCATTGCCTCGATGGCAACAGCAAAATTGAGGCGGGAGAGCCGGCGCCGGGCAGCCACGACTTTGTATTCGCCGGTTTGGGCATCCTCTTCGTCAAAGAGCGACTGCCCCACCAGATTGGCAAATTCCACGCGATCGTCGTCCACCAAGCGCAGGCGACCAATCCCGGCGCGCGTCAAAAGCTCCGCCGATGCGCTGCCCAACCCTCCACAACCGATGATGACAACCCTGGCAGCCGCCAGCCTGGCTTGCCCACGCTCTCCAACTTTTTGTAAATCCATCTGACGAACGTAGCGTTCCATCTTGAATCAACGCTTGAACCAGTCAGGATCAATGACTGTCACAGGATAGACCGCCTCAACGGGGAAAAGTTCTGCGCCTTTCTTCAGGGCAGCCTGGAGGTCGGTTTCTTCTGCCGCTTCCCACTCGCAAAATATGGCGTCGCCTTTTTGGGCGACCCAGCACCTCAGCCATTGGCAGTTATTCGAGGGGGTATTGACCACCGCTTGAACCGTCGCCAACACCTCGTCCTGGTTCGCCGCAGGAGGAAGTCTGTGAATTACAATAAATCTTGCCATTTGCCTTTGCCTCTTTCGTTAGCATGTTCTATGGCGCGGGGGCGTTTCGCACAACCAATGGCAGATAGATAAAACACCCAGCAAGCGATACCTCCCCGCCACCCCAGAAGCCGCCGCCGAGGGTGTACCTTCCACCAGTGAGTGCCCCGGCGTCCGGCTGACCGATCGTTCCACCCAGGCTGTAGCCGCTGCCCGTGCTGAAAGTGTATCCTCCGCCGTCCACCGTGTTCCAACTCAGGTCATAACTATCGCTGAGCGAAGCCGAAACGTCGCCTGAGTGGGCGGATGCGCTGGCGGCGATAGCCAGCGACAGAAAGATCGTCAGAAGGCGCAGGATAAATCCTGCGCTACTTGCCCATTTCATCGCGCGCCTCCTTTCCGCCGTCCATAGGCTGCAGCGCCAAGCAGAGCCAACCCTCCCAGCGCCAGCCAGGGGACGGGAAGGACGCCTATCGAGGCGGTTGCGTCGCCGGAATGTCCTTCCAGCGCTGCCATCCGCGCTTCCAGGCTGTTCAGCCGCTGGCGCAAAAGCGCGTTTTCCGCTTCCAGTTCATCTATGCGGGCTGCCTGTTCTTTGGAGAGGCTGTCCAATCCCTGGATGGCTGCCAGTGCCACGCCGTCGGCATCAATGGTGCTGATGTGCTTATCGTCCTCGCCCACTCCGAAGGCGGCGTAGAAATCCTGCGCCACCGGTCCGATGTGACGGATGGCAGCGTCCTGGCTCTTGTAGTTCCAAGTCTGGATAGGGATGGAAGCCAGGCGGTCGAGGACCTCGCGCCCGTCCACGGGGGCAAAGTTCTCCTTCGCCGCGCGGTCGCTGACCGAGGACCAGGCGTTGCCGCCGGTGGGGAGCAGCACTCCGGCGGTAT
>DYGV01000151.1 GCA_020724505.1 Anaerolinea thermophila
AAGAAGGCAGCCTGCTCCTGGTGGATGAAATGACCGGCGAATTCTATATGCGCGCCGCCAGCCAGAATTTTCAGCAAGAATACGTCAGTAGTTTTCGCCTGCCAATTCATGATCCGCTGCTGGCTGAAGTGTTAAAGACCGGCAAGCCTGTGGTAGTAGATGGCAAGACGCCCCAAAAAATCAAGACCTCCTACCTGGTGCATACGTTGATCTATGCGCCTCTGATTGTTCAAGAACGCGTCATCGGCGTGTTGGAGGTTGACCATCGGCAAAGTGGTAAATTTTTCTCCGAACAACATATTATGTTGATGTCGGCTCTGGCAGATTATTCGGCGATTGCCATCGAAAACGCCCGCTTGTACGCGCGCACCGAGAGCGAGCGGAAGAAGCTTGAATCGATCCTGACCGGCATCGAAGAGGCAGTCATCGTTGTGGATGAGGACCGACGTTTGGCGCTGATTAATCGTAAGGCGCGCGAGGCTTTTGGCATCTCAGCCGATGCGCTGGTCTATGGTCGGCGGGCGCGCGAAGTGTTCCAACATCCAGAGCTGCTCGATATATTGGTCGATTCGAATCTGACCATGCCCACGCGCGCCGAAATCACCCTCGACGATGGGCGGGTGTTGAATGCGCAAGTTACCCCGCTCAAGGGCATTGGGTTGGTGATCTCGATGCAAGACATCACGTATCTAAAAGAACTGGATCGCATCAAGAGCGATTTTGTTCACACCGTTTCGCACGATTTGCGTTCGCCGCTGACCGCTATCCTGGGATATGTGGAATTGATTGACCGCGTGGGGCCGGTGAACGAGCAGCAGCGGGAATTCATCCATCGTGTGCAGGTTAGCGTTCAGAATATCACTGCCTTGATCAACGATCTGTTGGATTTGGGGCGCATCGAAGCCGGCTTTGACACGCGCAAAGAGGTCGTGCAACTCTCGACGATTGCGCAGTATGCCATTGATGGCATCAAAAACCGCTTTCTAGAGAAGTCGTTAGAGCTGCATGTGGATATTCCAGATGATTTGCCCAAGATTCTGGGAAACCCAGTTCGTTTGCGTCAAATGCTCAACAACTTGATCGGCAACGCGCATAAATACACGCCGGAAGGCGGATGCGTTTCGGTCAAAGCTCATGCTGAGGGCGGACAGGTGATCTTGCAAGTTTCGGATAATGGGCCGGGCATTCCTCCCGCCGATCAACCTTATATTTTCGATAAGTTTTACCGCGCCAGCAACGTGCCTGCGGATACCCCCGGCACCGGCCTGGGTTTAGCGATTGTAAAATCCATTGTTGAAAATCATCTCGGCCGCGTCTGGGTGGACTCGACGCTGGGTAAAGGAACGACATTCACGATTGTGTTGCCCGCCATTGACTCGGCGTTCTAGCGCTTAAAAGCCGCCTCCGCCAGGGCGGTGAGGGAACCCGGCGGAGGCTTTCGCCAAAGGAGGAAACAGCGATGAGCAACTTTTGTGAACCCAGTCTTTATCCTGCTTATATCTTATAGCATCTCCCCCCGTTTTTGAATGGTCATATATCATGTCTTTCATGTGATAATATTCACAAGCTATATGACAATACTCATGACATCGTATAGCGTGGGTCATTGTAATGAGGGGATAAATTACAGGCCGCGGGCGCGACCTTGCGATTGTAACCAGGCGCCGCGCAGCGAATCGATTTCTGTGCTGAGTTTCATCCAATCCGCAACCAGCAATACCAGACCGGTGGTGGTGGGCGCGAACATGACACTGGGTAGGAACAGCTTCAAGAGTGCCGGGCTGAGGGGATAACCGCGCATTTCGATGACCAGCACGGTTTTACCGTAAAAGGGCTCAATATAATTGCGTTGCGCCCAGGAGAGTTTCTCGGCGGGGAACAATTGTTGGATCAACGCTGGGCGCACACTGCGGATGCGCTTGTAGGCAATGCGCAGGCGCAGAAATGGCGTGACGATGCTCAGATAACTGTCGCGCGCCTGTGTGTAAGCCATAAAGCGCGCCAGAAAGGCGAAAGCGCTCAGCGCAAACGCCGCCAAAGCCAGGACGAACAACCAGATGTCGCTCTGAATACCCAAGATGGTCGTGGGTTTTAGCAACGATAGCCCGCCGGTGGCAGCCGTGACGACCCCCAGGGCAAAAGTAAGCTTCCATAGGCGATCCATCGTCCGACGATAGAAGAGCAGCAAGTGACGCGTTCCAGCAGCGCGCTTTTTCATAGGCTTGCCTCCTGCGAACGACAGCGGTTCTCATTTGTGGGCAGCGAGAACCAAAAATCGCTGCCCTGCCCCAGGGCGGACTGAAAACCCATCTCGCCGCCCATCATCTCCACAAGCTGTTTTGCCAGGCAAAGCTCCAGCCCCCAACCCTGCTCTTCGCGGACGCGCGGGTCTTCGGAGCGGAAAAACTGGCTGAACAGTTTTTTGCCATCCTCTTCGCTGATCCCGATTCCCTGATCCACCACATCCACGCGCGCCCAACCCTCGCCGGCGTGCGCTGAGATTTGAATTTCGCCGCCAGCCGGCGTGTATTTGCAGGCGTTGCTCAGCAGGCTGGTCGCGATCTGTGTCAATCGGCTTGCGTCGGCGTAGACCTGCGGCAAGTCCTCCGGCAGGTGGAGTTCCAGAGTCTGGTTCTTTTCCTCAATTTTGGGGCGCAAACTGCGCAACGCCTCCTCGATTGCATCCCGAACTCGAACTTGCTTACATTCCAATTTCAAACGGCCAGTCTCGATGCGCGACAGGTCGGAGAGATTGGATACCAGCGCCGACATGCGCTCGACGTTGTTGCGGATCACGTTCAAGAAGTTGGCTTGCATCTCGGTGAGTGGCCCAACGCTCCCCTGACGCAGCAGGTCGGTGTAACCCAGGATCGAAGTCATCGGGATGCGCAGTTCGTGGGTGACGACGGATACAAACCTGGCTTTCTCCTGGTTGGCCTGTTGCAGCGCCTGCGCCATTTCATCCAATTGATGAGAGGCGGACTGCAACTCAAGGCGCGCCTCCTCGGCTAACGGTAGCTCCCCCAGCCTTTGCAAGGTTTCTTTCAATTCTTCGAGTTTAATTTGCGTTGGCGTTTTGTGCGTCATCTGTTTTCGCCATTGGATCAAGGTTTTGGTAATAATCACACAGCTCTTGCAGCGGACAAACCGGGCAATTGGGACGACGTGCCTGGCAAATTTCACGCCCCAGGCGGATGATATTCAGGTGAGCTGCATAATACGTTTCGGGTGGAAAAAGCCGCTCCAGATGTTCATGCGCCTGGTCGGCGGTCATCGAAGGCGGGCGCAATCCCAGCCGCCCGCTGACGCGGTAGATATGCGTATCTACAGGGAAGGCCGGTTTGCCCAGGGAGAACAACAAAACAATTGCCGCCGTTTTCGGTCCCACGCCCTTGAATTGCATCAGCCACTGCCTCGCCTCAGCTTCTGGAATGTTGGAGAGAAAATCCAGCGAAAGTTCGCCGCGTTGAGCCGTGATTTCTTTCAAGACGGTCTGGATGCGTGGACCCTTCTGGTTAGCCAGACCTGCCGGGCGGATGGCTTGCACCACTTCATCTGGGTCGGCGTCTCGCACCGCCTCCCAGGTGGGGAAGCGCGCCCGCAGGGCGTGAAAGGCACGGTCGCGGTTGCCGTCATTGGTGTTCTGGGACAGGATCGTAGATACCAGCTCATCCAAGGGCGGCAACGGGTTGCGCCATTCTGGCATTCCGTAGAACGCCAGCAGCCGGTGATGGATCAAACGGGCGCGTTCAGAAGGCTCCATTAGCTTGAGCGATCTCTCTGTTCTTGATGCCGAAATGCCGGCGGTTTAAACGGCGACTTTCAGGCGCCGCCGTTCAAGGCGAAACATTATTGAGAAGAGGCGACCATTGCTTTCGCCGCCTCAAAAAGATTAGGTTGACCTACGCCCAATTCAGCTTGAAGGCTGGATAGGCTTCGCCGACAACCACCTTGCGCCAGTTGAAGCGCGGCGATTGTGGGCCAAAGGCGCTCAACGCATCCAACTCGCTCGCGGTCAATGCGCCTAACTGTCGCAAGATTTCCAGGGTCACCGCCTGGTGCACAATGCGCCGATCATCTCCATCGGCGATTTTGATCGCCACGCCGACGGCGGGCGAGCCGGGCCCTAACGCGCCGGGCAGCAAGCCAAGTCCTTGATAAGCCTCGGCGCCCCCTTTGGAGATCATGCGCCCTTTTGCCGTCTGCATCAAACAGGTGTCGAAGCGCCCCGCTCCGCCGACCATTTCTGGGTGGGAGGCCATGGCTTCGGTGATCACATGGCAGGCTTCCGCCCGCTTGGCAGGTTGGACGCCACCGCTTTCGGGGTCGCATAGACGGGCATATGCCAGCGCCGCTGCTTGCAACGGTACGGCAAAATTGGGCGCAGAGCAACCGTCAATGCCCAGGGCGATTTGTTCCACCTTCAAATTGCACATCTCGGCGAAGGTGTGCAAAATCTCCTCTTGAATGGGGTGGCAAGGATCAATATAAGGCAAATCGTTAGGGATCGCTTCACCGGCGCGCTGTTTCATTTTCACGTAAGCCAGCATTCCGCTGTGTTTGCCGGAACAGTTATGTCGGTTAGGGGTTGGAAGCTCATTGCGCTCGCGCAGTATCTGAGCCGCATCGGCGTCCAACGGCTCATGCACTCCACACAACAATTCGGATTCGTTGACGCCGCACTTGGACTGGATCGAAAGGGCGGTTGCGACGTGTTCATCTGTTCCGCCGTGCGAGGCGCACATCAGGGCGATCTCCTTAGGTCCAAGCCCATAAATCTGATGACCATCGTGTTCGATAAAAGGCAACGCCTGAAAGGGTTTGGCGGTCGAGCGCAGAAAGGTCACTGCTTGCGGATCTCCGTACCAGGCGAGTAGTTTCCCGTGAACGTCAACCACCGCCGCCGCGCCATAATGGATCGACTCGACGGTTTTGCCGCGAGTCAGTTCGAAGATGGGCAAATAGGGTGAATTGGGCATAAATGATTATCGCTTTTTGGGGATGGGTTTGTTTTTTATTGTTCTTCTTCTTCGATCTCTGTTTGACCCGAAACGCTGGTCGGGCGATAGCGTTTAGCAAAACAGTGATAAAGTCCATATCGCAGGCGGGCGGTATATAACTCCTGCAACTGCGATGGGAAGGAATAGCTGGATAACAGCCAGGGGATCAACTCCTGAGTGGCTTCCGGGGTGGCGTTTTTTTCTGCTAGTTGCTCCATCTTACTGGAAAGATCCTTCAGCAGTTTACGCAACTTACGGATGTCTTCCACAGAAGCCAGGCCGCCGCGTCCGCTGACGATGCGGTAATTGGCGTAGGACTTCGCCAACGCTTCGAGATTTTCGATCCAGGTTGGCAGATCAGCCTGCGCCAAAAACGGCGGCTGATTTACGGTTAAGGAATCGCCCACGAAGATCACCTGCGCCGCGGGGATGACCACCCAGATCGAACCCGGCGTTGGCCCTGGGCGATGTTCCAAACTCACCTCCGGCCCGCCCAGGTGGAGGGACATGCGCTCGGTGAAAGTGATGTCCGGCGAAGCCCAGCGCATACCCACCGCATCGCCGAAGGTTTCCCAGGCGGAACCGGTTTCTGCGCTCTGTCCCTTGAAGATGGTAGGTCGGTTGCGGAAGACTTGCGCTGCTTTCAAGTGGGCGATGATGGTGCATTCCAGGGCGCGCGCTCCCAATGTGCGGTCGGGATGCGCATCCAGGCTCACCAACAGCCGGTTAGAAGCGCTACGCTGGGTGAGCGTGGCAGAGCGCCAGGCGCGTGTGTCCTCAGGTCGGATGGGTGCATCAATCAGAACCACCCCCTGGGAAAAGATCAACGCACCCAATGTGACGCCTAAATAACCATCTTCAACCAAGATGCCTTGTTCGATTTGTTGCATAGATTATCCGCCTGTAAAGAGAAATCTGTGAAGCGGGCAGCCCTTTCTCTGCAAGGATTTCTTTATGCTTTGGATCAGCCGGCGGCTGGCAGGGTGAATTTGAAAACAGAGCCTTGACCGGGCTGGCTCTCCACCCAAATTTTTCCGCCGTGCGCGTTAACCGTCAGTCGGCAATACGATAGTCCCAACCCCAAACCTTTAGGGACATCCTTTCCACCCAGGCGGGTGAACTTCTCGAAGATGCGCTCCTGGTAGGTTGGTGGGATCCCAGGGCCGGCGTCGCGGATGCTGGTCAGCACATAGCCGTCTTCAGGTTGGACAACCACTTGAATTTCGCTATCCTCCGGGGAGAATTTTACCGCATTGTCGAAGAGATTAATCAGCACGCGGCGGATCATGTCTGCATCCGCAAGCGCGGGCGGGGTCTGGGGGTTGATTTCCACTGCGATGCTTTGTCTTTTGCTTTGCGCCGCGGGTTGGATGCTTTCGATTGCCTCCTGAATCAACGGCGTCAGGGAAACAGGGCGCGGCTGTACGATTTCTTGCCCTGATTCTAAGCGATGAATATCCAGCAGAGAATAGGTCAGACGCTGAATGCGCTGGGTGGAGCGGCGGGCGATATCCAGCATTGTTTGTACGGTTTCGCTCTGCGGCGCAGGCAGCGCGTTAGAGAGCAGTTCGAGACTCGAAAGGATGTTCCCCAAAGGCGAGCGCAGGTCATGATAGATCATGGCCATCAAATCATCGCGCAGGCGGTCCAACTCTTTCCGTTCGCTGATGTCGCGTAGAATCCATTGCAGGTGCGTCTCGTTGTTGATGTAGATTTGCCGCGCATAGACTTGCACCGGCAGCTCCTCGCCGTGTTTGGAACGCATGATTGTCTCATAGGAGATAGTGACCCCTTCCTGCAGATGCTCAAACTTCTCTCCAGTTCTTTGGGCGTCTACTACGTTTAAATCGGCGATGTTCGCACCGGGGAGGTCTTGCGCCGAAACGCCGGTGGTTCTCTCGGCCTGACGATTGATTTCCAGGATTTGCCCATCGTGATCGGTGATCAAAATTGGGTCAATATTATCCTCGAACAGCTCGCGATAACGCCGATTCGCGGCTTGCAAGCGATCGAACAACTGTGCGTGCAGGATGGCTGTCCCTGCCCAATCTGCAATAGCTTCGGTCAAGTCCAGGTGATCTTGCGTAAAAAAGCCCGGCTGGGGATGCACCAGAGTAATTACGCCAACCAGTTGTTGGCGAGCCAGAATGGGAACGCTTACTGCGGACTTGGGCTGTGATTTCCCCTCGATCCCTTCGGGGCGTTGTAACCAGCGTTCGTCCTGGCTGGTGTTGGCCACCAGTGCCGCTTGGCGATGGCGGGCCACCCAGCCCGCCAATCCATGCTCATAGGTCACACGCAATTGCAGGGCGGTATGGTTATGCGTCTGACCGAGGATCAAAAATGCCGACTCGCCAGGCTGTCCATCCTCATCAATGACGATGATGCTGCCGCTGATCGCGCCAACGTTTTTCATGGAGAGAAACAACACCCGATGCAGAAGCGTGCGCAGATCAAGATCCGCGGTTACCTCGCGGCCGATCTCGTACAGCAATTCCAGCGACGAACGGAATGCGGCGCTCTCTTTATCCAGGGAGGAGGTGGTTCCTTGCAAGAAATCGGGCATGACGGAGATTACCGCCGGGCGCTCGGGTTCGAAAAATATCGCCAGCGTTCTGCTTTAGTATAGCATATTGTGGCTTCAGCCGCGATGGCGTCAAATGTCGTAATTTCGCCGCCTCTATAATTTGGGCAGATCCAGCGTCAACACTTCGCCAATCAGGCGGGGGTTAACGTTTTGATCCACCAACGTGAGAGCATTTTCGACCGCGCCGAGGATATGCAAGGCGGAGGAACGGTTCAATTGCTGCGCCAGGCGCTCGATTTCCTGTTGGTAATCCAGATTGGCGATCGGCGCGCCGGCTCCGCAGATCTTTATCAGGATATCGCGCCAGAAGGAAAGCCAAACGATGAGCGCACTGCGAAGCACGCTGCGCTCTTTTGCCAACGGCTCGATATAGTCAAAACGCTCCCTGCGGCTGGAGGTCAGCAGGTGCAACAAATCGGACAGCCATGCCTGGCGCTGTTGCAGGCGTTCGGGTTCAAAGTACAGTTGCAGGGCAAACCCTGGTCGTCCGCCGGAGATATGCGCTAACAAGCGAGCCTGATCTTCGGGCGCTCCCCAACCCTCTTGCAGGCCCCGGCTCACCTGTTCAAGCGGCAATGGGCGCAGACGCAGCGTTTCGCAGCGGGAGACGATCGTGGGCAGCAGGCGCTCGGCGCTCTCGGCGGTGAGCAGCAGAACCACCTGCGAGGCGGGTTCTTCCAGCGTCTTGAGCAGGGCGTTCATAGCGCTCACATGAGCCTCTTCGAAGCGCAGCAAGAGCGCCACGCGATAGCGCCCTTCATACGGATGCAGCGACAGGCTGCGCTGCATCTCGCGCACCTGATCTACTTTCAACGTTCCCCCTTCTTGTTCCGCCTGCACCACCAGAAGATCGGGATACTGCATTCGTTCGATTTGTTGACAGGAGCGACAAGCGCGGCAGGGTTGCCCTGGTTCGGGGGGCGCGAGACAATTCAACGCCTGGGTAAGCCGCAACGCGAGCGTGCGCCGCCCGACGCCGCGTGGCCCGGCGATCAAATAGGCGTGGCGCAATCGCTTCTGAGCGATATGTTCGCTCAAGAGCTGAACAGCCCACTCGTGCCCGATCATGTCCCAATTCATACCAGGGATTTTAGCGCATACCCGAAGGATTGGCAACCAGCGTGCTATAATGGTCAAGCTTTTTGATGCCTTCTATCCGTTACAGGTTCGATATTGTGATGATGCTCCTTTATGAAAAATTAAATCCGCAGCAACAGCAAGCAGTGACAGCCGGCCTGGGGCCGGTGTTGGTGATGGCTGGCCCCGGCTCTGGAAAGACGCGTGTGCTCACCAGCCGCATCGCCTATCTGATCGGCGAGATGGGCGTACGTCCTTACAATATTCTGGCGGTCACTTTTACTAATAAAGCCGCGCGGGAGATGGAAACTCGCGTGAAAGAGTTGCTTGGCGGCGAGGTCCCCGGATTGACCTTAGGCACTTTTCACGCCACCTGCGCCCGGCTCTTGCGCCGAGAGGCGCAACATTTGCCGTTCGATGATAATTTTGTGATCTACGATGCGGACGACCAGTTAGATCTGATAAAACGCGCTCTGTCCGACCTGAACTTGGACGAAAAGCGACACCGGCCGCCTGTGGTGCATAACGCCATCTCCAACGCCAAGAATGAATTGATCCTGCCGGAGACTTATCCCGTTCATAGCTATCAGGATGAGGTGGTGCGCCGCGTCTATAAGCGTTATCAGGAATTGTTGCTTTCCAGCAATGCGCTGGATTTCGACGATCTTCTATTGTGGACTGCCTATCTTTTGGAAGAGAATCCGTCGGTGCGTGAAAAGTACGCCCGTCGTTTCGAACATATCCTGGTGGATGAATTTCAAGACACCAACCAGGCGCAATATCGCTTGCTGCGCCACCTTTCTTCTTTTCACCACAATTTGTTCGTGGTCGGCGACGCGGATCAATCCATTTACCGCTGGCGCGGCGCGGATTATCGCAACGTGCTTCGTTTTCAGAAGGATTTCGCCGATGCTCAGGTGATCCTGCTGGAGCAAAATTACCGTTCCACTCAGGCGATCCTGGATGTAGCGATGGCAGTGATAGATCAGAACCCTCAACGGATTCGTAAACATCTTTTCACCGAGCGCGGCGCGGGACAGAAAGTCGTCTTGTTTGAAGCCTATGATGACCGCAAAGAGGCTGAGTTTGTCGTAGATACCATTCGCAGCCTGAGCACGCGCGGGCGGATGAGCCTGAGCGATTTTGCTGTGATGTACCGCACCAATGCGCAATCTCGTATCCTGGAAGAGGCGTTTTTGCAGGCCGGCATTCCTTATAAATTGGTGGGTGCGCAGCGATTCTATGGACGACGAGAGATCAAGGAT
>DYGV01000152.1:0-3378 GCA_020724505.1 Anaerolinea thermophila
CGCCTGGGGCGCTGCGGCGCGCACATCCATCATCTTTGCCCTGAGCGGCGCGCCCGCCGGCGCTTCGGGAGGCGTCGGAGGCAACGCCTGCACATACCATGGCTCTAATTCTGGCGGTACAGCAGCTAACAATGGGCGCGCCGTGGAAAGAGTCAACCTGACATCCTGCCAGTCTTCGCCGCTTTGCTGCACGACCTCGGCAAGGTAACCAATCTCCAACAACGGCCCTTCGGCTTCCTCGATCAAGCGCAAATCATACAACGGACGCCACATAGCCCCGCTGACCACGTAGCTCAAGTCAATGGTGAGTTCGCCGGGGGAGAGCGCTTCAAGCTCGATCAGAGCCGAATAGCGTTCACGTGGGCGCGTGCTGCGCGCTTGATCGAGCTGTTGTTTGAGCTGCTGCAAGCGGCGCTCGACCGCTCGCTTGCGCGCCAGGATGGTTTGTTTTTCCGCATCCAACTCCCCGGCGCGTCTCCGTAGGCCGTCCAGCAACGCAATCTGTGCTTCAAGGCTCATCTCGCCGGCGGCGATGGCAGTGGCGTAAACGGAGGTCTGGCCAGCCAAAGCCTCCAACTGGGCGCGGTGATGCGAAATCAATTCGACCTGCGCTTCCAGGGCCTGCAGCTCATCCTGGGTGCCCTCCACTTGTTCTTCCAACTGGCGCGTCTGTTCCGCCGGCGTCTCAGCGTAGAATGTGCGCTGCGCCTGGGTGCTCAACAGACGGGCTGAAGCAGTTCCATGCGCCGTCACGCGCACCGAGTCGGGGCTTAGACGAGCAGAAAGATGTGGAATTTCAAGTCGGTGTAGCCCGGCTGCCAGTTCCACTGTGCCTCGGTGGGTGAGGCGCGCCCGATCCACGTACACCGCCACTTCGGTCAAACGGGTTTCCAGTATCATGTGACCTCTCCTCTCCCTTCAACCGCTGACCTCGCGCCTTGTTGATTCTTTCGCGCAAGCGCGTTAGAAGCCCTCAAGCCGCGACAGGTCCGCCACGCCATCCGCCAACCCGGCGATGCGTTGCAACAACCCCAAACGATTTTGGCGTACGCGCAGGTCCTCAGTCATCACCAGCACAGCATCGAAAAAGCGGTTAACTGTCGGCATCATCGGCAGGAAAGCGTTCAAGAAATCATCCACCGAACCGGGGCGTCGTGCAGCAGCCTCCGCGGCGCATAAAGCCGCGTAGAGATCGCGCTCTGCGGGTTCAATAAACAGTTGCTCATTCACCGGAAAACGTTCCTTGAACTCGCGCGTGATGCGCACACAACGGGCGTAGGTGGGCAAAATGACGTTCCAGTCGGGACGATTGACCCAGGCTTCCAGGGCGCTCGCTGCTTGCGCAGCAACGGCCGGATTGCCACCATTCACCGCCACGGCTGCATCCACCACATCATAGCGCAGGCCCTGCTCCAGCAAAACATTGCGCAATCGTTCAACGATGAATTCCAAAACCGCCTGCTGACTTTCTGGGTCGGCTTCAATTGGAAGATGGGCGGCTGCGGCGCTGATCCCACGGCGCAGGTCAAAATCCTGCTCCCAGGCGATCAGATTTTGTACCAGGCCCAGCGCAGCCCGCCGCTGCGCAAACGGATCCTTATTGCCGGATGGCGCGAGGCCGGCGGCAAACAACCCCGTCAGGGTGTCCAGCCGATCCGCCAGACCGACGACCAGACCTGGGCGGCGGCGCGGCGTTTGATCGCCGGCAAAGCGCGGCAGATAGTGTTCAAAGATTGCCTCAGCCACCGCCTCATCCTCGCCGGATTGCAATGCATAATAGCGGCCCATCTGCCCTTGCAGGGAGGTCATCTCGATCACCATCTTGGTCGCCAGGTCGGCCTTGCACAATTGGGCAGCGCGGATTGCCGCGCGGAATTCGTCGTCGCTTAGTCCAATTTGCTGAGCCAGATCGCGCACCAGAGAGACGATGCGGCGCGTCTTATCCAGCATAGAGCCTAACTTCACCTGGAATGTCAGAGTATCTAGGCGCGGCAGATAGGCTTCCAGCGGCTTTTTCAGATCTTCGCTCACAAAGAAATCCGCGTCGGCAAAGCGGGCGCGAATAACATGTTCATTGCCGTCGGCAACAATATCCAACCATTTCCCATCCCCGTTGCGCACGGCGATAAAATACGGCAACAGCTTCTGAGCCGCACCGCCGTTTTCTACTGCGTCTGCGGATAACACCGGGAAGTAGCGTTGGTGTTTTTTCATCACTGAGATCAACACTTCTTGAGGCAACTTCAGATGCTGTGGATCAAATGAACCGCGCAGCGCGGTCGGCGCTTCGACGAGGTTAGTCACTTCCGCCAATAGAGCAAGATCATCCAGCGCCGCGCCGTTGACTTCTGCTGAAAGCCGCTTCACCTGTTCCCAAATCGCCGCCCGGCGTTTGTCGTGATCTAATAAAATCCCCTGGCTTTCCAGGAAACCAAAGTATTCTTGCGGCGAAGAGACGGCTTTTTCTTCCGGCTGATGAAAACGCAGGCCGCGGGTGACGTTGGAGGAGTGCAACCCGGCGTATTCAAACGGGACTACCTGGCAGGCTTCACCCTCGCCAAAGATCGCCAACAACCAGCGGATGGGGCGCGAAAAAGCTACGTTGCTGTGGTTCCAGCGCATGGACTTTTCAAAGCGCAGGCCGGCGATCAATTCAGGAATGGCTTCGGCAAGCACTTCCACCGCCGGTCGGCCTGCCTGGCGCACAATCGCCGCCGCGTAACGCCCGCCGTCCATCTCGCGCACCTGTAAATCCGCCAGAGCGACGCCTTTGCTGCGGGCAAAGCCTTCTGCCGCGGCGGTTGGCGTCCCATCTGGGCCAAACGCGCGATTAGCCGGCGGCCCCTTGATGATTTGCTCGAGGTCGGGCTGAGCAGGGGAAAGACCCTCCACATACACCACCAGACGCCGCGGCGTACCCAGGATGTGCACCTGTCCATGTTCCAGGCGCAGCCCTTCCAGCAACTCTGGGACGCGCTTCTTAAGCTGTTCCAGGGCATCATCCAGATCGCCGGCGGGCAATTCCTCGACGCCAATTTCCAGGAGGAAAGGCGCCGCTTCCTGCAGAGGCATTATTGGACGCGCTGTCCGGGTGGTGGATGTTTTCTCGCCGACCGGCTGGTCCACCGATTTATCGGCGAGCCAGGGGAACTCCAAGCGGCGACGCTGCTCCAAATACGCCTCAGCGGTGCGGCGGGAAAGTTCACGCATTCGCCCAAACAACGCTTGCCGCTCAGTGACGCCCACTGCGCCCCGCGTATCTAACACGTTGAAGGTGTGGGAGCATTTCAGAATGTAATCGTGCGCCGGCAGCACCAGACCTTGATCCAGGCAGGCACGCGCCTCGGCTTCGAACAGATCGTACATCTGACGCAAGCG
>DYGV01000152.1:3388-9533 GCA_020724505.1 Anaerolinea thermophila
TGCTCTTGCTCTGCCTGTAGGTTGACATCTCCATCGGTCAGCGTGTCATTCCACTGGATGTCTCGAAAACTGCCTACCCGCTGCAAGGCGATTGCGATGCGCTCCAGCCCATAGGTAATTTCCACGGATACCGGATCCAGGGTAATGCCACCAGCCTGTTGGAAATAGGTGAACTGGGTGATCTCCTGACCATCCAGCCAGACCTCCCAACCCAATCCCCAGGCGCCCAGGGCGGGCGATTCCCAATTATCCTCCACAAAACGGATGTCATGCTGGAGTGGGTTGATGCCCAAGGCCTCTAAAGATTGTAAATAGATCTCTTGCGGGTTGCCCGGATCAGGCTTGAGGATGACCTGAAACTGGTAATGCATTTGCATGCGGTTCGGGTTTTCCCCATAGCGTCCATCGTCCGGGCGGATCGAAGGCTCAACATAAGCCACATGCCACGGCTCTGGGCCCAGGACGCGCAGGAACGTGGCCGGATTCATCGTCCCTGCCCCAACTTGTGTATAGTATGGCTGCCAGACCAGGCAACCTTGTTTGGCCCAAAAATCCTGCAAAGTCATAATAATGGATTGAAAATTTAACGGCTTCGTCATTGGTTTTTACAGATCCAATCGTGGGGTTAGTTATAAAGAAAGCACTCGTTAGAACAATCCAGAGTTGCCAGCGAATATCCAAACGATCAGAAGAATGAGCAAAATCATTGCCAGGATAGATAGCAGCGCCATAAACTGCTTGAAGGTGTCTTTCGGTTTGCTGCCAATGATTTTACCGGTTTGTCCGTTGATCATTAGACGGTATTCTTTGCCCTGGAATTGATAGCTACCAATCCATAGCGGCAACAGAATGTGCTTGAAGGTCAGCCCACTCCAACTACCGCCACTGATGTTCAAATTGCGCTTTTCGCGCCCCATCTCAACCAGGCTGTACAGTTCTGGGCGTAATTTCCGCAGCACTTTTTCTCGGCCCACCAGAGAAGCATCGGACAGTGAGCAGTCGTATAGAAGAGCCGGCCAGCCAGCCAAATACTCCGGCTTGAACTCTTTCATATCCTCCAGGTAGAAAGGCGCCAGGCGGTCCAACTCGCGCGTGGGCAAGGCGCTCACGCCGGAGACAAGCACATCATTGAAAAAACGCGCTTCGACGCCGCTGGCAGGCAGCCAGCGCTTGCTGTTTCCATTACCCTCCGCCACTTCACAGCTCCAACGCGCCTCGACAACGCCATCGAACGTCCAGCAGGAATAATACGCCGGGCGTAAGCGTAATGTCGAGTTAGAGTGGAATAAACCATCTGGCGAAAACAGACCTTTGCTCAGCCAGCGCCGCGCAAGATCATTAACTTGCTGTTCATTGAGCTGCATGAGGGCAATTAGTTGGGGGTCAATCAATTCCTCATGTTCTGGAGATTGTACCAGTTGATTTGCGCCGCAATATGAGCATTCGACGGCTTTCTGACCGGGCGGGAGCAAAGAGAGCGCTCCGCAGCGTTCGCATTTGAACAGTTGTTGAGCAGCCGCCCAACGGTGGCCGCGAGTGGTGGGGACGTAAAAATCCAGCGCCTGTTCGGCCTCTTCTGGCTGAGTTTTGGATTCTGGTGCAGCCTCTCTATAACCGCAATATTCACAGGTTAACTGCATGTATTGGATGTCAAAGGTCATGCGTCCGCCGCACTTTGGACAGGAGAGAGCCTTGCCGTTGGCTTCAACTTCCCGCGGCAGGCTACCCCGCTCCATGCCAGCCCCTTCGGGCATCAACTTCTGCGGCTCAATCTTGCCGGTGAGCAGCGCAAGCCCTCGCCGAGCGGCGGCGTTGGCTGGGTCAACCGCCACTGCCTTCTCCAGATATTCGATCTGTTCCCGCGGGTCATCGGTCGTGGCTGATAGCCAGATATAGGGTCGGGCGTCGTTGTTCTTGATGTAGAGGGCGCGCTCCAGCAACGATTGAGCCAGGCGGCGTTGGCCGGCCTTGGCAGCGGTGACGCCGTCGCGCAAATATTCCTCGAATTGGCGCTCGCGGTTATCGTGGAAATTGTTCATCGTATCCCAAGCACAGCTTTGCACTCATTCTTTCCGAGTCTCGCCGAATCAAATTCGCCGCTGCAAAGGATATTAAGTCTCCCTTCAGAGACTCTCAGCCCACGCAAGTGGTCCTTATGCTCTTCGTTGGCGCAGTTTCAACCGCCGGATACTCGGATTTGATCGTTGGTACTAAGTTTACTTGTCCGCTGAGGACTTGTCAATTTACTTTTTCGTTGGGATTCCGCACAAAGCCCAATCATAGAGAGGAGCCAATTTCCACGGAGTGTGGTCCTTTGGAAATCTCCGTGGCGCCCACCTTTGACCTGACCCCGCTGATTGTCCTGGAGGATTGGGCGTGAGTGGAGCCAGGCATGGGCGCGGTGAGGCGACCCCAACCCCAAAAGGCTTTTGGGGCCTGGCAAGCTCCAAAAGTCTTCTCTATAAGTCAGCCGGCCCCGCTTTGACTGCGCGAGGTCGGCTGATAAATAATATTTGAGTAGCTCCAGCCCACGGCTGGCTAGCGGGAGATGCCTCAAGCGCCGCCGGGGCTGCAAGACGAAGCCGTGCTGGCGCTGAAAGAATATGCACCGCCCGATGTTTTTGAGGCAAAAGTGGAGATTTTCTTTTTGATACGGCGGCTGCCGCAGGCTGGACAGCTCACTTCTTCGATTGCATGGACGCTGCGCACCAACTCTTCGAATGGCTGATTGCAGTCGCTGCAAACAAATTCAAACAACGGCATAGACCTCTCCTCAACATCCTAAATGTGTTGTAACATGTTTTAGATGCAATTTTGCGGGATTGGTTACAAGTTTCACGGCCATCAAAAAGCCCGTCAGAGGCTCTTCATCTGACGGGCGAATAGCGGATAAGAGTTTTTAAGTCAATCACCGCTGATCTTTGCCAGTTTGCCTGGCAGAATTTGCTCGCTATCGCCTGACGCTGACGCTTCTTTCGCCTGACCATGCCGGTCGCTTTCGATATTCATAATCGCCGGGATGAAAAAGGCAAGCGCACCAAGCGAGGCGGTGATCACGCCGCCGATCACATACCAGGTCTGCACCCCCAGTCGGTCGGCGATTGGACCGGCGAACAGCAAGCCAATGGGCGTCATGGCGGTAGCAAAGCTTGAGATCAGCGTAAAGACGCGCCCTTGCATGTCGGGAGCCACAACCGCCTGCACAACGGCAAATAATGGCCCATTCACGATCGGGTTGGTGAAACCCACCAGAAAGATCAACACGACCGCCAGCCAGAACATCGAAGCCGGCACAAGACCCACCGCCAGGGCACCTACGCCGAGCACCACCAGCGCTGACATTGAAGTCACAATGCGCCGTTTGAAACCTCCCCACGCGCTCAAGGTCAACCCGCCGACCACCGCGCCCACACCCCAGGCCGACTCCAACCACGCCAGGTGCAACGCCCCGCCGGAAAAGTGCCGCGTGACCAGAATTGGCTGCAACGCTCCGCTGGGGGTGAGCATCAGATTGATCACCGTTGCCATGACCAGGATCATCATCAACCCCGGCCAGGTCCAGACGTAGCGGAAACCTGCCCGCAGATCAGAAAACATGGAGGGGGCTTTTTCATCTGCTTCCAGCGCAGCGCGACGCGGGGGCTGCGGCACAACAATGAACAACAACGGAACTATGGCGAGCATGGCTGTGCTTACATCAATCGCCAGCACCCCTTGCATTGGCATCACACTCACCAACAATGCAGCCAGGGGCGCGGAGAAGATGTTCATCGCCCCAAACAACATCTGGTTTAAACCCTGGATGCGCGCCAGATGCTCCTTAGGCACCATGAGCGAAGTGGAAGATTGCATGGCTGGCCAGTGAAAACCCTGTGCAGCAGCACGCAGGAACATCAAAGTATAGATGTGCCAGACCTGCACCCGATCCAGCCAAAACAAAGCCGCCAACGCCACCACCGCCAAGGCGGCGAGGGCGTCGGCTAAGACCATCACCCAGCGGCGGCTGAAACGATCTACCACCACGCCGGCGATAGGCCCCAGAAATACCTGGGGCAGCAACGCCACGAGGGTAGCGGTAGCCAGCACGGTAGCCGAGCCGGTGGTTTTGGTCAACCACCACACCAGGGCAAACTGCACCATCTGACTGCCTAACAAAGACAACGCCTGTCCACTCCATATTGTGAAGAACGGCAGCGCCCATTTCTTAGGAAAGGAAACGCTAAGACTTTCGGGGGAATGTTCGTTCATTATGCACCTCTTATCTACGTTTGGTCGCCCTGCACCAATGAATTGCAGCAATTGTATAACAAAATCAAATTATGTCAAGGGTAATATTAAAATATTCAATATCAATATTGAATAATTCAATATTGGCTTTAAAAGAAGGACGGGTTTTTTTCCCAATTCGTCTACCAGATATGGCTGGTATGTTTCCTGCATCGTAGGCGGCTGAAAGCAACACATCCACCCGAAATAGTCGGTTTATTGATTTGTTGATGGTAGCATTCCTCGCTTACGGAGGCCAGAGATGTCAGAATTCGAGCAGGTTTACCAGGCTAAGGCGATACATTACTCCGCCCTGCTCCACCGGCGCAATGTGGTTGGGGTCGGTGTAGGGTACAAGGAACACGCTGGTCGCGTGACAGACGAGTTAAGCGTTGTGATTTTGGTGCGCAACAAAATCCCCCGCGCCGCTCTCAGCGACGAGGACCTCATCCCCCGGCAGGTGGGCGGAGTGCGCACGGATGTGGTGGAAGTGGGTGAAATCCGACCGCTGAACGCCCACACGCAGCGTTGGCGACCGGCGCCTGGCGGCGTCAGCCTGGGTCACTATCAGGTCACCGCCGGCACCCTGGGGTGTGTGGTGCGCGACCGCGCCAGCGGCAGGCGCATGATCTTGTCGAATAACCACGTGCTAGCCAACAGCAACGACGCTCTGCCGGGCGACCCGATCTTGCAACCTGGGGCAGCCGACGGCGGGGAAGTTGGCCGCGATACAATCGGCTATCTGGAGCGTTTTATCCCTATTCGCTATGTCACCGAACCGGCGACCTGCAACCTTGCCCTGGCTTATGCCAATCTGGGCAATTGGTTGGCGCAACGGTTAGGGGCGCGGCATCGGCTGCAAGCCTTTCAATCCAACCCCACAGCGGTCAATCGTGTGGATGCCGCGCTCGCGCTGCCGCGCCAGGATAGCGAGTTAGTGGAAGAAAATCTGGAGATCGGGACGATTGACGGCGTGACTACGGCTGAATTGGGAATGCAGGTGATTAAATCCGGGCGCACCACCGGACTCACCAGCGGGACGATCACCGTTTTAGAGGCTTCGATCCGTGTCAACTATGGTTTAGATCGCGCCGCCGTCTTCGAGGGTCAGCTTGTATCCACACCCATGTCCCAGGGCGGCGATTCGGGCTCGCTGATCGTGAGCGCCCAGGGTCATCATGCGGTAGGGTTGCTCTTCGCCGGCTCCGGCCAGGCGACAATCTTCAACCCCATTCAGGCTGTGTTAGACGCGCTCAAGGTGGACCTCCCGCAGCGCTCTCCGCGCCAGCTCAACCAGCGGAATGCCGTCGAGAGGGCGCAAGCGGTCAAGCTGTTGTACGAGCACAATCTGTTAGCCAAACCCAATGTGGTTGGCGTTGGAGTGGGGCTGCAACGCCGCGGCGGCAAGCGCACTGATGAAGTCGGGCTGGTGGTGATGGTGGAGCGCAAATTCCCCAAATCCTTGCTGAAGAGTGAGGATTTGATCCCCACGGAGATTGACGGTGTTCCGGTGGATGTCAGAGAGGTGGGGCAGGTTGAGGCGCAGGAGCATTCCCACGCCGGTTCACAAATAAATTAACAAATTCTCGGCAGCATTTCCCCTGCCAGGCGATCCACCACCCGCGTGGCGCCAATACGCGTGGACATCAGGACCCGACCAGCAGGAGAGGGTAAAACTTCCCCGATCATCACTGCTGCTTCGCCATAACGTGTGCGCCGCATTGCCTCCAGCACCTGCTCGGCGTCTTCCCGTCCCACAATGGCAACCAGCTTCCCTTCATTCGCCACATAGAGCGGATCGAACCCCAGCATTTCGCACGCCGCCGCCACTGCCGGACGCAGCGGGATCGAGGTTTCATGGATTCGAATACACACTCCC
>DYGV01000153.1:0-2479 GCA_020724505.1 Anaerolinea thermophila
ACTGAAAAAACGCACATCATTCGGATTGAGCGCGTGCATTCGATGCCTCCCTGGGAGTTCATGGGTATCTACATGGGTCTATTTTACCATTCCAACCAGCTGTACTATGGATAGGGTTGCCACATTTTAAGAACTTGGCATATATTGTGTTAAGAGTGTGTTAGGTTATTGTCAGCGCAATGATCCAGGGTTTGCGAATTGCAATCACTTGTGCTATGATTTGCAAATGCGTTCGAGCAGACTGTATCTGTATCAAACTGCAAAACAAGATCGAATATGCAACCGAGACTAACCCGACGCGATTTCCTTAAATTGATGGGGGCTGCTGCGGTTGGTTTGGGCTATCGCGAGTTCCCACCCGGTGGGGACCCGGCCATGAAACGTCCCCCGCCATATTCCTTAGGGCGGGTGATCTATTCTATGCGCTATTATGATCGGCCATCGGTAGCTGCAAAGGAACTAGGCTATTACATTCGGGATACGGTGGTCAATATTCATGCTCAGACAGTTGGCGACCCGCAGCCAACGCATAATCCGATCTGGCTACTCACCGATGATGGTTGGCTACATTCATCGTATGTGCAACCGGTTAAGGAGGAGTACCAAACACCTGTGTTGGATATTCCCAAAAATGGAATGCTGGCTGAGGTTACGGTGCCTTTTACGCAGGCTTATCGGGTGGATGATCGTGGCATGAAGCGTATCTATCGCTGCTACTATGCTACCACCTATTGGGTGCATAGCGCATTTGTTTCTGGAGTGGGGACGGTCTGGTATCGCATTTGGGATGAACGCACGCGTGAACACTATATCGTAGAGGCCGCACATTTACGTCCCATTAGCGCCGAAGAGGTTGCACCGATTTCACCCCAGGCGCCAGACAAGCGCATCGAGATCAACCTGGGTTTGCAGCGTCTCGTCGCGTATGAGGGTCGCAATCCAGTTTTTACCTCGCGCATTGCCACAGGATATTTCGAAGGCGATACGCCACGTGGTGAGTTTCGCGTCGAACGCAAACAACCCACGCGTCACATGGCTTCCAATTTGGAAGGAAACGGGTTCGATTTACCTGGTGTTCCCTGGGTATGCTACATATCCTGGACGGGGGTCTCTGTACATGGCACCTATTGGCATAATAATTACGGCACCCCACAGAGCCACGGCTGCATTAATCTGCCGCCAGATGCTGCGAAGTGGATCTATCGGTGGACGGATCCGTTTGTACCCGTAGATGAAGATTATGTTGAATCCGATCATGGCACACGCGTGATCGTATACTGAGGAAGGAGAAATCTATGCTGTCTAGTAAGATGCGTAAAGCACAGACGGCGATCTGGGCAATGCTGATTGTGATGGTGGGACTTTCGGCATGTAATAGCGTTCCACCCGCCGCAGCTACTCAAGATACTGCGACCCCGCCTGTAGTTTTGATAACACAGGTGATCACTCAAATTGTTCCCCCTACACCAGTGCCTGCAACGGATACACCACAACCAACTGCTACGCCAGAGCTACCTACCCTTACGCCGACGTTTGATCCTTTGGCAGTTCCCATCTATTATCCGCTCCCGGATTGCGTGGCTTCGCGTTTGCATATAGGGGATAAAGCCATGGTGTCGTTGGTGGGTGGCCCAAATGGTATTCGCTACGGGCGTGATCTTCATGAATCGACCGTATTTGCATATGCTCAACCAGGATCTGTGTTAGAGATTATCAATGGACCTTGGTGTAGCCGAGGTTGGATAGTTTGGCTGGTTCGCACTGCGGATGGACAGGTGGGTTACACACCGGAAGGCGACGGTAATACCTATTTCCTGTTTCCTGCGCCGCCTCAATAAGGCGAAGTTCTAGCCCCAATGAAAAGGAGATCCAGATGAAAGTACTCAAACCAAAGCGGCTGATCCTCATTGTGCTGCTTGGGAGCCTCATATGGTTGACAGCGGGTTGCGGCACGCCCCAACAAGAAGAGGCCGCTCCTCAAAATCTGAACCCGACTGTGGTAATTGTCCAATATGTAACGCAAGTTGTCGCGACTGTAACCCCTGCTCCACCGACAGCCACACCTCTACCTCCCACTGCGGTTGCGATCAGAGCAGGTTTTGATCCATTCAGTGTACCAATTTATTACCCGCTCATGGGTTGCCCTGTCGCATCTCGTATTCATGTAGGTGATCGCGCATTTGTGGCAAATGATCGAGGTGGGACACTGGGTTTGCATTACTCGGCGAACGTTGGGTATGCGCCGATTATAAGAAAGTTGAGCCCGGGTGAGATCTTGGATGTGATAGATGGACCCTATTGTCAAACGTTATCGCTGGTATGGAAAGTAATCGCTCCCAGCGATGGGCGACTTGGATTTGTTTCCGAAGGGAATGGCAATGAATATTGGTTGTTGCCATTAGGCGAAAAGGTGGATAAGAAGTTACTTAAACCTACACCCGATACAGGTATGCGATTAGTGATCCCCAAAAAGACACGA
>DYGV01000153.1:2489-9394 GCA_020724505.1 Anaerolinea thermophila
AACAGGGATAGTACATTGAAGTTGGGAGGAGGGGCGATTCGTTTTGAAATCGCCCCTTTTGTGCTTGTTTTCAGAGGCTTATTACAACATATTAAGATTCGTCAATAAGGTTAACCCGTGCCAAACTGACGATCGCCGGCGTCTCCCAGACCGGGTAAGATGTAACCGCGCTCATTGAGACGTTCGTCAATCGCGGCTATGTGGATTGGCACTTCGGGATGTGCTTGATGCAGCCGAGCAATGCCTTCTGGCGCGGCTATCAAGCCAACGAATTTGATTCGCCGCACCCCCCAACGTTTGAGGATGTCTACTGTAGCCGCAGCCGAACCGCCAGTAGCCAGCATAGGGTCTAGCACTAGGCATAACGAGACCGTTGGTTCAATAGGCAATTTGTTGTAGTATTCTACGGGTTTGAGCGTACGTTCATCGCGATATAAACCAATGTGCCAGACTTCTGCTGATGGTAGCAATTCCCAGACACCGTCCACCATGCCCAGACCGGCGCGGAGAATCGGCACCAGGCCGATCCGCTCCAGTACTTCGGCGCCGTTGAAAGGGGCTAAGGGAGTTTCCACCAACCTAGGACGTAAATTCAGGTCTGCGGTGGCTTCGTAAGTCAGTAATACGGCGATTTCGCGCACTAATTCGCGGAATGTACGCGGGTCGGTCGTTCGGTCGCGTAAGCGCGTGAGTTTATGAGCGACTAGTGGATGGGTGGATGAATAGACATTGTCCATAGAGTTGAATTAGCCTCGAATGGGTTTTGCGAAGTACGCCTCCCTGGGGTTGAGGCGATGGTTTGCATGCGAATGGATTATAATCGCACACATGAATGATTCGCGCGAGAGATTGGTAAATCCATTGCCTCAGGCAGAGGATCGCCTGGATCAGGCGCTACGTCCACGCCTGTTAGCTGATTTAATCGGGCAGGAGCGGGTGAAAGAAAACTTGGCGATTTTGATCGCTGCAGCTCGACGGCGCGGTGAGCCTTTGGATCATGTATTGTTTTATGGTCCGCCCGGATTAGGCAAAACCACTTTGGCACACATACTGGCGAATGAGATGGGAGTGAACATCAAGGTTACTTCCGGGCCGGCTATCGAGCGCCCGGGCGATCTGGCAGCTATTCTGACAAACCTGCGCGCTGGGGATGTGTTGTTTATTGATGAAGTGCACCGTTTAGGCCGAGTGATCGAGGAAGTGCTCTACCCGGCCATGGAAGATTTTGCCCTGGATATTGTAATTGGTAAGGGGCCTTCAGCGCGTTCGATCCGTCTCAAGTTGCCACGGTTTACAGTAATCGGCGCGACTACCCGCCTGGCGCTGGTGACCGCGCCTCTGAGGGCGCGATTTGGCGCGGTTTACCGACTGGACTTCTATGACCAGACGGCAATGCAAGAGATCGTCAGCCGAGCGGCAAGTGTTTTGGCAGTGAAGGTGGAGAGTGAGGGCGTGGAAGAGATCGCGCGACGTGGGCGAGGAACGCCCAGGGTGGCTTTACGGTTGCTGCGTCGCGTGCGCGATTATGCGGAGGTGCGCGCTGGCGGCATCATTACCCGCGAGGTCGCGCGCCAGGCTTTGGATCTGCTGGATGTGGATGAGCTTGGCTTGGACGATATAGATCGGCGCGTCTTGAGAACCATCATCGAGAATTATCGTGGCGGGCCAGTGGGGCTAAGCACGATTGCGGCTTCCATTAGTGAAGAGCCTGATACGGTGATGGATGTAGTCGAACCCTATTTATTGCAATTGGGATTTTTAGAGCGCACTCCACAGGGGCGTATGGCGACTGAGCGCGCCTATGAGCACCTGGGCATTGCTTCTCAAAATTCCAATGAACAGGAACAGCCTAAATTATTTTGAAGCAAGAGGTTCAAGACGAGATGATGTCGCTGGCAAGATTCTTGATCTTGATGGGGATTATTTTTATCGTTGTAGGCGGCTTGATTTACGTGGCAGCGCGCAGCGGGTTATCTTTAGGTCGGATACCTGGTGATATTCGCCTGCAGAGCGGCAACATGACTTGCGTGATTGCTCTAGGGACATCCTTGCTGCTTTCGGTTGTGTTAACGATATTATTGAATGTGGTGATCAGGTTGCTCAACCGTTAGTTAGCGTCTTTACCCATGAAAACTTCCGATTTCGATTATGATCTGCCGCCTGAGTACATTGCTCAGACGCCGATAGAACCGCGGGATCGAGCGCGCCTGATGGTGTTAGATCGAGCGTCGAACAAACTGCGCCATGCATATTTTTATCAGTTGGGGGAGTTTTTGCAGCCCGGAGATGTATTGGTTCTCAATGAAACACGCGTAATACCTGCACGATTATTTGGGCGTAAGATCCCAAGCGGGGGACGAGTGGAATTGCTGCTCTTGAAGAAAATAGACGATGATGTTTGGGAGGTTTTGGTTGGTGGTAAGGGGTTGCACACAGGCCGTCAGATACGGTTCGATGACGGTCGGTTGGCGGAAATTATTTCTGAATTAGATGGTCCGCGGCGGTTGGTGCGTTTTAATGAGTCAATCGAGGCGCACTTGTGCGATCTAGGACAAACCCCGTTGCCGCCGTATATTCATACGCCATTGGCTGACTCCGAACGTTATCAAACTGTATATAGTCGCCAGCCTGGCTCTGTGGCCGCGCCTACGGCAGGCTTGCACTTTACTCCTCGACTTATGGAGCGGTTGAAAGCGAAAGGTGTGAACTTTGCCCGGGTGACATTGCATATTGGGTTGGATACTTTTGCGCCTGTCACAGAAGAGGATGCAGAACAACATCGCATTCATTCGGAATGGTGTGAGTTGGATGAAGATGCGGCAAATACTATTCGTCGAGCGCGACAGGCCGGCGGGCGGGTAGTTGCAGTGGGTACAACCAGCGTGCGTACATTGGAGAGCGCTGCTATTCATGCCGCTGAAGATCAGATCGTGACGCCTTATAAAGGCGAAACCAGCTTGTATATTTTGCCAGGTTATAAGTTTCGTCTGGTTGACGCACTGATCACCAATTTTCACCTGCCAAGGTCCACACTGATTATGTTGGTGAGTGCTTTTGCCGGGCGCGAACGTGTGTTGGCGGCTTATAAAGAGGCGAAGAACGCTGGTTATCGGTTTTATTCTTTTGGCGATGCGATGTTGATTCTTTAAGGAGAACTAGCTGTTATAAGTTGCTATGCGATTGCGACCAGCGTTCTTGGCTGCATACATGGCCAGATCAGCAGTGTGCACCAAGTAACTGAAATCCACTGTGGCAGGTTGCAAGGCGGCAACTCCGATGCTGACGGTGATAGAAGGCAGTCCCCCGGTTTGGAATGCCAGTCGGATTTGATCCAGCAGGCGGTTGGCGATTTCGGTTGCGCCGGCGATGTCTGTCTCCGGTAAAACAAGGATGAATTCTTCACCGCCATAACGGCCAGCGATATCTATCTCGCGAGTGATTTGGCGCATAATTTGCGCCAAGCGAACCAAGACATGGTCGCCTACAGCATGACCATGACGATCGTTGACGCGTTTAAAATGATCTATATCCAACATCAAGACGGATAAAGGGCGGTTGAAGCGACGAGCGCGTAGAAATTCTCGGTTTCCTAATTCAAACAATTGACGCCGGTTAAATAAGCCGGTGAGCGAATCGGTGATGGCCAGTTGTTGAATGTTATGAAAGAGATTGGCATTGTCTAGAGCGATAGCAGCATAGGCAGCCAGCATTTCGAGCAACGCCTGGTCTTCTTCGGTATAGCTGTTGGGTTGATAGCTTTGCGCAGAGATCATGCCAATCACTTGGCCGCGCAGGCGCATCGGCGTAATCAAAACGGAACGAACGTAAGGTTGTTCTTTGGGGTTGAAAAATCCATCTTTCTGGCTGTGGTCAACGACATCTGGTATATAAATTGATTTCCCACTGGTCAGAACTTTTCTGATCAGCTCCTGATTAGCAGAGCAACGCTGAGTTGAGAGACGACCTTCACGATCGAACAGGTATACGGCTTCGCATTCATCGGTCTGCGTATCCAGACGGGTGATTGCAAATGATTCGGCCATCATCAGGCGAGACGCGGCTTTATGAATGGCGGTATAGATTTCTTCCGGTTCCAGGCTGGCGGAGAGAATCTCCTGGCTGACCTGATGTAAGATGGAGCGTCGCTCAGCGGCTTCACGAGCGGCTAGGTAAAGTCGGGCGTTATCTACTGCAATGGCGGCGTGCTGGGCAAACAAGCTGATCAGATATTGATCTGCAGGTGTAAATTTGCGTTGTGGATCTTGCACTGTGATCCCCATCGCTCCGACGATGCGACGGCCAATGATTAAAGGCGCAGCCAGAACGGCTTGCCATAGCCCATCTTTGTATTGCGGCGAAGCGTTTTCCCAATGTTGGTAATCGTCTATGATGATGGGGCGACGGGTTTTGATCGCCATTCCCATAGCCCCTTCGCCTACTGCCATGCGAGTTCCCGTATAGTCTTTGCCCATATTATGGCTGACAACAATTTTGATCTCACCTTTGTTTTCGTCAAAGAGCCCCAAATCGCCTCCTGTCGCGTGCAGTAAGTTTACTGCGCGTTGTAAAATAGACTGTAACAGACGGGGGAGTTCCAGCTCGCTGGAAATGTCAGCGATGGTGGCGCGTAAGGCGTCAAGTTGGTCGCCGCGTTGGCGTTCGCTGGAGTACAGGCGGGCGTTTTCAATCGCTATCGCAGCCTGGTTCGCAAAGGCCGCGGCAAGTTCAGCGTCTTGTTGAGTGTAAAACCCGGGCTGCTCTTTATCCAGATTTAGCAGGCCAATAACCTGGTCACGCCCAACGAGCGGCACACCAAGCCAGCATCTTATGTAGTTGCTGTGCTGAAGCAAGCGCCAGCGAGTATCCAGCGCAGTGTCTTCTATAATTACCGGACGGCGACGCTCCAGCACTTCTGCAATATGCGGGAATTCCTCTGGGCGGCCGGTGATCGAAAGCTGTTCGGGCGTGCGCAGCTTACGATGTGCAGCGATAGCCAGTTTTTGATCGTTTTTTGGGCCGGTGAGCAACATGATGGATGCGCTGTCATAATCCACAACGCGTGCAAGTTGATCCAGAATGAGAACCAGGACGCGCTGCTGATCCAGGCTATAATTCAGGATACGCGCCACTTCGCGCAATGTTTCAGCTTGGCGACGTTGCAGATTTTCAGATCTGCGCAGGCGAGTGCTTTCGACTGCTAGAGCAGCCTGGTTGGCCAGAGTAGTCAGGGTTTCTTCATCTGCTTGAGTGAACGGAGGGTAATCTGGCGGGTTGATGGCTTTGAGAATGCCCAGGATGCGTTCACAGTAAATAATAGGAGCGGTAATGGTAGTCCAGGGTGATGGCTCCTTACCTACCCCCGGAAAGGGCTGTCCCTTTTCGGTTTTGACGGCGTTTGGTTGCATCCAGGCTTCTGTCATCCAAAAGCTGGATGTGTCTTGAATCATATCTACTGTAGGCGCTACCTCTTTTGCGCCAAGCCCACCGCGCGCCACCACTTCAACGCGACGTTTGACTAAATCGAAGGTAATCAGTGTAGTTTGGTAAGCGTTCAGGGCTTCAGCGGCGATTTCGGCGAGATGATGTAAGGCGGTGTGCAAATCTTCTGTTTCGGCCAATGCATGAGCGACACGCTGATAGGCTTCGGCGCGCGCCGTAATTGCTATCAGCGCCTGATGGGTTTCCTCTTCAAGAAGATTGCTCATGGATTGCAGCTCCAAGCCAATGATGGCTTTACCAGCAGTGCATTTGGCGAGTGATGATTGGTATAGATAAAATCCCGCGTTAAAAATTTCGCTCAGGCAAATTGTAATTCTGGATATGAGGCGCGTGAATTAAATTGTAGTTAAGGAGACTTGACCGATTTGTCGGTTGCTCATATAGAAGCGGCGTTCTTATTGTGAAAAATGATACGATAATTCTGGGTTGATTATACTTGGCTTCTCAACTTTTGCTCTCGAAATTACTGCTGCCCATTCACGATAGGATAACCGGCGACGCGCCAATCTAAAAGCCCCCCAGCCATGCTGGATACTTGCTCATAACCGGCGCGACGAAGGATGTCACGTCCTTGCTGGCTGCGGTTACCCGAACGGCATACTACAACGATACGTTGCCCTTGGGGCACTTCGTTTATTCGCTTTGGCAATTCATCCAGGGGAATCAAGGTGGTGTTCGGGATGTGATAATCTTGCCATTCTTCGGGTGTGCGTACATCCAAAAAATAGGCGCCAGCTTGATACAGCTCGTATGCTTGAGAGACATTAATCTCAGCTGGTAGAGATGAAGCTGAGGGCGACCGATCTTGTAAAATGAATGCAGTGATTGCCAAAGCGAAAATCGCCAATGCAACGATAAACCAGATCGCAATTGGCGAAGTTTTGCGGGTTGCAATAGGGCGACGTTGTGGCGCAGGTGAGGTTCGCTGTTTTACGGTATGTGAGTTTTTCGACATTGTTGACGCATGCTCCTTATATCAGTGATTATAGGTGTTTGCTCCACTCATTGGCATTCTAATAGCGCCAATTTTATCATTGCCAGAGGATATAAGGACTATTCTAATGCGTAAAGGGAATTATTCTATTTTGCAATCATCGTATTGGAGTCCTTGACGCCCATGGGTGGGTATGGTAAACTACTGCCCGCGTGGTCCCGTGGTGTAGCGGCCGAACATGCGGCCCTGTCAAGGCCGAGATCGCGGGTTCGAATCCCGTCGGGACCGCCAAAAGAATGCAGAGCGCTTCATATTGAGGCGCTTTTTTTATCCCTTGATTTATAGGGTAACGGGATGGGATTCAAGTGTTTCGATTGTAAAGAGGATGACTATGAAACAAAAGATCTCTTTGGTCGTGTTGGATGGCGATGATACGCTATGGTATGGGTTGGACGGCGGATTTATTTCTGGA
>DYGV01000154.1 GCA_020724505.1 Anaerolinea thermophila
TCACCATGATAAAAAGTGTGTAAGACCAGTGGAGGCAAGGCGAAATTGTAAACCATGTGCGCTTCGTTATACCCATCTCCGAAATAAGCGATATTTTCCTCATGCGGAACATTTGTCTCTGTGACTAACATGACTCCAGGTGCGGCCCGATCCAACACTGCTCGGAACAATTGAACCACGGCATGGGTTTGCGGCAGGTGAATACAAGGTGTACCAATTTCTTTCCAAAGATATGCAATCGCATCTAGGCGAATTAATTGCGCACCCCGGCGGACATAATACAACAGTAAATCCAACCCCTCCAGCAACACTTCAGGATTATGGTAATTCAAGTCAATCTGATCGGCGCTGAACGTCGTCCATACCTTGCGACGACCGTTTTTCGTTTCAAATTCTGTAAGCAATGGCAAGGCGCGTGGCCGAACAACCATTGATAGGTCTGGGTCGCCGTGGATGGTCATGAAGTAAGCCTGATATTTTGCCTCACCGGCCAGAAAACTGCGAAACCAAGCGCTTTGGGCGGACACATGGTTGATCACTGCATCGAACATCAACCGGAAGTTTTCTCCCAGGCGGGCAACATCTTTCCAACTGCCAAACGCAGGATCCACTTGACGATAATCAATCACCGAGAAGCCATCATCGGACGATGCAGGGAAAAACGGCAATAAATGAATGCAACTGACCAAGCCAGCCAGATAGGCGCGCGCAAAACTATCCAGGCTCTGGAGCGGGAGAATGCCAGGCTGGCGCACCTGGTCTGCATAAGTGATTAAGATCGCGTCTTGATGGGTGAGTGGCGGCGCTTTAATCGTTCCTTGCGCCACGTATTTCGATGAAAGCGCCTCTTCCAGGCGCGCCCAGACTCTTTGGGCTGTACTTCTTTCATAAAGTTGCGTGAGAAGAGAATAGATCAGCTCATGTACCTCGCTTGATTAAAATTCATTGATTATCCCAATAAAAGGATTATATAGGAAGAAGTGAATACCGTCAAAATTTGTCAACGATCCGTGGTGAGTTTATCTCTTAAAACGTCCAACAGAGCGGCTGCGTAGGCTTCGCTCAAGTCGCGCGACTTATACGTCATCGGTTGACCTGCCCGCCAGATTGTGCATTGATAGCCATCTACACCGCAGATTACGCGTATTTCCGGACGACCAGTAGTTAATAATAGAGTGGTCTCCAACGCCTGACGCAACTGGTCTTCACGCGGCAACCACACCATTTCCTCGGTTGGCAAATCATCCAAAGCCCACTCTGAGGCGCCCTGGAAAGCAATCACCGATTGATCGTGGATATTCTCAAGTGTAGCCAACAGCTCGCTGATGACAAATATGCGCTCGTCCAAGCCGCGATCAGGGATAGCAAAATAATCCAACAACGCTGGTCGCCAAGTCAGGCCAGCTTCCTTCAATTGGCGGGCAGTTTGGAGGGAGATCATCGCTAAGCATGATAATGAACTGGCTTAAAAAGAGCGCGGTCAAACTCGCCGATTCGTTCACGACCCAGAGTGATCAACTGTTGGCGAACCAGACGAGCATCGTGCCGTAAACGCGCTACATCTACCCCGCGACAAATATCTGGCAGCGGATCAATCCATTGCCGCACTCGTAAGAACATCTTCATCGCTCCGTCATAGTTGCCGCGCTCGATCTGTAAATAGGCTACAGCGATTTGCAGGATAGCTCGGTAGAGTTCACGCCCAGGGGATTGATCTTCATTCCAGGCTTCTTCAAGCGCTTCATGCGCTTCAAAGTAATCACCTCGATTGAATAACTCTAATCCCTTGAGCGCCAATTCAGATAACGGGGCCTGGCAGGTTTCCTCCAGGGCAGCGTAATCTGTCAGTCGGGCATATTTCTGGATTAAGTTGGGCAGTTCTGCAACGAAGCGCGAACGAGCCATCACTGCGTCTGCGCCGCTGCTACGCGCCGCTTTAAGAGTGGCTGTATCCACATGAGAACCGAAACAGATCACCGGCAAACGCCGCGTCGCCGGTGCAGACTTGATCAGCGGCAACCACTCGCGCCAGGGGATTTGTTCGTTGCTGAGATCCAGAATAATCAATGCCGGCCTCCAAGAGGTTAACTGTTCTAGTAGCAACGCTCCGGAGCCTGAAAGGTGTTCCGCCAATTGGTATGTACGTTCGAACTGTTCGGATGGCGGCGCTTGTGGGTCTATAGCTTGGATTGAACTGATCCACTTCAGTTGATATCCTAAACGTTCCGCCGCGCTTTCTATCCGAGCGCCGAACATCAGGTCAGCCACAAAAGCCACGATTAAAGGTAAAGGAGGGGGAAAATTATCCGGCAAAACCATGAAGAAATTATACCAGCCCAATCCAATAGGATTTTTAGCCCTGGGTTATAATCAGTTATCGAAACTCGTGCCGCAATCCATTTCTGTAATCCGTTGCTATGGAAGCTATCCAGTTAGTGGATCTAACCCGTTGTTATGGCAAGCGAACCGCCATTGAGCAGCTAAATCTCAGTGTGGCTTCCGGTGAAGTCTTTGGCTTTGTTGGCCCAAACGGGGCGGGAAAAACCACTACGCTGCGCATAATCGCCGGGCTGTTGCCGCCGACGAGCGGAGAAGTTTATGTCAATGGCATTTCTGTTCGACAATCGCTCTCATCGGCGCGCCGTCAGATAGGGTATATGCCAGATTATTTTGGCGTCTATCCCGATTTGCGGGTTTGGGAATATTTGGATTTTTTCGCTGGTTGCTATCAAATTGCTGAAAGTGAACGGCCGCGAATGATTGAGGATCTATTAGATCTGGTTGAACTCACCCATCGCAAGGACGATCTCGTAGATCGGCTGTCGCGCGGCATGAAACAACGCCTTAGCCTGGCGCGGGCGTTGATCCACGACCCGCAAGTTTTATTACTGGATGAGCCGGCTAGCGGTTTGGACCCACGCGCGCGGGTTGAAATACGCGAATTGCTGGTCGAGTTGGCGCGTATGGGCAAGACGATATTTTTCAGCACCCATATCTTGGCGGATGTGGCCGAAATATGTACTCGGGTGGGCATCCTGGAAGCCGGACGCCTGGTTGCGGAGGGCCGGCTGGAGGAGCTGCGTTTGATAGCGTCATCCCGTAGAAGAATAGAGTTGACGCTTTTAGATCAAGTTGAGCGCGCCGAGGCGCTGTTAGGCGCTTTACCCGGCATCACCCATATCGAAAGGTTAGACGGCAATCTAACCGGTCAACGCCCAGCTCTATCTTTTGAATTTTCCGGCGATGACACTGGATTATGCGGCATCCTTTCTCAGCTTGTTCAATCTGGCTTGCCAGTGTTGCAGTTTCGTGAAGATCAACACGATTTGGAAGAAGTATTTTTGCGCGCTACGAAAGGGATTGTTTCATGATTACCCTTTCCCAAGCCGGGCGTTTATTGCTGCGCAATCCAGTACTTGTCAAAGAAGTGCGCACGCGCATGCGCGGCGGTAGAACTTTTATCGTCCTCACCATTCACTTGCTTGCCCTGGCCGGCGCTTTAGCGGCAGCTTATCTGCTCTTTCGCGCCTCGCTCACTACTGGCGTTAATCTGGAGGCGCGACGTTTGTTCGGAAAGGCCGTCTTTGGCCTGATGATTTGGATGGAATTGATCACCATCAGCTTTATTGCCCCGGCGTTAACCTCTGGCGCAATTGCTTCTGAACGCGAACGCCAAACGTTGGATCTCTTGCGCGTGACCTTGCTCTCGTCGCGCGCTCTGGTGTTGGGCAAATATCTCTCTGGGTTGGTGTTTATCTTCCTATTGGTGCTGTCTTCGTTGCCGCTGCAGACGCTTCCATTTGTCATCGGTGGCGTATTGGCGCAGGAGATACTGGTCGCAGTCTTGATCTTGGCAGTCACGGCGGTCGCGTTTTGCGCGGCAGGCATATTTTTCTCCAGTTTGTTCTCGCGTGTGTTGCTTTCGACGGTGTTAGCCTACGCGTTTGCCATTTTCGTTGTTTTTGGCATCCCAATGATCCTTCTCCTGGTTCTTCTTGTCTTGGGCGCTGGATTGGGAGGCGCGATTGACTCAATCAGCCTGCGAACGCAGATGATGCTGATCTTTATTGGCTGGTTGGCGGTGTCTATGACGCCCGGCGCGACCATTGTTGCGACCGAAGTAGCTCTATTGGATCAACAAGGTTTGCTGCTGGCACGCTTACATCTAGGTAATGGCAGCGAAGTCGCTTTTCCTTCGCCGTGGATATTCTATGTGGTCTTTTATTTATTGGTCAGCATCGGTATGTTATGGTTCAGCGCAAAGCGAGTCTCTAGGATAGAAATGTAAGCAGACATCGCAACCAATTCGAATGACACACTTTGGGAGGGCAACCATGAAGGCATTCATTACGGGTGGAAGCGGGTTTATTGGGAGGCGGGTGGTGGAAAAACTGGTTCACCGCGGCTATCAAGTAACCGCTCTGGTGCGTTCACAACGAAGCGCAGCGTTGATGGCATCTCTCAAAGCCCGCCCTGTTTGGGGGGATATCAACGCCAGCGAGGCGTTACGCGAAGCGATGCGCGGGCACGATGTTGTCTTTCACCTGGCGGGGTGGTACAAATTTGGCTATAAAAACCTGCGAAAGGCAGAGATCATCAATGTCGAAGGGACGCGCAACGTGCTGGAACAGGCTTTCGACCTCGGCATTCCGCGTATACTCTATACCAGCACTCTCGCAGTTTATGGAAATACCTATGGTCAGATACCAGATGAAACCTATATGCCGCCGCCCGGAACACTCATCACAGAGTATGACCGTACCAAGCATTTGGCTCATTATCATATTGCTCTTCCTCTCATCGAACGCGGCGCTCCAATCATCATCCTAATGCCGGGAATAGTCTACGGCCCCGATGATCCCAGTTTGATTGGCCAGCTTATGCGACTGTTCTATCAGGGGCTGCTCCCGATCTTTCCTGCGCCGGATATGAGATTGACCTTTGCATATGTGGATGATGTAGCTGAAGGTCATATCCTGGCTGCCGAAAAGGGCATTCCGGGGGAGACCTATCATCTGACTGGTCCAGCAATGAGTTTAAGAGAAGCAACAATGATCTGGGCAAGGGTCAGCGGACGACGGGCGCCGTTCCTCTATATTCCAGCCAAATTGCTCAAACCGCTCGCGCCTTTAGCTTACGCGCTTGAACGTATCGCGCCACTTCCCGAAATAATGAGCGGGGAGGCTGCTTCGATGTTGGATGTCAGTTATCTGGGGTCTGCCGAGAAAGCGCAACGCGAATTGGGATGGACAACGCGCTCACCTGAAGAGGGCTTTCGCCAAACATTCGATGCGATTGCAATATCCACACGTCCCTTGTCGCTCGATCTGGAAAGCTCAAATCGGCGACGAATGGCATTTTTAGCTCTGACAGTTGGCCTGGGCGTGCTGACCGCCTGGTTACTTTGGAAACGGAAACACTGAACCAATTATGCAGCAGTTCCTGAGCACTGAAACGCTCATTATTGAACTCTTATTAATCGCTTCTTTGGTTGCAATCATCGTCAGAAGGTTGCAAATCCCCTATACTGTGGCATTAGTGATTGTGGGGCTACTGCTCACTGCACAGTCGCCTTTGCAATTAGAGCTAACGCCAGAGTTAATCCTGGCTTTGTTCGTCCCACCGCTAATCTTCGAAGCAGCGTTTCATATTAATCTGGTCGAGTTAAGAAAAAACCTGTTTTCGATACTAATTTATGCGGTTCCAGGGGTTATCCTGACGATGTTGATCGTGGGCGGATTGCTCGCCTCTACGACTACCCTGAACCTCTCCTCAGCCATGATTTTTGGCGCGCTCATTGCCGCCACAGATCCGGTGGCTGTAGTTTCATTATTCCGCATCCTCGGCGTTCCCAGGCAGCTTGCTGTGTTGGTGGAAGGTGAAAGCTTACTAAATGACGGCACCGCGCTGGTCTTGTTCAATCTGATGGTCGCCATGGGGTTGACAGGAGAATTTAGCCTCCTTCATAACATCGTGGAATTCATACGCGTTTCTGTTGGTGGCTTGGCGGTGGGTCTAGCTTTAGGCTGGCTGACGGCACGTTTGATAGCCCGGGTAGATGATTATCTGATCGAAACCACTTTGACCACTGTGCTTGCTTATGGCTCCTATCTCGTAGCAGAACAACTTCATTTCAGTGGCGTCCTGGCGGTGGTGACGGCAGGTTTGGTAAATGGCAATCTTGGGCAGCAAGGCATGAGCCCCACCACGCGCGTGGTTCTTTTCAACTTCTGGGAGTATTTTGCCTTCCTGGCAAATTCGCTGATCTTTTTGCTGATCGGGTTGGATGTAGATATTTCTGCATTAATTGAGAAAAAACAACCCATTTTCTGGGCAATTGTGGCTGTGTTGTTCGCTCGGGCGATGGTCATATATGGATTAGGCTGGATTTCAGGACGACTCTCCACACCAATATCCACCCGTTGGAAGCACATACAAGCTTGGGGCGGCTTGCGTGGCGCCTTGAGCCTGGCCTTAGCCCTCAGTTTGCCGGCAGCTATTGGAGCAGATCGCGATACCCTGCGCACACTGGCATTTGGCGTGGTTCTTTTCACTTTGCTCGTGCAGGCGCCGACGATGCGCCCTTTGATTCGAAAGTTGGGAATTATCGTTCGTAGCCAAGCCCAAGTAGAATACGAGATGCGCCATGCCCGGTTGACTGCGATACGCGCCGCGGAAACCCATCTTGAACGCCGTTACCGCGAAGGTTTAATATCAACTCACACGTGGGAAATCCTAAAACCAAAAATTCGCGAACAAATTGCCCGGTTAGCAGAAGATGTGCGCGCCGTATTGCGTGATGAGCCTGCTCTGGAAGCTGAAGAAATGGATACTGCCCGACGCGAGCTTCTACGCGCCCAAAGAAGCGCCATTTTGGGCCTTCGACGCGACGGTGTTATCTCCGACGAAGTCTATGAAAAACTCACTGCTGAAGTTGACGGCATCCTGAGCGAAGGCTACGAAACCTTCGGGTTCGCTGTAACCGAAGAACAGCCTGGCCGTAAGGGTGCAGAGGTTGCCAAACAGCCCGCTCATAGAACTGTTCTCGTCGAACCCGGGTCGGTCTGCGATGGTCGAAAAATACGACACATTCCCTGGCCTGAGGACCTCATAGTGGTTAATGTTCACCGAGGATCCCAAACTATTATACCCGGTGGAGAAACGCTCATTTTGGCAGGCGACAGGTTGGACATTATCGCTTCAGAAAAAGCATGGAAAGAGGCCATATCACTCTTCCAAACCGCTCACCATACATTCTGATGTGATGTTGTTTAGAACAGATAAGGGATGAATAATTTCGTCCGTTGATGATACGTTGAAAACTCTGGGTAACGCGCCAGCGAGCGATCCTTCCTTCTCATCATTGGCAACCAGTAGGCAATAATAAACAAGAAGAGCACCAGAATTGGCGCCCAATGCATTGCTAACAGGCCAAAGCCCAAATAGATTAATAGCTCGCCAAAATAATTCGGGTTTCTCACTCGTGTAAACATCCCGTCAGTAATCAATTTGTCCGGGGATAGGCGTAGTTGGGTGTATTTTTGCATATCCGAACTAAAATGAATAAAGACGCCCAGGCTAAAAAGCGCCACACACATCCCCAGATACCATGCAGGAGCGTGAACGTCACGGGTTACCAAGAGAAATGGGGCAATCCAGTAAAGCGTCAGACACCCCCAAATCTTCACGATGCCAATTAGCAGCCTCACCGGCTGCTCCCAAGATTTATCCGGGAAGATGCGGCTTTTCAACACCCAAAGCAAGCCATATGTTCCGTGTAGCGCCAGGTAGATCCAGGCAGTCGGGTTTTCCCATTGATGAAACGCAGCCATCAAACTCAAGATATATAGCCCTGTAAGCCCTTTGTGAGAGTCAATGAAATGTTTTTGTTTCATCATTGCCGCCTTTTATCCGAGAGAGTATATTTCATAGCTTGTATAAACGGCTTGGATGGCGTACAATCCAGATAACAATTGTAGTGTAATTGTACTGTATGTCCGAACGTAGCCGGCGGAGCGGTTGACATGCCCACCATGAAAGTAATTGGTCGTTATGAAATTAAATCTGAAATTGCGCGCGGCGGCATGGCTACGGTTTATCACGCCTATGATCCTCGCTTCGAGCGCGACGTAGCCATAAAAGTATTACCCCAGGCTATGCTGCATGACCCGCTGTTTCGGACTAGATTCGAGCGCGAAGCCAAGATGATTGCTCTATTGGAGCATCCCGCCATTGTGCCGGTCTATGATTTTGGTGAAGAGAATGGGCAGCCCTATATCGTCATGCGCTATATGTCCGGCGGCTCCCTGACCGGGAGATTGAGTCAGGGTCCTCTGTCTTTATTGGAAACAGCGCAAATTGTGGTTCGCTTGGCGCCAGCTCTAGATGCTGCACATGCGCGTGGTATTGTTCATCGCGATTTAAAACCCGGCAATATTCTCTTCGATCAGTACGGCAACGCCTACTTGTCCGATTTTGGTATTGCGCGCAGTTCTGCCAGCAGCAGCGCTACACTCACCGGTGAATCCATTCTCGGCACGCCGGCATACATGAGCCCGGAACAGGTGCAAGGCGATAAGACGATTGATGGTCAAAGCGACCTCTATTCGTTGGGGGTATTGATCTATCACATGTTGGTCGGACATCCTCCGTACCAGGCTGATGCGCCAGCGAAAGTGATGATGATGCACATACTCCAACCTGTGCCGGCGATCCGCCAGGAACGCGGCGACTTGCCGGCGGCGATCGAGCCGTTTATCAGCCGTGCAATGGCAAAAAAACCGTTCGAGCGCTTTACATCTGCCAGCGAGCTGGCGCAAAATTTAGAAAGCATCACCCGATCTGTTACGGGTGTAGGGCCACTGGTTGCTCAAACTCCTACAATGATCTCCAGCCCTGCTCTGCGACCCGATTTTCAGATGCCTACCGTCAATACACCTGGTGAAACGGTCGTCTCACCAGACAAGACCTCCATTTCCAGTCCAACAGAGGTGGTTCCGCTGCCAGTTCCCGCGAAGAGAACAGTGACTTCTTGGTCCCCTACCGCGCCGAGTACGCCTCAACCTGCCGCTCCTGCCGGAGGCCTGACCGTCAAAGGAGAGCGGCGAAACCTCGCCCTTGGGTTGATCCTCGCCGTGTTGTTTATGTTAGCACTGGCTTTGGGTGGGGGCATATTACTCTGGTCAGGATTTTCGGGACGTGGCCCTTTGGCAATGCTTGCCCCTGCCACAGCTACCTGGACAGCCGCGCCGACCTTGCCATCTACACCCACTCATAAAAGCCTTCAGGAAAGCTC
>DYGV01000007.1:0-6599 GCA_020724505.1 Anaerolinea thermophila
GGTCAGCTACCTGGTTCCGGGTGCAGTTTCTATTCCGCCGGATGGCGCGGCGCATAAAGTCGTAATAGCGCGATTTTCGCTGCCGCCAGCTTTGGACTATGTCTCCGCGCCGTCGCTGACGCCAGCGGTGTATCGCCGCGCCAGAGTAGTCAACGATAGTCCGTATTTGTTGCTGCCGGGTAAAGCAAACCTGTTTGCCGGGGCGGATTTCATTGGCGCTGCGCCGATGGAGTTGGTTGCGCCGCAGGGTGAATTCGAGATCTTCCTGGGGGCGGATGATCGGATCAAAGTTGAGCGAGAACTGGCGCGGCGCGAGGTGGATAAAACCCTGTTGGGCGGGAGGCGCCGTTTGCATTTCGGTTACGAGATACGACTGGAGAGCGCGCTGTCGTCTCCGGCAACGGTGACGCTGCGCGATCAAACGCCGGTTTCGCGCCACGAAGAGATCAAAGTGCGATTAGAGACAGCCGAGCCGCGCCCCACGAGGCAGTCGGAGCTGAACCTGTTGGAATGGGAGCTGGTGTTGTCGCCGCGCCAGAAACTCACCCTGCGTTTTGACTTTAGCGTCGAATACCCGCAGACCCTGGAAGTGATGGGATTGCCGTAATCGGAATTATCGTAGGTACTAATTTCCTATTCGTTTTTTCTTCTGATTGGTACTTTTTTCCTATAGAACACACAATATATAGGGGATATAAATAAATACACACCCCACATATAGGCCATACGAGGGATTTAAACTTTACCCCCGCAGTTCGGCCTTAAATTGAAAAACCCGAAATTTTTTAGGGCATCAACCTAACAAAAATGCAAGTTGCAGATTTGTTAGGATGCGTCACGGAAATTACATTATTCGACCCCACAATCTATATTTTTATGGAGGAAAAAATGTCTCTCGCACAGGTTGTCCACCGCATGTCCACCGATCGTGATTTCGCCGCTCAATGGAAGCTCGACCCCGAGGGCGCCCTCGCCCAGCGCGGGTTGCGGCTGAGCAAAGAGGAACTGGATTTCCTGAAGGTCGGCCTCAAGCGCCGCGATCCTGAAGTTGATCTTTCCGACATTGTGAAGAAGGCTGCAAACTGGAGATAGGTTATTTCCGACTCTCTTGAAACAACTCGATCGGAGCCGATCTGGTTCTTGATCGAGCAAGTCTGGCGCAAGTCTGGCGCATGGCCCGAGTTCATTGAGGTCATGCGCCTGGCTTTGCGTTCGAAGAGCGAAGGTGGGCGCGACCCCTCCCTATGGGCATCGCTGCCGGGTATGTGTTGCCAGGCGGCGGGCGGCGAGGCGCAATGGGCTGATCCGGTGGCGGCGGCCTGGTTACTATTCTTCGCTGCTGCTCACCTGATGGATAGCGTGGAAGATCAGGACGAACCCGACCCCTGGTGGGCTGCGCAAGGGCCTGGTCTGGCGTTAAACGCCGCCACCGGCCTGTATTTCAGCGCCTGCCTGGCGTTGCAAGAACTAAATAATCTTCCCATTCCATATGAGGCGCAGCGAGCAGCGGCTGTGCAAGTCTTGCAGCCGTTCTTGCTTATGAGCAGCGGGCAATATGTTGATTTCAACACCCCCAAGCCAACTTTAGACGAATACTGGCGAATCGCCGGCGCTAAATCGGGGGCGTTTTTCTCTTTGGCTTGCCAGGCCGGGGCGCGGCTGGCGACCGACCAACCGCAAGCATTGCAGGGCTTCCAGCAATTCGGCCTGAACATTGGTTTGCTCGTCCAGATTCTGGATGACCTGGCGGATTACCGCGCCCTGACGGAGCAAAAAGGCGCAGTGGATGCGCGCGGTCTGTTGCGTTCTTTGCCGGCGGCGTACCTGCGCGAGGTTTGCACAAACGAAGCGATAGAACGATTTCATGGTTTAGTCTGGAAAGCGAGCGAAAACCCTGGAGCGTTGGGGGAGATCATCCAAATCATCGAACAAAATGGCGGGGCGCTTTATTTGTTAGCCGAGCTGGATAAGCGCCGCAGCCTGGCATTGGCGGGGTTGAAACGCGCAGCAAGGTCCTCGCCGGCTCGAGACGCCCTGGTTGCGCTCCTGGATAAATTGCAAGCCCCCTCAACATAATTGAAATTTAGATTCACACAATTCTTACGGGCCTTTATGCTAGAATCAGGCCTATGGAGACGTTCCGCGACTCGGTTTCCAAGCAGTTAAGCCGACGACTGAGTATTTTTCCCTATTTGTTTGCCTTGCTCTTGCTAGGTTTCATTGGATGGACAACGGTCACTGTTATCGGCTATCCAAATGATGGTATTTATGTTTTGCAATCTGATGGTTATGTCAGAGCAATACAAGCGGGTGGGCCAGCGGATGGCAAGTTAAAACCAGGAGATAAGATCGTAGCCATCGATGATTATATTTGGAATGGCTTACTGGTCTATTACCCAGATATTGGCAAGCAAAGTGGATCACTAGTGTCATTCACCGTTGAGCGCAACGGACGATTGATCCAAGTGGTGATCGCTCTGACGAAGTCCAGTTTTTCCTACATTGTTGAGCGTCTGGCTTCGGTGTTGGTAGCGCTATGTTTCTGGATCGTTGGCGTTCTCGTGGGTGCTTTCAAACCGGTGGGAAAGAGCGGAGGCATTTCGTTCTTCTGGTTTCAGGCCAGCGCTTTGACTTTGACTGCAGGCGCGGCCTCCAATATAGGGATTGTCTGGACTTCGACGCTTTTTAACTGCATGTTATGGGTGCTGGGCCCGATGTCGGTACATTACCATTTGTACTTTCCTCAAACGATCCATATAAACTTTCGGCGCGCTTTATTAATTGTCTTATACGGCATTGGCTTGGTGGGAATGTCGCCCTACCTGCTCATTAGTCCGGCGCGCCTGGCTTCTTTAGATTGGTTCCCCTATTTCCTTTCTGCTAACCGCATCTTCCTGGCGATCAATCTCCTGCTGGTGGTTGGCATCCTGATCTACGGCTATCGCAACGCCAGCACCCCAGGGGTGCGTGGAAAAATTCGTCTGGTCGTATTAGGCACCGGATTGGTGGTAATTCCTTTCGTTTCCCTGACGGTTTTGCCGGAAGCTTTGCTGCATCAAGCCCTGGTGCCTTACTCGCTGGCTTTTCTGCTTCTTGTATTGTTGCCTCTCACGTACGGTTACGCCATTTTTCGCCTGAATTTCATCGAAATTGATAAGCAGATCAATCGCGGTGCAACTTACATCCTGGTATATTCGATCCTGGGCGCTTTTTATCTGTCCTTATATGCCTTGATGACTACCCTGGTTTGGCCGGATACAGCCAACCAGCCGCTGATCAATACGATCCTGGTCTTGATCTTGGCGAGCATCTTCTTCCCTCTGCACGGACGAGTGCAGCGCTTTGTGGATCAGGTCTTCTACGGCGGTTGGTACGATTACCGCGTGGGTGTCACCCAGATTAGCCGCGGTTTAGAGCAGATCACGGATTTGCACGAATTGGGTAAAGTGATCACCAACCGGCTGGTGAACACATTGCGGCTGGAAGAGGCGGTGGCGTTTTTCCGCGATTTGGCTGGAGATTTTTCGGTGATCGAGGTCTCGTTAACGCGCCAGCGAGAAGATCAGATTCCGGTCACCTTTCCGGTTTTGCCGCGCAGTAGCTTGACCTATTTGCTCAGGATTGGCACCGTCGAGCGTTCTACCTTGATCAAGGCGTTGTCCGAGATTACGCTTACCCCTGAAGAATTGCAATTGTTAAACACCGAACAGATCCATTTGTGGGTACCGGTGATTGGACATGGTCAGATTTTGGGTCTGCTGGCGTTGGGACCCAAATTAGGGGGCGATATTTTCAGCTCGGAAGACCTGGATATTCTGCGGGTGGTTGTTCAACAGGTGGGTACGACGGTCGAAAACATCCATTTGCTCACGCGTTTGAAGGAATACGCTGGCGAGCTGGAAAAGCGCGTGGAAGAACGCACAGCAGAGCTATTCGACGCCAAAGAACGCGTGGAGGCGATACTGGCCAGCGTAGGCGATGGGGTTATCGTGACCGATCTGAGTGGGCAGGTGTTGACGGTCAACACCGCCTTTGAAGGGTTGACCGGGCTGGCGGAAGAAGAGGTCGTCGGAAAAAGTTTATTTAGCCTTTTCTCTACGGAAGACAACGACCCGCAGCAGATTGCTGCGATACGCGCTTCCTTGTCATCGGGTCGGACCTGGAGCGGGGAACTCATCGGCCGGCGGCTGGATAACAGCCGTTATGAGGTGCAGTTCACCATTGCGCCGGTGCGCGATCGGCGCGGTCAGGCGGTCAACTATGTGGGCAGCATGAGCGACATTACGCGCAAGAAAGAGCTGGATCGGATGAAAGATATGTTCATTTCCGATGTGTCTCATGAGTTGCGCACCCCCATCACCAATATCCGTCTTTATCTCGAATTGCTGGAATCCGCTCCGCCGGAGCGTCAGAAGCGTTTTCTGGCGGTGATCAAAGAACAGAGCGAATTGTTGACCAAGCTGGTGGAAGATATTCTGGATCTTTCTCGCCTGACCATTTTGAAGGCGCGCAAAGTAGCTTTCACCAATGTTGACTTGAATCCTCTGATCGAACAGGTGGTCACTGCTCACTTGCCGCTGGCGGAGGCTTCAGGGGTGAAGCTGATCTTCGAAGCCGCTCAGGATTTGCCGCAGATACGCGCCGAACACAACCAGATTGCCCGCCTGGTCACCAATCTGATCTCGAACGCCATCCGCTATTCGCCGCGCGGCCTGGTATGCGTGCGCACAGAAAACGCAAACGGCAAAGTATGTCTGACGGTTCAAGATACCGGCATTGGCATCGAGCAGCAAGATTTGCCTCATATTTACGAGCGCTTTTATCGTGGGCGGAATGTGCGACAATCTGAGATCCACGGCACCGGCTTAGGACTGGCTATCGTCAAAGAGATCGTTGATTTGCATGACGGTGAAATTCAGGTGCAAAGCGCAGTTGGAAAGGGTTCGACCTTTCAAGTAAGGTTGCCGGCCGTTTTAGACGACCCGTCCCTGTGAGCAATCCCTGACTCATTAAGAAAAGACGGCCAGTTTATCTGGAAAGAGCGGAAATGTCCGTAATAGATGAAATTAAGACCCGCATAGATATTGTGGAGCTGGTGTCTGAAACAGTGCAGTTGCGCCGGACGGGCAAGAACTACATCGGTTTCTGCCCCTTTCACCCCAACCAACGCACACCGGCGTTTGTAGTATTTGCAGATACAGGCACCTGGCGCTGTTTTGGTCAATGCAATGAGGGCGGCGACATCTTTAAGTTCATCATGAAGAAGGAAGGCTGGGATTTTAGCGAGGCGTTGCGCTACTTGGCCGAACGTGCCGGGGTGCAGCTTCACCCTCCCACTGCTGAAGAACAGGCCGCCGCCGAAGAGCACGATCATCTGCGCTCTTTGTTAGAAGATGCGGTGATCTTTTTCCGTCATCAATTGTTGCACACCCCTGCAGGCGCGCCGGCGTTGGAATATCTGCAAGAAAAACGTGGTCTGAAGGCTGAGACATTGGAAGTGTTCGGGGTCGGCTATGCGCCGGGCGGATGGGATACTACATTGAACTATTTCCTGGGCCGCGGCGTTTCGGTGGACGATTTGCTGGCGGCGGGTCTGGTCACCGAGCGCGAACCGGGCAGCGCGGAGACCAGACGTTTTCAAAAGTCTGATGTCTATGATCGTTTTCGCAACCGCATCATGTTCCCGATTCGCGACGCTCGCGGGCGGATGGCCGGCTTTGGGGCGCGCATTTTGAACCCGGAAGATACGCCAAAGTTTCTCAACTCGCCGCAGACAGCTATCTTCGATAAGGGGCAGCTGCTATACGGATTAGACTTGGCGCGTAAAGCCATCCGCATGCAAGATCAGGCTGTGATCGTTGAGGGATACCTGGATGTCATCGCCCTGCATCAAGCTGGTTTTGCCAATGTCGTTTCACCAATGGGTACAGCGCTGACAGAACATCAGTTGTACCTGCTCAAACGTTTTAGCAAGCGCATCGTGCTTGCTCTGGACCCAGATGCTGCTGGCGATAAGGCCACATTGCGTGGGTTACAAATCGCGCGCCAGGCAATGGATCGAGAACAGGATCCGATCTTCGATGCCCGTGGGTTGTTAGGTTACGAAGCGCGGCTGCAGGCGGATATTCGCGTCACCATGCTGCCCGATGGGCTGGATCCCGACGAGGTGGTTGCGCGCGACCCTAAAGAGTGGGAAACTTTGATTGCTGAAGCGCGCCCGGTGGTCGTTCACGTTATGGAGACGCTTGCCGCCCAGCGCGATCTGAATGATCCCAAAACAAAAAATGAGATTGCTTCTCAGGTCTTGCCGTTGATTGAAGATGTCATCAGCCCCATCGAGCGCGATACATACCGTCAACGCCTGGCGCGACTGCTGCGCGTCAGCGAAAATGCGCTAATGGAATTTGCACCACCAGCCGCGGGCAAACGGCGGGCAGCCGCGCCGCGCCTTGCCCGTAAAGATCAGCCTGCGACAAAGCCCGAAGCGACAATCCCCACAGCGCTCAGCGGTTATCCGCTAGAGGTGTACTGTTTGGGCATTCTGTTGCGCCGTCCGGATCTGCTTTACCAGGTAGATCGCCGGATGCAGAACAAACACC
>DYGV01000007.1:6609-17066 GCA_020724505.1 Anaerolinea thermophila
GACTCTCGCCGGAGGATTTTCAACACACCGACCACCAGGCAATTGTGCGCCTGTTACAGGAGTCGGTGGATCAAGATATGGCGGACGCGCAAAACTTTGTCTTCAACAACCTGTCGCTGACGATGATGGAGCTGGCGGATAGTTTGCTGGCGCGCACCACCATGCTTGACCCTAATGACGAACGGGTGTTGGAAGATTTGATGCGTGGACTCCTGACTTTGCGCCGCCACCGTATTGACCAGGAGATGGAATATTACCGCTTTGTGTTGCTCGAAATGCAGGAACAAGGCGACTTAAAAGCCACACAAGAAACTCAAACTGTGGTACAACTTGCCAAAGCCAGAAGGTACATTGACGCGGCGCTCAAAGAATACACCAGCCGAGCGGCGGTGGATGCGCGCTCCACATGAGGATTTGCGCTTATGGGCAACAGGTCGAAGGAAAAGGATCATTCAACCGATCTACCGATGACCCACGATTCTCCAGCAAGCGATGGCGGCGCGGAGGCTATGTCTCCGCGCGCTCACCCTGCCAAGGCGAACCCTCCCCGCGACAACTTCCCCCAGGAAATGACCGGCGATGTTATTGAAGAGGGTCTGAGCAGCTCTGTCTTGGATGAACTGGCGGCGATCGAGAACCTGTCCATAGATGACATTGATGATCTATTGGTTCAAGAAGACCAATTACTCTCAGGCGATGAAATAGACGAAGCCAGTCTGTCTCTGGAAGAAGAGGAGCTGGATACCCTGACACAAGAAGATACTCTGGATTTGTTCCGCGACCCCCGTCTAGCGGCGGAGATTGGCGAGGACCCGGTTCGGTTATATTTGAAAGAAATCGGTAACATTGATTTGCTTTCACAGGACCAGGAGTTTTGGCTGGCTACCCGCTTGGAAGCCGCCCGACGGCTGGAACTGCTCAGCCGCCTGCCTGCCCAAGGACGCGACAACGCCTCTTCTGCGGACGACCCTGCCTCCGACGGGCGAGCGGCAAATACATCTCCCGCAACACCCAGGCAAATCTACCGCACGTTATATGAGCATCTGACAACTTCCTGGTCACGGGTATTAGAGGATACGCGCCGATTGGGGTATGAACGTCCAGATCTGCTGCTCACCCTCAGCGAAGCGCAAATGCTGCGTTCATCCTGGCAGAGCGAGGCGCCTTCTTACTTGCGCGCCTACCTGGATAACGGCTTGTGGGGCAGCGATCCTCTGTGGAATGGCGTGGCGCAAAACGCATTCACGACATTCCTGCTGTTATATATGTTGCCCGAATCTACGGCTCAGAAGCTGAGCGAATATGTGAAGGAACACCAAACCCTGCCCAGTGAGGATCTTTTCCTGGCGCAATTGCCCGATGAAGAGGTGTTGCAGGCTGAGCTGACGCAGATTCGCGCCCGGGGCGAGGATGCGCATTCCGCCATTATCCGCGCCAATCTGCGGCTGGTTGTCAGCGTGGCAAAACGTTACATCGGCCGGGGCAGTTCGTTTCTGGATTTGATCCAGGAGGGGAACATCGGTCTGCTGCGGGCGGTGACAAAATTTGACCCCACGCGTGGCTACAAGTTCAGCACTTACGCCACCTGGTGGATCCGACAATCCATCAGCCGTTCCATCGCCGATCAGGCGCGCACCATCCGCATCCCGGTGCATATCTTCGAATCGCTCAACCGATTGCTGCGCATCCAGCGGGAGTTGATCCAAAAACTGGGGCGTGAACCGACCATTGAAGATATTGCCCTGGAAGCCGGTTATCTTGAGCCGAAGGATCGTCAGGCAATTCTTCGATCTAGGGCTGAGGCGACCCCGGTGGAGGCGGATGTGCGCCGCCGCTGGAGTCGCGCCGCGGCCAAGGTGAACCGCATCCTCAGAGCGATGGAGGAGCCGATGTCGCTGGATAGCCCGGTAGGGGTGGAAGAGAGCAGCCAGCTCGGCGATTTCATCGAGGATGAAGAAGCGCAAGAGCCTATGGATGCCGCCGCCCGTGAAATGTTGCGCGAAGCCATCAAAAATGCCCTGGCCGTGCTCTCCGAGCGCGAACGGCAGGTTTTGGAGCTTCGCTTTGGCCTGATGGACGGTAAAGAACATACTTTGGAGGAAGTTGGACAGTATTTCAATGTGACGCGCGAACGTATCCGCCAGATCGAATCGAAAGCGTTGCGCAAGCTGCGTCACCCAACCCGCAGTCGTTATTTGCGTGATTTTTTGCGTTAGATAAAAAGACCTACTTTGTGAAATTTGACACTCTTGGTCTGTTATGATAAACTAGCGTAGCAAAAACAGCATATATTTGACGCTCAATTAACACCCAACGACATAGATGGAACTTCAAACGACGAGGCGAGCATGTTGTTCGATTATCTCCCCATCATCGTATTAATCATCATCTCCACCGGTCTGGCTGGCGTCGCAGTTTTATTCGGGCATTTATTTGGCCCACGCCGACCAACGCTGCGCAAATCGGTGCCGTACGAATCGGGCATGAGGCCGATCGGGCCCGGCGCCCGCCGTATGCCAGTGCGTTTCTATCTAATCGCAGTTCTGTTTATCTTATTCGACATCGAAATTGTTTTCTTTCTTCCCTGGGCGGTTGTTTTTAAAAAATTAGGAATATTTGGGCTGGTGGAGATGTTCATCTTCATCGCCATTTTGTTGGTAGGTTACATTTACGCGTGGAAGAAGGGAGCTTTAGAATGGGAGTAGAGCAAAAACTGGGCAACATGGGGGTAGTCACCGTAAAGCTGGAAGAGCTGGTGAATTGGTCGCGTACCAACGCCATGTGGCCGATGCTTTTTGGACTGGCGTGTTGCGCGATAGAAATGATGGCAACCCAGGCTTCGAATTACGACCTGAGCCGATTTGGAATGGAACTAATGCGCGCCAGCCCGCGCCAGTCGGACTTGATGATCGTCGCTGGTCGGGTTACGCGTAAAATGGCACCCGTTCTGCGTCGTCTCTACGATCAGATGCCCGACCCCAAGTGGGTGATCTCCATGGGCGACTGCGCTTCTTGCGGTGGTGTGTTCAACAACTATGCCATCGTGCAGGGCGTGGATGAAGTGGTGCCGGTGGATGTATATGTGGCAGGTTGCCCACCGCGCCCGGAAGCGTTAATTCACGGGATCGTCACCCTCTACGAAAAAGTCAAGGGGGAGCGGATTAAAGATTGGGCCTAATAAAGAGGCGCGAGCGGCAGCCCTCTCGATTCTCGATGGTGAGCCGTCTCGCCTGTTGAGACGATGCGGATGGTTTCCATGAACGAACACCTTCAATCAATCGTACAGGCTTTTCAGGAACGTTTCGGAGCGAGCACCTACGAGTTTCGCGGAGAAATCAGCCTGATCCTTCGCCCGGAGCATATTGTGGCGGCTTGCCAGTCGCTGCGCGATGAGCATCATTTCGAGTTGCTGGTGGAAGAAACCGCGGTGGATTACTGGCCGGAACAGACGCCGCGCTTTCATCTGGTCTATCGCTTGCGTTCTTTGAAGCATAACCTGATCTTGGGGCTGCGCGTGCCTTTGGATGGGAATTCGCCGACAGCGCCTTCCATCACCAGCGTTTACGCCAACGCCAACTGGTTCGAGCGCGAACTATGGGATTTGTTTGGCATCCACTTCGATGGACATCCCGATTTGCGTCGGATACTGATGCCCTATGACTGGGTTGGTCACCCCCTGCGAAAAGATTATCCGCTGGGGTACGAAGAAGTGCAGTTCTCGTTCAACTTCGACGAGATCAACGTGCGCAAGCCCTACGCTCAGGAGTAGCGCCATGACGACAGAGACAGAGATCACTCTTACCCCGGTTTCGCTGGATGAAATCAAACACCTAATTTCAGAGCGGGCCATTCAGGGGGAGACTGTACTATTGAATATGGGGCCGCAGCATCCCAGCACACATGGCGTGTTGCGGCTCTTGTTAGAGCTGGATGGCGAAGAGGTGGTCAACTGCATCCCCGATGTGGGGTTCTTGCACACCGGCATCGAGAAGAACATGGAGGCCAAGACCTACGAAAAGGCCGCAGTGATGACCGACCGCCTGGATTACCTGAATAACCTGGGCAACAACCTGGCGTATTGTATGGCAATCGAGAAGCTGGCAGATCTGGACGTGCCACCGCGCGCCCAGGCAATTCGCGTGATTTTGACCGAGTTGCAGCGTATCTCTTCCCACCTGGTTTGGCTGGGAACGCACGCCCTGGATATGGCTGCTATGTCGGTCTTTCTGTATTGTTTCCGCGAGCGCGAAATCATCCTAGATATCTTTGAGATGTGCAGCGGCCAGCGCATGATGACCACGTTCTTTCGGCCAGGCGGGCTGTGGCGAGATGTCCCGGCGGACTTCGAAGCCGCGGTGCGGAAATTTATAAAGTTATTTCCCGAACGCGTCAATGAATACGAGCGCCTGTTGACCAAAAACCCGCTCTTCCTGCGGCGCACCAAAGGCATCGGTGTTCTGAAACCCGAAACGGCGCTGCAGTATGGGGTCACCGGCCCAATGTTGCGCGCTTCCGGCATCGCCCATGACCTGCGCAAGGCGCAACCGTATTCGGGTTACGACCAATATGATTTTGACATCCCCACTTTTACGGACGGCGATACCTACGCCCGCTACTTGGTGCGGGTGGAAGAGATGCGTCAATCCTTGCGCATCGTTGAGCAGGCACTGAACAAACTGCCCTTGGGTCCGGTGCGCAGCAACAATCGTAAGTATGTTCCGCCCCCACGCAGCGAAATCGGGGTCAGCATGGAAGCCTTGATCCATCACTTCAAGCTGTGGACGGAAGGTTTCACGCCGCCGAAAGGATCGGTGTACGTGGGCGTCGAGTCGCCTCGCGGCGAGTTAGGCGTCTATCTGGAAAGCGACGGCGGACCAAAACCCTATCGCGTGCATTGGCGCACGCCTTCCTTTACCAACATGCAAATCCTCCCCATCATAGCCAAGGGGCATTTGGTGGCCGATCTGGTGGTGCTGATTGGCACCGTGGATATCGTTCTGGGCGACGTAGATCGGTGATGCGCCCGAAGCGAGGCGACGATTTATTCGATCACTGGGTATAAGTTTGCACATCGGCGAGGAATTATGCTGGCAGAAAAATACGCACAAGAGATCCAAACCATTCTGGCGAAATATCCCCCCGACCAGCGGCGGTCGGCGGTGATGCCGCTTCTTTATCTCGCGCAACGCGATAAGATGTATGTCAACCGAGAAGACATGGCAGAGATCGCCGAGATTCTTGGCATCACTCCCACCGAGGTGGCTTCGATTGTGGGTTTTTACAGTCTCTATTATGAGGAGCAAAAAGGTAAGTACCATATTCAGGTATGCACCGATTTGCCATGCGCTTTGCGGGGCGCAGATCGGTTTATGCAGGAACTTTGCGCCCGCTTGAACATCCGCCCCGGTGAGACGACCGCCGACGGCCTGATTACAGTTGAGCCAGTGATGTGCCTGGCAGCCTGCGACAAAGCGCCAATGTTCCAGGTGCAATCCGGCGCCGGGCTAAGTTATTATGAAAACCAGACGGTGGAAAGCGCCTTGGCGCTCATCGAACAGTTGCGCCTGGATGCAGCTCGTAAGCGAGGCAGAGACAGCCATGTCTAAAGAGAAGCTCCCTTATTTCCTCCTGCGCCATCGCGAGATTCCAGACCTGGATAACCTGGAGGTCTATCGCCGCAACGGTGGTTTTCAAGCCTTTGAGAAGGCCGTCACTCAGATGGAACCGACGGCGGTGACAGAGGTGGTCAAAGCTTCTGGTTTGCGCGGGCGCGGCGGTGCCGGCTTCCCAACCGGATTGAAGTGGTCGTTTATTGATAATAAGAACTGGCCGCACTATGTGGTGGCGAACGCCGACGAATCCGAACCGGGCACCTTCAAAGACCGTGAAATCATGGAGGGCAACCCCTACCAGTTTCTCGAAGGGGTGGCAATTTGCGCCTACGCCGTGCAAGCAAACGCGGCTTACATCTACTTGCGCGGCGAATTTTGGGACCTGGCCGCCCGCCTGGATCAACACATTGCGGCGTTGGAAGCCGCAGGGTTGCTTGGGGAGAACCTGTTTGGCACGAAATACTCCCTGCGTATCTACACACATCTGGGCGCTGGAGCATACATTTGTGGCGAGGAAACTGCCTTGCTTGAGTCTTTGGAAGGCAAATTAGGGCAGCCGCGTCTGCGGCCACCTTTCCCACCCAGTTATGGTTTGTATGGGAAGCCGACCATTGTCAACAACGTTGAAACCCTGACCAACGTCCCGCTTATCATCGAAAAAGGCGCAGATTGGTATCGTTCGATGGGCACAGAAAAAAGCCCCGGAGTAAAGATTTTCTCTCTATCTGGCTGCATTAACAAGCCAGGCAATTATGAGCTTCCTCTGGGGACGACCTTCCGTGAACTGATCTTTGAGCATGGCGGCGGAATCCCGCAGGGGCGTAACATCAAGGCGATCATGGCGGCGGGTGCCAGCTCGTCGCTGATTGTGGCAGACGAACGCGCTCTGGATACACCCATGGATTACGAGAGCGTCCCCAGCGTAGGAGCGCAATTGGGCAGCGCCTCGGTGATCGTGATTGACGATTCGGTAAGTATCCCCTGGCTGATTGATAAGACCACTCACTTCTTCCGCCATGAGTCTTGCGGCAAATGTACGCCCTGCCGCGAAGGCACCTTCTGGATGTCGCACCTGACTGAACGCATCGCCAACGGGCGCGCCCGGCGCGAGGACGTGGAATTGCTTTACGACGTGGCCAGCCAGATCCGCGGCAAATGTCTGTGCGCTTTGGGCGAGTTTTCTATTGAGGCGGTGCTATCTGGCATTGAACGCTTCCGCTCGGATTTTGATGTCGCAGTTGGAGAAATCCAAGTTGCGGCGCAGGTCGAGCAGGTTCCAGCGAGTGATTAGGGACGGATGACAATGATGGCAAAGATGGTCTCATTGACGATTGACGGTAAACATGTAGAAGTTCCTGAAGGGACGCTTGTTGTCAACGCGGCGAAGAAAGTCGGTGTTGATATTCCGGTGTTTTGCTATCACCCCAAAATGGAACCGGTGGGTATGTGCCGCATGTGTTTGGTTGAGATTGGTCGCCCGATGATTGATCGCGCGACCGGGCAACCATTGCGAGAGGAAGACGGTTCTCTGAAAATTCAATTCGGACCGAAGCTGGAAACCGCCTGCACTACCCCCGTATCCGAAGGAATGGTGGTATTGGGCGCCACCGAAAAAGCGAAAGCCGGGCGCGAGGATAACTTGGAGTTTTTACAGACCTCGCATCCATTGGACTGCCTTATCTGCGACAAAGGCGGCGAATGCCCGCTGCAAAACCTGACCATGGGTTTTGGCCCCGGTGAGAGCCGTTATCTTTATGACGAGAAAAAACATCTCGCCAAGCATGTTCCCTTGGGTGAATTGATCTATCTGGATCGCGAGCGCTGCATCCAATGCGGGCGTTGCGTGCGTTTTCAGGATCTCATCGCCGCCGATCCGGTGATTGGCTTCTCGCAACGCGGCCGTTCTTTGCAGATCGTGACCTATTCCGAGCCTGGCTTCGACTCCTATTGGTCCGGGAACACTACGGACATTTGTCCTGTTGGGGCGCTGACCACCACGGACTTTCGCTTTCGCGCCCGCCCGTGGGAACTGAGGGCGGCGGCTTCGATCTGCAATCATTGCCCGGTGGGTTGTAACCTGACCTTGAACGTGCGTCGAGAGGCGGTCTCTGGCGGCAAATGGGTGGTGAAGCGGGTGATGCCACGTCAGAATGAAGCCGTCAACGAGATCTGGATCTGCGACAAGGGGCGGTTAGGCTACCATTTTGGGAGGCAGAACGCCGAACGATTGAAAAAACCGTTGGTGCGCAAGAATGGCGAGTTGCAGTCTGCAACCTGGGAAGAGGCGCTGGAGTTGGTTGCAGAACGATTTCAGGGTGTTGGGAGCGGTTTGATCACCCTGGCCAGCGGGCGGCTCTCGAACGAAGATCTGTTCAATTTAGGCAAGTTGACCCAATCGTTGGGAGGTAGATCGCTCTTATATACCTCGATGGCCGGCGGTGATTTGACCACCCAAATTGGCTTCGCTCCGGGTACCAACTTCGCCGATATGGGCAAGGAAAGCGCCATTTTGGTGGTGGGTTCGGACCTCGAAGAGGAAGCGCCGCTCTGGTGGTTGCGTGTGCGCCAGGCAGCGAAGCGCGGCGCAACCCTGATTGTGCTCAACGCCCGAAATACCAAACTCGATCGCGATGCCCATTATTCGCTGCGTTTCCCCTTTGGAATGGCTGCTGCGGCGGTTTTGGCGTTGGTCAATGCGCTTTCCCCCAAGCGCCCCGAATTGCCCGAATCGATTCAAGAGCTGGCGCGCAGCAATGAGCTTAAAGGCGCCGCCAAAGCCTTTGCCGAGGCGAAAGACGCAGTGATTTTGTTTGGCAGCGATGGCATGGGACTGGCTGAAACCCAGGCGTTGGCGCAAGCTTGCGCCAACCTGCTGTTGACCACCGATCACTTTGGCAGGCCGAACAACGGATTGTTGGGCGTTTGGCCGCGCGCCAACGATCAAGGGGCGTGGGAGCTGGGCTGGCAGCCGAGCATGAATTTGCCCGCAGATCTGGCTCAAGCGCAGGCGCTATATATCGTCGCCGCCGATCCGGTGAGCGACGACCCAGCCTATCTTAATGCTTTTGACGGGCAAAAGTTTGTCGTGGTGCAAGACCTTTATCTTTCTCAAACGGCGCGCCTGGCAGATGTGGTCTTCCCGGCGCAATCATGGATGGAGCGCGAAGGCAGCTATACCTCTGGCGAGCGGCGGGTACAGCGCTATTATCCGGCTCTGCAGCCCATCGCAGCGCTGCCACCCAGGGTCGAAAGCCCTGGGACGCGACGCGCTCCGCTGCTAACCGGTTTGCGCGCCGAACTGGATGGCCCGCAGGCTGACTTTGCCATCCCGGCGTATCTTGCTGAAAAACTAGGCTTTGAGGGTTTTGCTCACGCCAGCGCCTCGTTGGTGTTCGCCCGCCTGGCAGCGGAGACCCCGTCGTTTAGTGGCCTGACGTATCAGAAACTGGCTGAAGTGCATGAGCAATGGCCTATCGTCGGGCGAGCGGACATGTATTACGGCGGTACAGCTTACGAGAACACGCAGGGGCTTGGCGCGCAATTGGCGTTGGCGCAAAACGGCGCTTCGCTGCTTTCCTGGCCGCAGGCGGCGGATTTCAAACTGCCAAAACTGGGCGGGATTGCTTTTCCAATCACCCGGCTCTATGACCGCGGGGCGACCTTGATGCATTCTCAGCTTTTACACAAACGTATTGGCGAGCCTTACATCGTTTTGGGCGAGCAAGAAGCCAACCGCCTGAAGATTTCTCAGGGCGGGTTTGTGCGCCTTACCTTTACCGAGTCGCAGCAGAGCGTGGTTGTACAGGTAAAGGTGGACAAAAATTTGCCGGAGCGAGTGGTATTAGCGCCGCGCAGCTTTGGCTTGCCTGTCAGCGGACCAACCCCGGTGGAGCTGAAATCGGCTGGTTAGCCCTGGCGCAGAGTTGATCGAACACGAAAACCAATCATCCCTGGCTACAAAAGGACTGTCTTATGGATGTTGCCCTCTGGATTGAATGGATTATCAAAGCTGTGATCCTGGTACTCGGCTTGCTGACCGGATTTGCTTACCTGACTTACATGGAGCGCAAATTCCTGGCTCGTTTCCAAAATCGGTACGGACCGAACCGGGCGGGCCCCTATGGCTTGTTGCAACCCGTCGCCGATGCGGTGAAATTAGTCTTCAAAGAAGAATTAATCCCCACCCAGGCGGATAAGCTGATCTTCATGGCGGCGCCCATTATTACCACCGTGCCGGCGTTGATTATCCTGGGGGTGTTGCCATTCGGCGGCGTGGTGAATATTATGGGCCGCCCAGTGCATCTGTCCATCGCCGGCAATCTCAATGTGGGAGTGTTATATATCGCCGCCATCACCTCCATCTCGGTTTATGGAATTGTCCTGGCGGGCTGGTCATCCAACAATAAATACGCCACATTGGGCGGCATCCGTTCTTCGGCACAGATGATCAGTTACGAGCTGGCGCTGGCGCTTTCGTTTGTTGGGCCCATCATGCTGGCAGGCTCGTTGAGCCTGGCGGATATTGTTGAAGAACAGATGCGGATCGGTTGGTTTATCATCTATCAACCGATCGGCTTTGTTATCTTTCTGATCGCTGCTCTGGCGGAGATCAACCGTGCGCCTTTTGATATGCCCGAAGCAGAGCAAGAGCTAACCGCCGGTTACCACGTCGAATATTCGGGGATGAAGTTTGCTTTGTTTATGATGACCGAGTACATTAAGATGATTGTGGTCAGCGCGATTGCTGCCACGCTTTTCCTGGGTGGATACCATTTGCCATTTGTGACCGATCAGCCCTGGGGTGTATGGCTGGGTCCTTTTATCTTGATCGGCAAGATTATCTTA